>JANNQK010000184.1:0-7419 GCA_031400715.1 Actinomycetes bacterium | reverse complement strand
CGACGTCACACCGTGGGCCGAGGCAGCCTTCGAGCACTTCGTCCGCAACCCACTCGGCCAGCGGCTGCCGCGCAAGTTCAAGATCAACTTCTCGGGCTGCAGCACCGACTGCGGCCAGGCGATGTTCAACGACGCCGGGGTGATCGCCACCGCCCGTACCCTCCCCGACGGCACCGTCGAACAGGGCTTCCGTGTGTACATCGCCGGCGGGCTCGGCGCGACCCCGCACCCGGCGCTGGCGCTCGAGGACTTCACGTCCCGCGAGGACCTGTTGCCCACCATCGAAGCGATCCTGCGTCTGTTCGACCAGACCGGCAACCGCGACAACAAGCTGCGCGCCCGCCTCAAGTGGGTCGTCGACCAGCTCGGCATCGACGAGGTACGTCGTCGTGTGCTCAAGATCCGCCACACCCTGCCTGCCTCGTCGTCGTGGCCGGGCGGCATCCCTGCGATCGTGGCCAAGGCCGGCGACGCACCGGCGGGCCGAAGCACCACCGTCGCCGCGACCGCGGTCGGCCAGGGCGTCGCGGTCAACCTCACGCCTCGCGATCCGTATGGACGCTGGGTCGCGACGGGCGTCGTGCGCGGCACCGCCAACGGCACCGTGTCGGCGGTCGCCTACGCAGCGCTGGGCGACATCACCGCGTCTCAGTTCCGGTCGCTGGCCGCCATCCAGCGCGAGCTCGGAGCTGACGTGCGCCTCAGCAACCGCCAGAACGTCGTGTTCCGTGGCCTCACCGAATCCCAGTTGCCCACGCTGTACGCCCGTCTCGACGTGATCGGGATGGCCCGACCCGGTGCCGAACTGGCCCGTGACGTCGTTGCCTGCCCGGGTGCCGACACGTGCAACATCGCCGTCACCCAGTCGCGGGGTCTGGCCAAGGCCATCGGCGATGCGCTCGAAGACGAGGGGCTGGCCGAGGTGGGTGGCGTGCGCATCAACATCTCGGGCTGCACCAACAGCTGCGGTCAGCACCATGCCAGCGACATCGGCTTCTTCGGTGCCGAGCGCCGCGCTCACGGCAGGTCGGCGCCGGGGTATCAGATGCTGCTCGGCGGCTACGTCGGCCAGGAGCAGATCCACTTCGGCGAGAAGGCCACACGGCTGCCGGCGAAGAACGCGCCACAGGCGGTCGTGCGCGTGGTGCGCCAGTTCGCCGACGAGCGCACTGCCGGCGAGAGCTTTCGAGTGTGGATGGACCGTGCCGGCGGCGCCAGCGTCATCGGCGCATCGCTGAAGGATCTCGACGTGTTCCCCACCTTCGACGAGTCGCCCGAGTTCTACAGCGACTTCGACGAGACCGGCCCGTTCGTGGCCGAGGTCGGCGACTCGGAGTGCGCAGTCTGATCGACCGTGCGACCGGCGCCGCACGACGTCGCTCGGATCGCGATGGCGTCACCCTCGCCACCGGCGCTCCCCTTGTGGTGTGTCGCCGAAGTGATCGTGTCGGCTGTCGCGACCTCGATACCGGCCAACGTCAGAAGAGCAGTGACATCACAAGTCTCGCGCCGACTCGGTGCCCGAAGGGACGGCGTGAACCATTGCCTGATCGCACCCACTGCGAAAGCTCACACCGAAGGCCACGCCAGCAGTTGCCGTCTCGCGGGGGCGAGTGCAGATCAGGTGATCTGCACGCTCCGCTGCCGTGCGCTCGAGCGCCATCAGGGCAATCCGCGTTACCTGACCATGGTCGGCCCGACGTCGTGTGCGCTGTGGAGCGCTGGGCGCTCCAGAGCGCACAACACGTCAATGCCCGCGCCGGATCTGCCGATGGGGCGCGGCGAAGTCAGCGTCGACGGCGACGTGCGAGGAGTCGTGAGAGTCGGGTCGTGATGTCCTCGAGGGACGGGTTGGTCGAGGCGATCCAGATGACGAGGTCGTAGACGTCGTCGTTGGAGATCGTGGACGCGTTGAATCCGTTGAGTTCGAGGAACACGGCTGCGGCGAGCCAGCCGAGGCGCTTGTTGCCGTCAATGAGGGAGTGGTTGTTGACGATCGATTGCAGTAGCGCTGCTGCCTTCGTGATGACGTCCGGGTATGCGTCGTGTCCGAATGCCGTTGCCTGGGGTCGGGCTGCGGCTGATCCGAGGAGGCCTGCATCGCGGATCGGTGGCGGATCGCCGAGCAGCGCGATTGCGAGGTCGATCAGGTCGTCGAGGTCGAGGTACTCGACCGGATCGTTCATTCGCCGAGACGGCGCAGCGCGTCGGCGTGGCGGTCCATCACGAGCGCGGCTGCCGAGGAGACGCGGTCGCGGTGCTGGCCCCGAGCCACGAACTCGCGCACGGCGCGCCTGGCCGCTTCCTGCATCGAAATGCCCTCTGCCTCGGCGCGCTCGCGCAGGGCATCTTGTTCGTTGTCCGTCAGCCGAAGGGTCATGGCCATGAGTGCATGGTATCAGTTCGATACCGTCCAGAGCTGCCTGGATCTGTCTGCATCGTGGATTTCCCGCGGGAAATCGGCAGGCACCGATCGGCGAATCGGCTCGTCAGCATCCAGCGTCGTTCGTCTGGATCAGAGCTGCATGACGTCCTCGGTCGTCCGCTGTCGTCCACTCCAGGTGTACGAGCAAGCAGCTGTCACCAGGGACCTCTATGGAGTAGCTGCCGTCAGCGCCCGGTTCGAGGAGAGTGCCGGGCTGGATGTTGGCGACCGATGTGCCGGACTTCAGCGTCCGGATGTCGACCTTGATCTCCGCAGAGTCTGGAACGCCCACGACGTCGAGTCGTCTTGTCGCAACTGTCGAGGAAGCCGGCCGGTAGGCCGGATCGAACATCGCTGCGCCGTCGCCGTCGTAGCCGCACGATCGACTGATCGAGACGAGTTCCATGTCGATTGCGACATCCGCGGCGATCAACTGAACGGCCGGTGCTGGGCCGTCACAGAGCGTCGTCGACGGTTCCGTGGGCGCGGTCGTGATCACCGTGGAAGGCGAGGCTTCCTCGGGTGCATCAGAGCATCCGACAGCGCTCACCGCGAGGACTGAGGCTGCAACAACGGATCGCAACATGCCCATTCGACGCTCGTTCCTCAGGTCTGGTTCCCACTTGGGAACGTAGCCCCCACGGCGAGACGGCGACCCGAACTGCCGGTTGGTGCGCCTTCCACCCTCTGGCTGAAGGTCGCCGAACGACGGCGACGGGAGCGGGCGGAAGGTGGTGGGGCGGCCTCGGATTTCCCGCGGGAAACGGCGGGCTGGAATCCTGAAGGAGTTGTGGTCGTCCTACGAGCACCCCCCCCAAACACTCGATGGCAGGCGGTGTCGGCCGCGAAGGATCAGCTCGTGGGCGCCCGGAAGTGCCGTTCGCGCGAACTCGGTAATCGCGTGGCATCGCCGCCGCCCGAACGGCACGAGAGGCACGCGACGTTGCCTGAAGCGTGCGACCCGTGCCTCGCCCTCCGACCGCGCGTACTCGGCGACGTGGTGGCGACGGCGAGCGAGTGGCCGGTTCCGACCCTGACCGCGCTGCGAGACGAGATAGCCAAAGGCAGGCAGCTCTTGTTGGCCTTCCATGGGCAGATCCTGGTGGCCACCGACAGAGTGATTGCGTCGGCGGACCCGGCAGTCACTCCGTTCATCGCGGGGAATCGGCGACGTCGCCAATCTCGCGACGCACCACTAGGGTCGCCCCTGTGAACGAGCGCTACGCAGTTGCGATCGCAGCGATCGATGCGGCCAACGCCGATGACCCGACCCGCATCGTGGTGCGTGGCGTCGAGCACGCACTCGCGCAGGCACACGGGGTCCTCGCCGCCGAGTGGGTGGCCGACCTGCACCCCGACGCCGACGAGACGTGGCTGCTCGCCGCCCGCGCGCATCACTTGAAGCGGTGGGAGCTGCCCCGCTCGACGTACGAGGCCGGCCGGTCCGGCTACCTGAAGTGGAAGCGTGACCAGCGCCGCCGGCACGCTGACGATACGGCGATCCTGCTCGCCGTGGTCGGCTACGACGATGCCACCATCCAACGCGTGCAAGCTCTTGTGCGCCGCGACCACCTCGCGACCGACCCCGGATCGCAAGCGATCGAAGACGCCGCCTGCCTGGCATTCGTCGAAACCCAACTGGCCGACGTCGCCACCAAGCTCGACCGGACGCACCTCATCGACGTGCTGCGCAAGACGGCGACGAAGATGACTCCCGCCGGCGCCGCCGCCATCGAGCGCATCCCGCTCGGCGACACCGAGCGCGACCTGCTCGCCGAGGCCCTGAGCTCGCCCTGACCCCACACGTTTGGTCGCTGGCGCGTCGCATCCACGCGAAAGTGACCAGACGCAACCGAAGCGCCGGGCGCGTTTGTGCGCGAACGCGTCGGTACGACGGGCGCCAGCTACCGAACGCTCAGGGGGTGGGGGCGATGGCGTTGCCGGGGAGGTCGCCATCGGGATGCAGGGCCGACTGGAATCGGCGCATGCCGGCCAGCCAGCGGTCGCGGTCGGTGGCCTTGCGCTGGACATACGTCGCCACCTCCGGGTGCGGCAGCACGAGGAAGCGCTCCTCGCGAATCGCGTCGAGGCACGACTGCGCCACCTGGTCGGAGGTCAGCACCCCGTCGCCGCCCGCCACCCCGCCGTCGAGGCCGCCGGTGATGCCTCCGCCGAAGTCGGGGCTGTTGCGCACGATGTTGGTGGCCACCGCCTGGGGGCACAGCACCGACACACGGATGCCTTGGTGATGATGTGTCACCGCCAGCCACTCCCCCAACGAGACCGCCGCAGCCTTGGTGATCGAGTACGCCATCGAGCCGATCTGGGTGAGCAGACCTGCGGCCGACGCGGTGTTGAGCAGATAGCCCTCACCGCGGGCGATCATCGCCGGCAGCACCGCCCGAGCGGCGTAGATGTGGGCCATGCAGTGCACCTCCCACATCCGCTGGATCGCTTCGTTCGAGTCCTCGAGTCCGGCGGCGGTGACGAATCCGGCGTTCGACACGAACAGATCGATCGGCCCATGCGCATCCATCGTGGTCTCGACCAGGCGGACGATCGCTGCCTCGTCGCTGACATCGATGCCGACGCCCGTGCCCCCGATGTCGGCGGCCACCCGCTCGGCCTCGGCGGCGTGCAGGTCGGCCACGACCACATGACGCGCACCGGCGGCATGCGCCGCTCGAGCGAACGCCTCCCCGATGCCCGATCCTCCACCCGTGATGACGACGACCCGATCCTGCAGTTCCATGCCGTCACCGTAGAGCGTCGGCACCGCAGTACACCGAGCCCGCTCGCGACTCAGGCCGCCGAGACCGTCTCCGGCTGACGCAGTGTGAGCGCTACCAACAGCCCGCACCCCGCCACGATCGCCGGCACGCCGTACCCCCAACGGAAGCCGGCGGCGTCGGCGATCGCTCCCACAGCCGGACCCGCGACGGCGTTGCCCAGATCGTTGAAGCTCAAGAACACGCCGAGCACCTGGCCGCGCTGCTCGTCGGGAGCACGAGCCACGGCCAACGCCGTCAACGCGGGGAACACCGCGCCGAACCCGATGCCCAGCAGTGCGATCGCGACAAACGGTTGCCACGTCGCTCTCGCGAGCGCCATCAAGAGGTGACCGAACGCGAACACCGCCAGCCCAGGAATTGCAACCGCGACGTATCCGAACCGGTCGGCAAGACGACCGCTGAACACACGGACCAACAGCGCACTGCAGGCATAGGTGAAGAACAGTGCCCCGGACGATCCGATGCCGATCTCACGTGAGTACGACGGCAGGAACGCGACGACGCAGGAGTACCCGAGCCCGGCGCACATCTGGGCGATGCCGGGTCGCAGCACCACACGGCGCAGTTGGCTCATCGATGGCCGCCGCGCCTCGTCGCCCGTTCGCTCGCGCAACGTCTCCGGCAGCCTGGTCGATGCGAGAAGCGCCACGACGTGAAGGCCCGCCGCCACCAACCAGGGCCACCGCGAGCCCCGGTCGAACAAGAACTCGCCGATGAACGGTCCGAACGCGAAGCCGAGGTAGATCATCAAGCTCAGCCGCGCGACCGCCGTCGCTCGCTGTGCAGGAGGTGCGAGGTCGGTGGCCACCACTGCGCACGCCGTGTAGTACGTGCTGCCGAACGCGCCTTGCAAGAGCCGCACCAACACCACCGCCCACACCGCATGGGCGAACTCCATGCCGATGGCCAGCAGCACCATCGCGAGCAGCGGCCAGATGAGGAACAGGCGGCGCCCGACGCGGTCCATCGCCCGCCCGACGATCGGCCGCGCCAGCAGGGCTGCTGCGAAGAAGATCGTGGTGGCCGTCCCGACGGCGGCACGCGATCCGCCGAGTTCCTCTTTCACGTAGCGCGGCACCGCGGCCAGCATGATGCCGATCGCGAGGAAGTTGAACGCGACCGAGACATCGAGCCACCGACGGGTGGACTCGGCCACAGCGGCGCGATGGAGCGCGGCCGCGTCGGGACCTGACTCGCTCACGCGAGCTTCTCGACGACGAAGGCCTCCAACTGACGCAGGTTGCGCACTTCGTACACACCGTCGGTGTGTGTGCCGTACTCACCCACGATCGAATCACCGGTGTTCCAGTAGCTCCTCGGCTCAGGGTTCAACCAGTACACGTGACGTGCCTTCTGGCGGATCTCCTTCACCACCCAGCTCTGACTCGCGTGGTAGTTGTTGCGGGCGTCGCCGAGCAACAACACCGTGGTCTTCGGCCCGACGTCCTTGCCGTAGCGCTCCCAGAACACCTCGAAGGCGTGCCCGTAGTCGCTGTGGCCGTCGACCCACACCACGTCGGCTTCGGTGTTCACCCGATGCACCGCCTCTTGGACGTCCTCGGTGCCCTTGAAGAACGAAGTGACTTCGTCGATGCCGTCGATGAACACGAACGAGCGCACCTTCGAGAACTGACCTTGGATGGCGTACACGAGCATCAGCGTGAATCGGGCAAAGGCGGCCACCGAACCCGAGATGTCGGCGACGACCATCAGCTCCGGCTTGGCCGGGCGCGGGTACTTGAACTTCGGTTCGGCCGGCACGCCTCCGTAGCTGAGCTAGTGACGCACCGTGTTGCGGAAGTCGAGCGGGCCCTTGCGACCGTGACGGCGCTTCCGTGCCAGGCGCGCTGCGAGCTTGCGCGTGAGCGGGCCGAGCGACTTCTTGAGGTTCTGCATCTCCTCTCGCGAGGCGTGCATGAACTCCACATCTTCGGGCAACGGCTTGCGCAGCGTCTTGGCCATCGCCTCGGCACCACGATCGGCGACAAGACGACGACGGATCTCGGCTTCGATCTCTTTCTTGAACTGCTCGATGCGGTCGGTGTACTCATCCTTCTCGAGGCGTTCCTCGAGCGGGGTCAGCTCACCACCGACCTCTTGCCGACTCGCCTCCATCAGCTTGTCGTGCATGCTGTCGAGGTCGAGGTTCCGCAGCGTGAGATACAGGTAGTACGTACCACCGACCGGGCGACCCGGCTCCAT
>JANNQK010000183.1:0-4332 GCA_031400715.1 Actinomycetes bacterium | reverse complement strand
CGGGCTCCAGCAACGTGAACGACCCGAGCGGCGCATCGGGCACCACGTCGCCGATCTGGATCGGCTTGGCCGACACGTGCGGCAGCTTCTCGGCGATCAGCTTCGCCCGGCCACCGTGCACCGGCGCATACATCGCCCAGTTGCGCTGACGCTCACGCAACTCCTTGGCCGCGTGACCGATGGAGGTGACCCTGATCTCCTCTGCGTCGTGCCACACGTTCGCGGCCCACGCCGCCCCGATCGGAGCATCGGTGCTCAACACCAACCGCCCGTGCGGACGACGCGACATCCGCACACCTGCCCCGGTCAGTTCATCGCGCAACTCGTGCTCGAGGTCGGCCGCAGCGAGGTAGCCGGTGAGCGTCACCCGGCCATCCTGGCCGGTCGGGTAGGTCGCTGCCCGGTCAGGGGTTCCGAGTCATGCGAAGGTCATGAAGCGCCGTGTCCAGATCACGACCACGACCGAAGCCACGTTCGGCGATGAGTCCTACCGCCTGGCGGGCCATGTTCCAGTCCTCGTCACTCGCCACCTCTGAAAGTGCGACAAGGTCATCGGCATCGGCAGGCCGGTGCCGATCATCTCGAGCGAGCAACTTCATCGCGATCAGATGGCCGACACAGGCGACCGGAAGGACAAGGCCGGCGATCACCGTCGTCGCGATGGCCTGCTCGACAACTTCAGGCTCGATGCCGCTCGAGGCAAAGAGCAAGTCGGTCACGACACGCTCGCTGTCGGACGGGCGAACGAGCCGCACCGTTCCGAGACGGCCCGTCGCCACCTGCTCGACTGCCGCCAGCACGCTGTAGCCCCGCTCGCGCAGCGCGGCAACGAGCAGCTCGGCGTCCGCATCGTCTGCCACGGCCACCGCAAGATCTGCATCACGTGTGAGCCGGGGTTCGGCCCAGGTCGACACGGCAAGTCCACCGACGACAGCAAATCGTCGGCCGAGATCGGTCAACTCCGAGCACGCGGATCGCAGCGACCGTTCGAGCGGGTTCACCGCTCGTGACGCCACTGCCAAGGCCGTCCTGGACAGTCGCCATCAGGTGCTCCCGGGCGTTCGAGCAGCCACTGCTGAACTCGGGCTGCGACTTCGGCGTCGGTTGCCCCAGGACGTTCCCGCAGAAGCTTTGCGCCGACCATCTGCATGCCGAACTCCGTGAGCTGAAGGGCGACTTCGACACCGGACTCGTTGCCAGGAAGCACGGGTTCATTCTACTGCAACGGGTGCTCGTCCGGTCCGCGAAGCGCCGGTGAGGATGCCTCGAGCGAGCCCGATGGGCTCGCCTACCGCTTGGTGGCGAGCACTCGGGCGAAGCCGATCTCGGCGCCTTGATCGGTCATCAAGAAGTCGTGAGTGCCGGCCACCTCGTCCACCCACCAGCCCTGCACGTGCGGTGCGATGAAGTCGTTGAACTGCAACCAGTCGCGCCAGCCGTCCTCGATCAGATCGGCGTGGTCCACCGTCACCTTGCGGGTCTTGGCCCAATGCGTGCGCCACCACTCGGGTGTGTGCCAGCAGCAGAAGTCCCACTCCCAGAACCGCTCGAGCGCAACGGGGATCTCCTCACCCAACTCCCGCGTCGTCGCCGGCATCACCACCCCGAGCTGCCCGCCCGGCTTCAGGAAGTCGAGCAGGTACCCGAGGTACAGATCGGCCGTGCCGAAGTACTGGTATGCGTCGATGCTCACGATCGCATCGAAGAACCCGGCTTCGAACGGCAACGTGTGCGCCTCGGCATGGATCGGCGTCACCAGGTCGGCCATCCCCGCCTCGACGATCCGCTGCTGGTTCTCCGCCGCCGGGATCCACAGGTCGGTCGCCCACACCGTCGCCCCGAACTCACGCGCCAAGAAGATCGAGCTCACCGCCCTGCCACACCCGAGGTCGAGCACCTTCATGCCGGGCTCGATCGCCATCACCTCGGTCAACGACTCGGTCAACCACAGCGCGCTCGGCCCCATCTGGTTCGCGGTCACCCACATCGGGTCATACCCGTTCGACCGCGTGTAGCGAGGGTGGTGCAGCGTGAGCTCGGCCATGCCGCGATACAACACCACCTGGGCGCTGCCGACGCAGCCGATTTCGAGTTCGAAGGCGTCGGCATTGCGACCGATGCGGGCCTGGACCGTAACGTCTGGCGGGTTCGCGAGACTCACCTGGCATGAACGCACCGAGCACCGCACGCAACGAACTGCACCGAGTAGCCGTCCACCTCGTCGCACGGGCACGGATCGAGGAGACCGGTCGGTTCTCGCTACGGGTCACGCCGGGCGGAATCGGAACACCCGAGTTCGGCCCCGACAGCAGGCGAGTGCGTGTGATCGGTTCGCACCTCGTGGTGGAATCAGATGCCCCCGGCGCTGCATCGGCACGCAGCATCGCCATCGACGGCGCATCCCTCGCCCAGCTGGCCACGTTCGCCGGGGTCGACCTCAGCGGAGCACTCGATGTCGGGCGCGACACCCCGCCGGTCGGCGATGTGCACGCCCCGATCGCGCTCGACGACGCCGACGCAACCGACGTCTGCGAGTGGTACCGACAGACCGCGGCGATCCTCGACCTCGTGCTCGCCGCGCTCCCCGCCGACGCGAGGCCGACCCTGCCACGCCTGTGGCCCGAACACTTCGACGTCGCGGTGGAGGCACAGGCGACCGTCGACCGACGGGTCAACCTCGGCGGATCGCCCGGCGACGGATCGAGCGACGAGCCGTACCTCTACGTCGGACCGTGGACCGCCGATCGGCCCGGCGACGCCGACTTCTGGAATGCGTCGTACGGCGCGATGCGCACCCGCAGCCAGCTCGCTGCCGACGCCGCGGGCGTGGTGGCAGCGGGCTCAGCCTTCCTGCTCGACGGCTACGGTCGACTGCGCTGAACCCCATGGAGGCCTTCGCATGACACCCGTCCCTGTCGCCCGCTGGAGCGACCTCGAAGACCGGGCACCGGCCGGCGCGCTGGTGGGCGGTGTCGACCTGGTGGTCACCCGGTTCGGCGACGAACACTCCGTGTTGTACGGCCGCTGCTTGCACCGAGGTGCCCTCATGGCCGACGCCACCGTTCGCGGCGACGACCTCGTCTGCGGCCTCCACGGCTGGGACTACTCGATACGCACCGGCATCAGCGCGTACAACAACGACGAGCGCCTCCACCGCTTCGGCTCGTGGCTCGACGAGGAGGCCGGCTCCGGTCTGTCGGTGATGGTCGACGCGGATGAGATCGCCGCGTGGGAACGCGAGCACCCGCAGCCCTACGACCGCGACGCGTACCAGGGCGCCTATCAGGATCCACACGGCACACCGGAGGAGCCGTTCGTCGGCCAGATCCGCGAGCTCGCGGCCAACGGGCTCACCAAGCTCGGCCACCACGGGCCGGTCGCGGCGATGGGGGTGCCGCGCGACCGCCTCCCCAGTTGGGACTCGATCCAGATCGTCACCGCCCAACTCGCCACCCGCCCCTTGCTCGACGACGAACCCGTCGGCACCGGCGTCACCATCGGGCCCGGCGCCGACCGACCGCTGCGCCTCGACATCCCGCTGTTCGTCTCCGACATGAGCTTCGGGGCGCTCTCGCTCGAGGCGAAGGTGTCCCTCGCTCGGGGCGCCCAGGGCGCGGGCACCGGCATCTGTTCTGGCGAAGGCGGAATGCTGCCCGAGGAGCACGCCGAGAACAGCCGCTACTTCTACGAGCTCGCCTCCGCCCGCTTCGGCTGGGCGCTCGAGAAGGTCGCCGGCGTGCAGGCCTTCCACTTCAAGTTCGGCCAGGGCGCGAAGACCGGCACCGGCGGCCATCTGCCGGGCGCCAAGGTGGTGGGCCGCATCGCCGAGGTGCGCGGCCTGCCCGAGGGCACGCCAGCCGTGTCGCCGGCCACCTTCCCCGATCTGCGTACAGCTGCCGACTACCGCGAGGTCGCCGCCGCCGTGCGCGAGACAGCGGGTGGCATCCCGATCGGCGCCAAGCTGTCGGCACAGCGCATCGAGGCCGACCTCGACGCGGCGCTCGAGATCGGCGTCGACTACGTGATCCTCGATGGCCGCGGTGGCGGCACCGGCGCGGCACCCACGCTGTTCCGCGATCACATCTCGGTGCCCACCATCCCTGCCCTCGCCCGCGCCCGTCGCCATCTCGACCGCTCCGAGTCGTCCATCACGCTCGTCATCACCGGTGGGCTGCGCACCCACACCGACTTCGTGAAGGCGCTCGCCCTCGGCGCCGACGCGGTCGCGGTGTCGAACGCAGCGCTGCAGGCGATCGGCTGCATCGGCATGCGCGCCTGCAACAGCGACAACTGCCCGGTGGGGATCGCCACTCAGAAACCGGGCCTCAGGCA
>JANNQK010000182.1:0-12206 GCA_031400715.1 Actinomycetes bacterium | reverse complement strand
CCGTGCCGCCACGTTGGCGCTGGGGCTACCGTCGACCCCGATCACGATGGTGTCCATGAATGTCTCCTCGGTGTTCTCTGTGATGGTGTGCCGCCCGGAGACGGGTGGCGTCGAGGCGATGATGAACGAACACCACGGCCGCTACTGTCAGCCACCCGACAGAGATCTCACATTTCCGAACACCTGCCAGAGCGGCGTCACCGATGCGCGGTCGACCCCCAAGCGGTCGAAGATCGCGCCGGCCTCGACAACGTCTGCGTCGTCGCCGCGTTCCACCAGCGCCAGCGCGAGGTCGAACTCGAGCCCGGCGCGCCGGGCCGCGGCCACGCTCCGATCGATGGCGTCGCGCGCCGCCTCGTCGTGGCCACCCTGCCTCTCCGCGCCAGCACGGAGTCGTTCGACGTAGGCGACGAGGTTGGCGTCCATGTCGGTCGTGCCAGCCAGGTTGACGTACTCGTCGAGCCAGCCGCGCTCATCGGCGCGCGAGGCCCGCATGTCGTCTTCGATGATCCGCAAGCGAACCTCGTGGACAAAGGATTGGGCACCGATCCTCTCGAATCGCTCCAACGACGACGAGAGCAGCGCCTGGGCCTGATCGTGAGCGCCCATACGGGTGGCGAGCCGGCCGAGATTCGCCTCGGAAAGTGCGACGCCCGTGACGAAACCGACGGAGCGCCAGGTGCGGGCCGCGTTTCGGAACATCGTTTCGGCATCGGCATACCGACCCTGATCGCTGAGGATCTCGGCGATGTTGTTGAGAGCCATCGCTTCGGACACCGGGTCGCCCACCGTGACCGAGATGGCAGCAGCTTCCCGGTAGAGCGCCGCAGCCCGAGCCCAATCGCCCTCGTAGTAGAGGTCGACCGCCCGATTGTTGAGATGGAGGGCCTCGCCGACTCTGTCGCCTGCTCGCCGATAGAGCTCCGCGAGGTCGAGCGAGTTGAGTTCCTGACCTCGCATCCGGATGTGGAACACGAGGTTGTTGATCAGCAAGCCCGCTCGGGCCGCCACCGACGGTTCGTCCACGGTGTCGCCCTGGGCGAGCGCAGCACACGCGAGGTCCCAGGCCTCTGGATACCGCGACTGCCGATAGGCAAATCCAGCTTCGGCCAGCTTCAATCGTGCCTGCTCGACGATCTCGGAACCGAATTCCTCGCCGCGCCAGATGGCCCGAGCCTGCCGATAGCACGACGCCGCCTGACGCACATCTCCGGTGCGTTCCGCGATCTCGCCGCGCAATCGGAGCAGGCGGGCACGGTCGGGCGGGAGCCGGTGGAGCCGCAGGCTGATGACGAGCGCTCGATTGGCCGACTCGAACGAGCCGGCCATGTTCAGTGCCGACGCGGCTCGCTCGGCGACGCTGGCCAGCTCGTCGGATGGCGCGGCACTGCGAGCCGCGAGAGCAGACTCGTAGAGCTGTGCTGCGGTTCCGAACAGCGATCGTTCCACCGCGCTCGACGCAGCGGCGTTCGCGTACTTCCACGTACGCGGTTGATCACCGGCTCGCTCGGCGTGCGCGGCGAGCCGGCTGATCAGCATCGGATCGGGTGCAGCGACCTCGCCATGCACCGCTGCGAGCTGCTCCACGTCGAGGTCGGCCTCGATCAGTTCGATGACCCGGCGATGTGCGGCTCGGCGCGCCGCGAACGACAAGCCGCCGTAGACGACCCTCCAGTAGGTGTCGTACCGGAACCGCACCACGCCCGGCGCGGCCCATTCGAGGAACCTGGCCAGCCGTTCCCACCGGTCTTGACGGCGGATCAGATCGTCGCTGGTCACTCGGCCCAGCAGCGCGATGTCGACTTCCACACCCAGCACCGACGCGTGGCGCAGCAACTGGCGATCGGCCGGTTCGAGCGCATCGACGCGGCTCGACACCAACGCCTCCAACGAGTCGGGCATCGGCGCATTCGGATCCTCGGCGAGCGACCTGACCAACTCGCCGAGGAAGAGCGGGTTCCCGGCCGAGCGGGCGACCACCTCGCGCACCGTCGCCGCCACGACCGCCTGCTCACCGAGCAACTGGTCGAGCAGGCCGCTGACGTCGTCGTCGGTGAGCGGGCCGAGTCGCATCGGTTGCGGGTGCAACACCTCGTCGGGCACCGACGTCGCCAGCACCATCAGCGGCGTCTCGCCCAGCGCATCGATCAGGGCCTGCACCGCCTCGCGACTGGGGTCGTCGGCGAGGTTGATGTCGTCGATGTAGACCACGGTCGGTTCCGTCACCGCCTGCTGCACCAGTTCGATCAGCAACTGCAAGGTCTTCGTGCCGCGGAACTCGGGCGCCACAGCATCGGCTTCGCGCGTAGGAGCGACCTCGGCGCCGATGGTGACGGCCAAGAGCGGCGCGAGCGACACTGCGTCCACCTGGTATCGAGCGAGCCAGTCGATGAGTTGGTCGCCCGCTTGCGACGGTCCGGCCTCGGGATCGATTCCGATCACGGCGCGCACCAGCGGCTCGGTGACCGAGTAGGGCGCCAGCCGGTCGTACGGCTGACATCGAGCGAACGCCATCACGAGATCAGGGCACCGACGCACCACCTCGAGCGCCAGTCGGCTCTTGCCGATGCCTGGCTCGCCGGTGATGACCGTGACCGAACCGCGACCGTGCCGCGCCTCGCCGGCACGGCTCATCAGCAGGGTCAGCTCATCGCTCCGGCCGCACAGTTCGGTGTCGGCGCGATCGAGATCGGTGCGGCGCCCGAGCACGCGCCCCAGCCGCCCGGCGTGGATCGGCATGCTCTTGCCCTTCACCATGAACGGTTCGAGCGGCTCGTACTCCATCTCGGAGCTGGCCCAATCGACGATCGGACGGCTGGCAACCACTTCACCACGCTCGGCTTTGGCCATCAGTCGGGCGGCGAGGTTCACGGCGTCGCCCATCGTGGTGTACACCCGCCGGCTCGGCGCCCCGAGGTCGCCTGCGAACACGTATCCCCGGTTCACCCCGGCGCGCAAGTGCAGGCCCGGATCGGCGTCGATCACGTCACGGATCGCGCGCAGCATCCGATCCTCGTCGCCTCCCCGCGAGGTGGGCACGCCTGCGGTGAGGATGAACTTCCCACCGTCGTGATACACGTCGGTCGACAACCAGTGGACGCCGTAGCGCTCGCAGGCGGCGTGGACGATCACCGCCAGCGACTGGAGTCGATCGGCGAGCTCGGGCCGCGGCATCGTGTCGGTGTGGGCGAACTCGACGAAGCTCACCGACACCTGCCGGTGCTCGTTCGCTGCGCCGGCGAGGATCTGAGCCGCCTGTTCCGGGGGGACGAACTCCACCGGTCGGCGCACCGGGGGCGTGCCCGCTTGGAGGCGAGACGAGCCGAACACCCGCGCGAGCAGCACTCCATCGGGGGTGGCCCGGCCGAGCCAGGTGGTCGGCAACATCGCCGCAGCGGCGGCGGTGAGCAGGATCTCTCCGGCGTTCGCGGCAGCCTCGGCATCGACGGTCGCGCTCGATCCCGGGCCCGAGACCAGCAACTCGTCGTGGCCGTTGCGGACGACGAACAGGTCGAATTCGCCGCTGTGCGCCCCGATCGAAACGGCCAACTGCACACGTTTGCCATCGGTGGTGCGGCGTGGGCTCTTGATGGTCTGGCGCATCGCGTGTGCGGCCCTGCACGCCCGCTCGGTGTGCCGATCGCCCTCGAAGAACACGAGGAGTGCGTCGCCACCGAACTTCAACACGTCGCCGCCATGACGATCGCAGTCATCGATCATGCCGGTGAAGCAGTCGTTGATCACTGCAGTCAACTCCTCGGCACCCTCCCGCCCTTTCTCGGCAAGTCGCTCCGAGAGCGCGGTGAAGCCGGAGATGTCGGCGGAGACCAGCGCGCCGGGACGCGACTGATGTGCGAGCCCTTCGGGCCAGGTCAGCAACAGCCTCGGCACATACGGCAACAGCGGATCGAGCTCAGACGTACCCAGCGAACGTTCTCCCATCGTCGAGCCCCAGCATGACGGCAGCCCGTTACAGCCGCGCGTCAGCGGGAAGTCCCGCTGCTCCGCCGATGTCCTCGAGCGCGGATCGCAGCACGGGGATCAACTGATCGTCACCCAGCACCTGACCCCTCACCCGACGCTCGGCAGCGTCGCGAACCACCGTGGCCAGGTACTGCGCCGACATCGCGACGGCGAGCGTGGCCACCACATCGTCAGCAGCGGGATGTGCACAGGTGGCGAGCAGACCGGCCGCCGTGACCACGGTGACGGCGTCGGCAGCGGCAAGGCTGGCGTCGAACGCCGGCAGCACTTGGAGGAGGTGTCGGGCTGCCTGGGCCGGCGACGTCTGGGTGAGGAATCTGCTCACGAAGGTCTCGATGATGCGATCCCAGTACGCCGGGATCGGCTCCGGGTCGGCGAGCGCCTGGTGCAGCGACGTGACCGAGGCCGCAGGATCCGTCTCGACCAGCACCCACGAATTGGCCACCCGCGCCAGCTTGCGGATCGCCGCGACATCACAAGATCGGGCGAGCTCACCCACTCGATGGAGCCACTCGTCGACGAGCAACACACGCAGACCTGCAGAACATGCACCGTAGACGGTCAACGCCAGGGACAGGTTCCGTCCGCCCGCGACGATGTTCGGGTCGTCGATGGCGGCGACACGATTGGCCGTCGCTGCGTTCATCTCGCCGGCGACGAGCAGGGTCGCCGACCGGATCGTGGCCGAGATCCCGGATGTGTCATCCGCGATCAACTCGTCGAAGCGGTCACATGCATCGGCGAGTGCGACCAGGTCGAGACTCATCCACGCTCTCCCCCATCGGGCGTAGGCGATCCCGGCGCGCGCGGCGCGCTCGTCACTCCTGTCCGTCGATGACCCGAACACCTGCTCGAGGCCATCGAGGTGGTCCACCAGATCGGGTCGACCCCACAGGAACATCCCCATCGGCGCACCGCACAGACGACTCGACAGCACGATGTCGGCCGAGCCGATCGCGTACCTCAACGCGTCACGCCAGTTGTCGACCTCGCGCTCGAGTCGCAATGACCGACGATGGGAGTCAGGGGTCATCCACCCGTCCAGCGGCACATCCGAGATCGAGGCGATCCACTCGGCGTGAGCTGCCGACGCAGCCGAGCGCTCGCCAGCGCTGTCGAGCTGCTCGAGGGCGTATGCCCGGAGTGTGTCGAGCAGTCGGAATCGGCTGCCGATGACCGCGGGCTCAGCCACCACCATGCTTCGCTGGACGAGCGTCGCCAGGGTCGACAGCACCGGCTCGGCCGTCAGACCGACCGATGTCAACACCTGGTGCGCCGCATCGAGCTCGAACCCCCCGGAGAACACGCCGAGGGTGCGAAAGACCGCCCGCTCGTGTGGCGTGAGCAGGCGATCCGACCATTCGACGACTGAGCGAAGCGTCTGATGTCGGTCCTTGCCACGACGCCGGCCGCCCGAGAGCAGCGCGAACCGGTCGTCGAGACCCTCCATGATCGCACGAAGTCCCAGCGCAGCAACCCGAGGCGCCGCCAGTTCGATCGCGAGCGGATTGCCGTCGAGCCGTTGACAGATGCTCTCCACCTCATCGCGCTGGTCGGGCCGGAGCACAGCCCCCGACGCCTCGGCTCGGGCGAAGAACAGATCCGCGGCATCTCCTGTCGGGTCGAGTGGAAGGACGCGTTTCACCTGTTCGCCCTGCACACCAAGGGGTTCACGGCTGGTCGCGAGCACGACGAGCCCGGCACAGGCGCTGATCAACGCGTCGACCGTCTCTGCGATGGCATCCAGGACGTGTTCACAGTTGTCGAGCACCAGCACGGCCTGCCTCTCGCCGATGAACGCCTCGAGACCCTCGTGGCCGTTCACCAACGGGGCACCCAGTTGCGCGGCGATGGTGCCGACGATGGCGTCGGGGTCGTTCACCGGGGCCAACTCGACGAACCAGACCGGTCGGTCGTCGTTCATGAGCTGCTTGCTCACGTGTGCTGCCAGCCGCGTCTTTCCGACTCCTCCCTCACCCACCAAGGTGACCAGCGGTGCGGAGCGCAACGCACCGAGCGCGTCGAGCAGCTCGGTCCTGCGGCCGACGAACGACGAGCGGTACAGCGGCACGTTGCTCACCGATCGATCCGCCTGGAGGCTGACCGCGGAGCTGTCGACGGGCACGGTGGCCGAGGTGCTGACCCGTCGTCCGGGGGTCGGCCACTGCGGGTCGAGTGAGACGCTCGTGTCATCGGCGACCCACTGTTCGAGACGTCGGACGGGGGCGGAAGGCGTGGTGCCGAGGTGCTCGGCGAGGTGCCCCCGGTAGCGCTGAAAGCTGCGCAGCGCCTCGGCCTGACGACCCTCCGCGGCAAGCGCCACCATCAACAGACCTTGGGCCCGGTCGCGCAGCGGGTTGTCGGCCACATGCATGGTCAGCTCTGCGACGGCCTCACCGAGACGACCGTCGCGGATGAGTTCGGCGGCGCGCCCCTCGATCGCGACGCAACGCAGTTCGACGGTACGGGCGACAGCGGACTCAGCCCACACCTCGTCGGCGAACTCGTCGATCGCCGGACCTCTCCACAGGCTCAGCGCACGTTCGAACGCCTCCGTACCGCCGCCGTCGACGGCATCGGCCACCAGACCGGCGAACATCGCGATATCGGTCGTGAGATCGATCCGGTATCCGACGGCGTCGCTACGCAGCACGTCGTCGCCGACGAGGCGCCTCACTCGTGAGATCGTCGCCCGCAACGCGCCCGGCTTGATGTCGAGGAGGTCGCACAGTTGGGCGGCACGCACGGTGACCCCGGGCTGCAGCGCGAGCACGGCGACCAGCCGGCGCTGGCTCGCGCTCGGGAGCGCGATGACGGCGGACGAGTCCGTGGCGAAGCAGATCGGACCCAGCAGCCGCACGTGCGTGACCGGGTTCGTCAACGCCACAGCCTCGGCGCCTGGTCTGCCATTCGTGCAATGTATTCCGAGTGAGCTGGTTTGTGGTCGCCTTGCCGACACCTTGACATCACCCCTATCTGCCGGGGTCGCGCTCGGGCGGTGACCAGGGTGGCGCTGTCAGGCTGAAACGGTCCGCCGCAGCAACACCGTGTTGTCGACCTCGAGATCGCTTCCCCAGACGAGCGCCGCCGCCTGTTCCCAGGTGATCTGGTCATAGCCGTCCTTCGGGCTGACCGCCTCGACAGACCACTCGGTCGCCCGAGGCCACGTCGTGTCGTCGAAGGAAGCCGACGTCCACCCGTCGGGAGCGTCGATGCGTTCGAACTGGCAGGTGGCGTCCGGGTCGACATCCTTCTCACATTCGGCGTTCAGCGGGGCGCGATGGATCACGAGCGCCGACCACGACGCATCGGTGACCATGACCACCTCGCCCGTTGCGTCGTCGGTGATCTGGACGATCAGTCCGCCGTCACCCATCTGCTGGTTGCCCTCCCCGATGTACTCGATACCGGAGTCCGTCTCCTTGAAGTCCTTCGCCTCGATCGCGACCGTGAACGGATACTCGGCCGTGAACATGATCGTCTCGGCGTTGAAGGATCGCTCCGTCGTGATCGGCACCGAGTCCTCCCCGACCAACTCGCCGTCGATGTACAACGCGAACCAGTTGTCGGCCCAGACCTCTGCCGTGAACCCCGACTCGACACCCACGGAAACCACCGAGTCGACGGCTGAACCGGAAGTCGTCGTGTCGCTGATGATCTCGGCCCCAGTCGAGTCGCCCGTCACGATCGTCGACACGGCGGAGGTTGCCACAGCGACCGACGGGGACGAGACGGTCGACACGTCGTCCGAGCTGCAACCGAAGGCGACGAGCCCGGCCGCCAGGATCGCGACGACCGCTGCTGGATGTTTGGTCATATAGTCTGACAATAGATGGCAGAGGGGGTCGAGAGAATGATCAGCCAGCAGTTCTCGGGTCGGATCGGACGCACGGTCGCCGAGTCGGAGCCGAGCTTCGAGGTCACGCCGCACCCGGGCGACGATGCGCCGAACGTGATCATCGTGTTGCTCGACGACACGGGCTTCGCCCAGCTGGGTTGCTTCGGTTCCGACATCGACACGCCGAACATCGACGCGCTCGCGGCCAACGGGCTGCAGTTCACCAACTTCCACGTCACGCCGTTGTGCTCACCGACTCGCGCCGCCCTCCTCACCGGGCGAGCCAATCACGCGGTGGGCATGCGCTCGGTGAGCAACTTCATCACCGGCTTCCCCAACCAGCTCGGCCACATCTCCGACCATGCAGCCACCGTGGCCGAGGTGCTGCACGACCAGGGATACGCCACGTTCGCCGTGGGCAAGTGGCACCTCGCACCGATGGAGCAGTGCTCGGCCGCCGGCCCGTTCGACCAGTGGCCGCTCGGCCGCGGCTTCGACCGGTTCTACGGCTTCCTCGACGGCGAGACCGACCAGTTCTACCCCGAGCTCGTCGCCGACAACCATCCCGTGCACACCCCCGCCACCCCGGAGGAGGGCTACCACCTGTCGGAGGACCTGGTCGACCAAGCGCTGCGGATGATCGCCGACTCCAAGGGGGTTCGGCCCGACCGCCCGTTCTTCACCTATCTCGCCTTCGGCGCTACGCACGCCCCACACCAGGCCCCGCCGGCGTACATGGCCAAGTACCGCGGTCGATTCGACGAGGGCTGGGACGTCACGCGCGAGCGCTGGTTCCGCAAGCAGATCGAGTCCGGCGTCATCCCGCCCGACACCGTGCTGTCGCCGCGCAACCCGGGCGTGAAGGCGTGGGACGGGCTGTCGGAGAACGAGCGCCGCCTCGCCGCTCGCCTGCAAGAGGCGTTCGCCGCGTTCTTGGATCACACCGATGCGCAGATCGGCCACCTGGTCGACGGCTTGCGCCGCCTCGGCCAGCTCGACAACACGATCCTGGTGGTGCACGCCGACAACGGCGCATCGCAGGAGGGTGGACCGTTCGGGGTGATGCACGAGATGAAGTTCTTCAACGGCATCTTCGAGATGCCCGACGAGGCCGTGCAGCGCATCGACACCATCGGCGGACCCAACAGCCACACGAACTATCCGTGGGGTTGGGCCCAGGCCGGCAACACCCCGTACCGCTGGTACAAGCAGAACACCCACGAGGGTGGCGTCCACGTGCCGATGGTCTTCCACTGGCCGGGCGGTGTGCCGGCCGACCAGCGCGGCACCAAGCGCGACCAGTTCGTGTTCGTGGCCGACATCGTGCCCACCGTGTACGAGGTGGTGGGCGTGCAGCCGCCGACGGTGCGTCGCGGCCTCGAACAGATGCCGGTCACCGGCCATTCGTTCGCCTCGTTGTTGACCGATCCGACGGCGCCGGCCACCAACACGGTGCAGTACTTCGAGAACGGCGGCAGCCTGGCGCTGATCGCCGGCGACTGGAAGGCCGTGCTCAAGCACACGGCCGGCGTCGACTACTCGACGGAATCGTGGGAGCTGTACCACCTGGCGGCCGACCGATCGGAGTGCAACGACCTCGCCGCCTCGCAGCCGGACAAGCTGGCCGAGCTGGTCGCGATGTGGGACGCCGAAGCCGAACGGCATGGCGTGTTCCCGCTGGACGATCGGGGTGTCACGTTGTTCGGAGCTCGCTTCAGGGAGCGTTCGCCCCACCCCGAGAACCGGCGATACGTGTACCGACCCCCGATGTCGCCGATGCCCGCGCAGGCCTCGGCCGCGATCGGTGGGCGCCACGTCGACCTCACCGCCCGGGTCACCCTGGCCGAGGGTGACGAGGGTGTGCTGTTCGCCACCGGCACGCAGAACTCCGGCATCTCGATGTTCGTGCAGAACGGCCGGTTCGTGCTCGACTACAACGCGTTCAGCACCCACACGATCATCGAGTCGGGAGCACTGCCGCTCGGTGACGTGGAACTCGGAGTGCGGTTGCGACGCGGCGAAGGCATGCACGGCACTGCCGAGATCGTGGTGAACGGCGAGGCGGCCGCGCATGCCGAGCTCGACCTGTTCATGCGGATGATCTCGTCGATCGGCCCGAGCGTGGGCGGCGACCACGGCTCGGCCGTGTCGGAGCGCTACGCCGCACCGTTCGAGTTCACCGGTGTGCTGCACGAGATCGTGATCCAGGCCAGCCCCGAGAAGTACGGCGACGTGGCCGCCGCCGAGGCACGTGCCGAGAACTCACGCCAGTGAGGCGAGCGCCGCTGCAGAGCGCTCGTAGACGAGGGATGCGAACGCATCAGCATCGGGCGACACCCCGCCCACGACGATGATCACGTTGTCGACGCGGCTGTACCGGGCACCACCGACGACCGTGAGGAGTTCGACCCCGTCCTGGTAGATGACGAGATCTTCGGCGACGAAGGCCTGGTCGTCGCCAAATCCCGGCAGTGGACCTTCGAGACGGAAGTCGACCATCTCCATCGTGATGCCTTCCGGCGCACCAGAGAGAGTCTTCAGCGTCGCCAAGCCGTTGCAGACCGGGAACTGCGGGTCGCTTCGAATCGCTTCGAGGTAGGCGGCAGCAGCGTCCGATGTGGGCATCACGACCAGGGTGGTCGAGTTCGTCGCACCGATGGAACTGATGAACTCGATCCGAGCGCCGCTCGACATATCGGTGTACGGCAACGGGGCGTCGATCGTGACGGCATCGCACTCGGGTGTGGCTTGCACGGCCTCCTGGATCAGCATGCCACCGGGCGACGCAAGATCATCGACATCGGCGTGGATCGAGTAATCGGGCCCGTAGTCCGTCCCGACGAACTGCAGCGACGACAGAAGCTCGACGGCATCCACCAGCAGCGACGCCTCCGTCGTCGGCGGGCTCGTCTCCGGCGCAACGGTCGTCTCCGGAGCAATCGATTCCCGCGCCGGCGTGGTCGTGGGCACCGTGGTCGAGATTGGTCCACTGGTCGCTTCGGAAGCTGTCGCCGATGTCGGTGATGCTGCAGAATCGCCGTCGTCGCCGCAGCCGGCGAGCATCAGGACCAATGCGGTGACCGCAGCCGTCGTCGATCGAGTCCTTCGTGGTGTCATGGTCGTTCCTCTCGTCGTGGTGTTCATCGTGATGTCGATGGATCGACCTTCGGACCCGGGCATCACACGGCGGTCACGGCCCACGATTTGTCTGTGATCTGCTTGAGATGTCGGGCGATTGGCATCACGCTGTGGACATGTCGGCCGGAGAAGCGCCCTCGCGGGTGAACGTGCTCGGCCCGATCGAACTGATCGTCGATGGCCGGGCCGCTCACTTCACGTCACCGCGCTTGCGTCATCTGCTGGCCGTGCTGGTCGCCCACGCGAACACGGTGATCTCCACCGACCGACTCGTTGACGTGATCTGGCCGGGTGAGGACGAAGCGTCAGCGCTGCGCACCCTGCGGACGAACGTGTGGCGCCTCCGGAGTCTCATGGGAGCTGAGGCAGATCGGATGCTGCTGACCCGGCAAGGTGGCTATGTGCTCGCCCTCGGCGATGACGATCTCGATGCAGAGCGTTTCGAGGTGATTGCCGCTCTGGGGGCGACCCAGCTCGTCTCCGGTGACGCCGCAGCGGCCCTCGCGACCTTCGATGAGGCCCTTGGATTGTGGCGCGGCCGGGCATTCGAGGGGTACGAGACAGACGAGTGGGCGAGGCCGACGGCGGTCCGGTTGGAGAACATCCGAGCCACGATCACCGAGCGGCGCGTCGAGGCACTGCTGGCGGTCGGACGAGGAGAGGAGGCGATCGCCGACCTGGCCCGCCTGGTGGCCGAGGATCCGCTGCGCGAACGACTCCAACTGCTGTACATGCGGGCCTTGTACCGAAACCAGCGCCAGGCCGAGGCGCTGCGTGTCTACGCCGAGTACCGATCACTGCTGGCAGAAGAACTGGGCGTCGAGCCCTCTCCGGAGCTGCGCAACCTCGAGCAGTCGATCCTGCAGCACGACCTGGCCGCGGTCGGAGGCACCACGCCGGTGCTCATCGCACGTGGCTACGAACTCGCCGAGGCCGTCTCGACCACGCCTGTCACGGTGACCTACCGTTCGACTGCGCCGCGCACCGCTGAACACGTGCTGCTCACGGTGATCGACAGGGCCGTGGCGTGCGATCCCTCGTACGTCCGGGTGTTCGAGGTCGAGTCGCAACGGATGCGGTCCGTGGTGCATGAACACCTCGTCGCCGTGACGGACTGCTGGCGCGACGGTGACGGCGCCTACTTCGTGACGTCACCGGCGCTGAAAGCGAGCCCATTCGTGGGCTCATCCATCGACACGGCGTCGTTCGTGCGTGTCGTCGAACAAGCGGTCGCAGCCATCCACCA
>JANNQK010000181.1:0-21981 GCA_031400715.1 Actinomycetes bacterium | reverse complement strand
GTGCGGCGATCAGGGCTCCGCGTCGGGGGCGTTACCCGCGGCCGGCGCCGTGCCGACGACGAACGTGCCTTCGAGCTCGGTGGCGATGTTCTCGAACGTCAGCGAACCGTCTTCGAGACCGACCCACGCAGGCGCCTCGGGGCTGCACCACTTCTCGTACTCCTCGGCGTACTCGGCCGTCGGGTCGGCGCCGGCCAACGTGAAGCGCTCGTGACAGACCACGCCGAGGATCTGGACCTCGGTGAGGCCACCGCCTTGAGAGGGTCCCTGGGCCGGCATGATGCCTCTCGCCTGCGTGAGATGAGCGCCACCCTCTCGGTCGGGGTTGCCGTAGATGGCGATGCCTGCGCTGCCGTACGCCTGTGTTCCGCCGTACACGAACCGCAGCTGGTCCTCGATGTGTGGGAACGTCTTCAACACCTCTCCACCGGCGAACGCGTACCCCGATCCGGCGACGCCTTCTCCACCTGCACCATGGCATCCGGAGCAGTTGCCCGGGTAGATCTCGGCGCCTTCGCCGAGTGGGCCGGCCACCTTGGCTTCCTTGAACGTCAGGCCGCGGACGTACATGAAGGCCCACAACGGCAACAGGCTGAGGGTCGCCATCGCCCAGAACGGGATGCGATTGCGGGACTTGGCCGCGGCGACCGCCGGGATGTCGGGCTTGGGCGGCGGCGGTGCGGCTGCCTTGGCGGGTACTGCAGCTTTGGCGGGCGTCGCAGCGGCGACGGTGGCCGGTGTGGACGAGGCGGCAGCCGGAGCATCGGCGGGCACTTCGGCGCCGTCGGCCTTCGCCTTCGCAGCCTTGCTTCGCTTGAGGAGGTGCTCCGGGATCTCGGTCACGGGAGAGCACGATAGACGCGAGAGCACCAGAAAACTGAATCTGTGGTCGCGAGGCGACGAGGGTTGCCTCGCAGTGCCGGAACAGCCCTCACGAGAGGTCACACCTGTCACTCGCATCACGAGTGCACAACACGCGAAGTGCGGCGCCGGGCGTGGTAGACCGATTTCCACACCGTCACCGGTTGTCCCAGCAGTCGCCACTCGTCCGCCGACCGATCGTGAGCACCGCCCACGGTCGATCCGAGCGAACTGGTGTCTCCGCTGGGTCAGATGACTAGTGTTCGTGCAGCGGTTCACATGGCTGCGCGACGACCGCCGCCCGTCGCCGTTCGCCGGAGCCGAACGACAAGTACGAACCCACCGAAACGCACATCAGAAACGCAAATCGGAAACGCAATCGAGATCGCTGAGGAGTGACGCCGACGTGCAAGCAATCGATGTCTTGACCTGGCCTGGTGTGAACCAGGCGTTCATCGTGTCGTTCGTCGTCACCACCGCGCTCGCGTTGCTGGCGGTGCCGTACGCGAAGCGGCGGCCGGTCGGCACGCCGTTCACCTGGGGTGAGGCCATGATCGCTGCCGTGTGGACGTTCGGGCTGCTGTTCCTCGCCTTCGGCGTCGTGCCGCACCAGTGGATCGACCACGCCGACAAGGATCTGGGCTGGAACAAGGCCAAGATCATCTACGGTCCGTTCGACCTCCTGAAGCCCAAGGCATTCGGTGGCAACTTCCCGATGACACTCCAGTACGAGGCGATTCGCGACGTCATCGTCGTCGTGATCCACCTCTGGTTCTTCGGTCTGATGATCTACCTGTGGATGATGTGGCAGAACCGTGGCAAGAAAGCCGCTGTCGCCAGCACCGCGATCGCCACGTCCAGCTACGGCCGCCCGCTGGTGAAGAAGGCCTGACATGGCACGTACCGATGCCAATCCGCCGATGATGCCGTTCACCGACGCGTATCAGCTGGTGGAGGTCGACGCCGACTACCTCTCGAAGGCGGTGAAGCCCAAGCAGTTCATCCACATCGACCAGTCCGAGTGCATCATGTGCGAGGGCTGTGTCGACATCTGCCCGTGGAAGTGCATCCACATGGTGAACCCCTCGGCCATCTCGGAGGCATCCGGCACCGAACTGCCGGGTACCGACCCGAGCGACAACGTGCTGTTCATCATCGACGACGACATCTGCACCCGCTGTGCATTGTGCGTCGATCGGTGCCCGACGGGTGTCATCATCCTCGGCAAGGTGGGTGTGCCCGACAGCAACGGCAACTCGCACACTCGTACCAACAACCACGGCTATGCCTACGGCATGCGCCTCTGACAGGCGAGAACGGTAAAGGAATCACCCAGATGGCAAAGATCATCGACGAGTCACCTCGCCCCACCGCCAAGGACCGCGTCAACAAACTGGTCAACGACACGCAGGGCAGCCAGGCCTGGAACAGCATCTTCCGGCCCGGATCGATCTTCCGCAAGGGCTACACCGACAGTCCGCGCAACCGCAGCTACGTGGTGATGAACTCGGTGCTGTATCACCTCCACCCGGTGAAGGTGAAGCGACATGCGGTCAAGGTCAGTTACACGCTCTGCCTCGGAGGGCTCAGCTTCTTCCTGTTCATCCTGCTCACCGTGACCGGCATCTTCTTGATGTTCTTCTACCGTCCCGAAGCCACGCAGGCGTGGAACGACATCTCGAACCTGCAGACCTCGGTCACGTTCGGGTTGTTGGTCCGCAACATGCATCGATGGGGCGCGCACCTGATGGTGCTCAGCGTGTTCTTGCACATGGCCCGCGTCTTCTACCACGGGGCCTACAAGGCCCCCCGTGAGTTCAACTGGGTGATCGGCATCGTGTTGCTGATGCTCACGTTGCTCCTGTCGTTCACCGGTTACCTGTTGCCGTGGGACCAGCTGGCGCTGTGGGCGGTCGCGGTGGGTACCAACATGATGGGATACACGCCGGTGTTCGGATCCGAAGTGAGATTCGTGCTGCTCGGCGGCAAGGAGATCGGTGCCGAGACCTTGCTGCGATGGTACGTGTTGCACGTGCTGATGCTGCCGTTCGTCATCGTGATCTTCATGGCGATCCACTTCTGGCGAGTCCGCAAGGACGGCGGCATCTCGGGTCCGCTGTGACCCGCATGCCCGTTCCTACTGCCCTGTTCGTCCTGTCCGTTCTGTCCGTTCTGTCCGTTCTGTCCGATCCTGTCCGAAACGAAGGGAGTCACTCGTGACCGAGATCCCCGAACACCTGCTCAAGCGTGCCCAGGCCGCACGCGAGAAGGCCGCCGCCGAAGCGCCCACCGACGCGGCTGCAGCTACCCCTGCAGCGTCGGAAGCTGCCACCGACCCGCGGATCCCGGCGCACCTGCTCGAGCGGAGCAAGTCGGCGAAGGCACGCGCCGAAGGGGCCGCCCCCACCGGCGGTGGAGTGGCACTGCAGGAGCGGGTCGCCAGCGTCGTTCAGGCGGTGCCCACCGGAGGCGGGGTGCCCGTCGGCGCCGGCCCGGGAGGCAACACCCAACGTCTGCTCACGGTCGTCAAGAGCGGCTCGATCCAAGAGGTCAAGGCCACTCCCGTCGACAAGGTGCACACGTGGCCGCACCTGCTCGCCGCGGAGTTCGTGGCTGCCTTGGCGTGCCTCGCGTTCACCTTCATCTTCTCGGTGTTCGTGAACGCCCCGCTGTTGCAGTTGGCCAACAACAACCAGACGCCCAACCCGTCGAAGGCACCGTGGTACTTCCTCGGTCTGCAGGAACTGCTCACGATGTTCCACCCGATGGTTGCCGGTGTCACCATCCCGGGCGTTGGCATGATCGTGCTCATCCTCGCCCCGTACATCGACAAGAACCCGTCGAACAAGCCCGAGGATCGCAAGTTCGCCATCTCGTTGATGACCGTGCACCTCATGTTCTGGGCGGTGCTGGTCATGATCGGCTCGTTCTTCCGTGGACCGGGCTTCAACTTCACCCTGCCGTGGCGTGACGGCCTGTTCTTCGAGCTGTGAGGTCCGTATGAGTGCTGCCGCTGTCATCGCCATCGTCATCGGGGTCGTCGTCGTTCTCGGCGCGATCTCCTTCCTCACCGTCGCTCGCCGCAGCGACGTCCGGGGCGCAGGGGCTCTGTCGCGCGAGACCAAGCGTCGCGACCGGGATGCCGACATCGACATGCCCACCTCTCCCACCGGTCGCGACGTCGAGCGGGCTGCCGTGGCCGACCGCACCAACGCTCTGGTGCGGGCCGACGACATGGCGCCTGCCGTGTGGGTGCCACCCGACCCGGAGGCGCTCGGCGTGAGCCGCCGTCAGTTCTTCAATCGGGCGACCGTCGGCCTCATGGGTGTGAGTCTCACGACCTTCGCCGCCGCCGGTTTCGTCGCCTTCCTGTGGCCCATCGCCAAGGGTGGGTTCGGCGGCAAGGTGAGCGTCGGCAAGCGCGACGACATCATCGCAACCATCCGGTCCAGCGGTGGTTTCTTCTACGCACCTGAGGCGCGCGCGTGGTTGACGGAGTACCCGTCGAGCGCCCTCCCCAAAGCGGAGGCTGCGTATCAGCCGGCCGTGCTCAAGGCACTCGAGAGCGGGCTCATCGCGTCGTACCAGAAATGCCCCCACCTCGGCTGCCGAGTGCCCAGCTGCACCAGCAGCCAATGGTTCGAATGCCCGTGCCACGGCTCGCAGTACAACCGCGTCGGCGAGAAGAAGGCCGGCCCCGCACCTCGTGGCCTCGACCACTTCGCCTTCACGCTCAGCGCGAGCGGCGACGTCGTCATCGACACGGGCACCATCTTCGCGGGCAAGCCCATCGGCACGAACACGACTGGTCAGGAAGCCGAAGGCCCGCACTGCGTATGAGTTCCGCGACCGAAGCGCCTTCGCGCGCACACATCGACATGAAGGAAGGCGAGTAGGCCATGCTGGCTGCAAGTACGACCGCGATCGGCTGGGTGATCTTCACGATCATCGTGCTGGGGTGGGTGCTGTACTACTTCGCGAACCGGCGTTCGGCCCAGGCCGAGCTCGGATCCGAGGTCGAACTCGCACCGAACCGAACGCCCTACTACGACGACGAGACTCTCGAGGGGCGGCGCTTGGAGCGCGTGCAGCTCTTCGGTGTGCTCTTGCTGGCGCTGATCGTCATCATGCTCCCGCTCTACTGGGTGTTCGAACCGCACCGTCAAGCAGGGGCGACGAGCGGCAAGGAGAGTCGCTTCGTCAGCTGGGGAAGCCAGCTCTATGCCACCACGGCAGAGGGTGGCTTCAACTGCGCAGGTTGCCACGGCGCCAACGGTGGGGGAGGCGCAGCCCCGTACTCCGTTTCCGATCCCAACACCGGCGAGACCAAGGCCGTGTCATGGACCGCACCTGCGATCAACACGATCTTCTACCGCTACGACGAGAGCGAGGTGAGGTTCATCCTCGTGTACGGTCGACCGTTCTCGCCGATGTCACCATGGGGTCTCGCTGGTGGCGGGCCGATGAACGACCAGCAGATCGACACGGTGATCGCCAAGCTCTGGTCGCTGCAGATCCCTCGCGAGGGGTGCCCCGTCGACGATGCGAACTGCGCTGTGGGCGTGCTCCCCACCGCCGAACGCCAGCGCATCGACACCGACGCGACCCAAGCTGCCGAGAAGCTCGTCGCCGCCGGCAAGTACACGACGGTGGACGCGGCGATGGGTGAGGCGTTGTTCAACCTCACCACCTCGAGTGGCGCGTACTCATGCGCACGTTGCCACACGCAGGGTTGGAGCTGGGGCGATCCCGGCGTCACCGGCCAGGGCGCATTTGGCTGGAACCTCACCGGTGGCGGCACCGCCAAGCACTTCCCCGACCAAGATTCGATGGAGAGCTTCCTCGTGTCCGGCTCGGAGTTCGGCAAGCGCTACGGCGTCCAAGGCCAGGGCAGTGGTCGGATGCCTGGCTTCGGTGCGATGCTCACCGAGGCACAGATCGAAGCCGTCGTCGAGTACGTCAGGAGCCTGTAGGTGAACGCCCTGCACCACCTCACCAGCGCCGTCACGTCCATCGGCGTGCTCGCCACCGAATCCGGGGTCAACAACGGCCCCGGCGGGTGGATGCCCGAGCTGCGCGGCATCCTCACCGTCATCATCGGTGTGTTCGTGCTGATGGGCAGCACCTACTTCATCCTGAGCACCAACATGGGGGTCCGCCTCGCGTTCCTGGTCTCGTTCGCGAGTCTGGCCGGATGGTTCTTCCTCATGGGTGCGGTGTGGTGGATGTACGGCATCGGATTGAAAGGTCCGGAACCCTCGTGGGACCCGGTGCCCGGTCGCACCGTCCTGCAAGACCCGACGGCATTGCGCTCGTCGGAGGTGCTCGATGCTCCGGTCGAGGTCGGCACCACGCCACAGGCCACCGCGACCAACGTGCAGGAGCAGTTCGTCGCCGAAGGTTGGAAGCAACTCGACCCCGCTGCCGCCTCGTTCGGCCAAGCAGCCTCCGCTGCCGAGGGTTACCTGATCGACTCCGGAGCGTTCGGCGCCGGTGATTACCAAGTGGCCAACGTTTTCGACATCGGCGGCGAGCGCTACCCGCGCTTCGCCGACGGTGCGGTCGACTTCATCGCCTTCTGGCACAAACCTCGAAACATCGTCGTCGAGGTCGCACCCGTGGTGCAGGTGCGTACCGAACTAGGCCGAGCCCCGCTGACCCCCCGCGTCGACGAGGCGCAACCGCACCAGTACGTCTACATGGTGCGCAACAAGGGAGCCAAGCGCCAGCCTGCAGGTCTGATCACGATCGGGTCGCTCATCGTCTTCCTGATCACCTGCTACCTGTTGCACAGCCGCGACAAGCGCGTCCTCTACAACCGCAGCCTGCCGGCGCTGCCGCAGCGGGCATAGCGCGATGGGCCAGTACCTTCCGGTCGTCGTCTTGTTGGCGCTGGCCGTCGTGTTCGGCGCGCTCAGCTTCTTCGGTTCCCGATTGCTGGCGCCCCGCCGGCCGTCGTCGGCCAAAGAGGCGCCGTACGAATGCGGCATCGTGCCCAGCCGCGAACCTCCGGAGCGTTTCCCCGTCACGTTCTACGTGGTGGCGATGCTGTTCATCATGTTCGACATCGAGATCATCTTCATCTACCCCTTCGCCGTCGACCGGAGCTTCCTCGGCTCGTACGCGTTCTGGGAGATGCTGGCGTTCAGCGTCGTGTTCTTCGCCGCGTTCGTCTACGTCGTTGCTCGTGGGGCCCTCGATTGGGGCCCGGTGCAGCGATCGCGCCGACCCGATGTGTCGATGTCGGACGTTCGGACGACGTCGAGCACCATTCGAAGGGTCGGCCTCGAAGGTCGCTTCGATGATCCTCGTGAAGCACCGCGCAAAGGAGAGGCTGCCTGATGGGCATCGTGCAGGACGTCCGTGATCACGGCCTCGGCGGGTTGGAGCACAACTTCATCACCGGCAAGGTCGAAGACCTGGTGAACTGGTCGCGCAGCCGGAGCAGTTGGCCGGCATCGTTCGGTCTGGCGTGCTGTGCGATCGAGATGATGGCCACCGGTGCTGCCCACTACGACATCAGTCGGTTCGGCATGGAGGTCTTCCGCGCGTCTCCGCGCCAGGCCGACATCATGATCGTCGCCGGTCGAGTCAGCCAGAAGATGGCGCCGGTGCTCCGCCAGGTGTACGACCAGATGATGGAGCCCAAGTGGGTCATCTCGATGGGCGTCTGTGCCAGCAGCGGTGGCATGTTCAACAACTACGCGATCGTCCAGGGGGTCGACCAGGTGGTCCCCGTCGACGTCTACGCGCCGGGCTGCCCACCCACCCCCGAGACGCTCATCCATGCGATCGAGACGCTGCATCAGATGATCGAAGACGGCGAGATCACCCGCCGCCGTGCCGCCACCGGTGCGGGTGCCGACGTGCACATCACCGAGATCCCGGCTGCGGCCCAGCCGGTTCCCGTGCTGCTCGGGGTGCGCTGAGCCGTGACAGACGCCCCAGCAACGGAACAACCGACGATGCCCGAACCCGTGTTGGTGCACGGCTGCCGACTCGTGGTGTCGTTCGGCCAGCAGGTGCTGTTCGTTCCGCGCGACCGCTACCTCGTGGTCATCAAGGCACTGCTCGCCGACGGCTACGAGATGTGTGCCGACCTCACCGCGGTCGACTACCTGCTGATGCCGCAGCGGTCGGTGCCGGACGACGTGATCGCCGAGCGGTTCGAAGTCGTCGTGAACCTTCTGTCGCTGCAGCACCGCCAGAGGATCCGAGTTCGGACGCAGGTTTCCGAGAGCGACCCGACGATGCCCACGCTGTTCGACATGTATCCCGGCACCGAGGCGATGGAGCGCGAGGTGTACGACATGTTCGGCATCGTGTTCTCCGATCATCCCGACCTCAGCCGGATCCTGATGCCCGAGGACTGGGACGGTCATCCGCTCCGCAAGGACTACGAGATCGGCCGGATCCCCGTGCAGTTCAAGGGAGCGCCCAACTGATGAGCATCCTCGACACGATCGAACAGGGCAACGAGCCCGAGCAGGGACTGAAGCCGCGCAGTGAGCTGTCGGCGCGCGAGTTGCTGCGCGAGGTCGGAGCGGTGTTGCGCATGAGCGAGGCCGAGGCCGCCAAGCTCGGCGACCTGCCGGTCGACCCGTCCGAGGACCAGACCATGATCATCAACATGGGGCCGCAGCACCCCAGCACGCACGGCGTGCTGCGGTTGATGCTCGAGCTCCAGGGTGAGACGGTGCTGCGGTGCAAGCCGATCATCGTATATCTGCACACCGGCATGGAGAAGACGGGCGAGCAGCTCACGTATCTCCAGGGCGGCACGAACGTCACCCGAATGGACTACCTCAGCCCGTTGAACAACGAGCTCGTGTTCTCGATGGCGGTCGAGAAGCTCCTCGGGATCGAACACGACATCCCCGAGCGCGCCGTCTGGATGCGCATGCTGCTCAGCGAGCTCAACCGGATGAGCAGTCACCTGCTGTTCATGGCCACCAACGGCATGGACCTCGGAGCGGTGTCGATGATGATCTACGGCTGGCGTGAGCGAGAAGAGGTGCTGCGCTTCTTCCAGAAGGTCACCGGCTTGCGCATGAACCACAACTTCATCCGTCCCGGGGGTCTCGCGGCCGACCTGCCGGATGGGTGGCGCGACGACGTGCTCCGACTGCTCGAGCTGATCGAACCACGCCTCGACGAGTACGACGTGCTGATGACAGGTCAGCCGCTCTGGCGCGATCGCCTGCAGGGCGTCGGCGTGATCACCGCCCAGGAAGCGATCGCACTCGGTGCGACGGGTCCGATCCTGCGTGGCACCGGTGTGCCGTGGGATCTGCGTCGCGATCAACCGTATCTGCGCTACCCCGAGCTCGACTTCGACGTGATCGTCGGTTCATATGGCGACGCGTTCGACCGGTTCGCAATCCGGCTCAACGAGATCCGCGAGAGCATGAAGCTCGTCCGGCAGATCCTCGACCGGATGCCGAGCGGCGACTACCGGATCCAGAACAAGAAGGTCACCCCGCCGCCGCGGGCCAGAATCGACGAATCGATGGAGGCACTCATCCATCACTTCAAGATCTTCACCGAAGGATTCAAGGTGCCCGAGGGTGAGGTGTACGTGGCGATCGAGAGCCCTCGCGGCGAGATCGGCTGCTACATCGCCAGTGATGGGTCGCCCACGCCGTACCGGATGCACGTTCGCGCCCCGTCGTTCGTCAACATCCAGTGCCTGCCGCACATGATGCGCGGAGGTCTGGTCGCCGACGCGGTGGCGGTCATCTCGAGTGTCGATCCCGTGCTCGGAGAGGTTGATCGATAGATGGCACGTCTCAACGACGACAACGTGCGCCTGGCACACGAGATCATCGGCCGCTACCCCCGGGCGCGATCCGCAACGATCCCGTTGCTCCACATTGCGCAGGAACAGCACGGGTACCTCACCAACGATGCGATCAAGCACGTCGCCGAGCTGGTGGGAGCCACATCTGCCGAGGTGTTCGGCACCGCCACGTTCTACGAGATGTTCAAGTTCGAACCCGTCGGCAAGTACCTCATCAACATCTGCGGCACGATGTCGTGCGCGCTGATGGGCGCCGACGAGCTCATGCATCACGCGGAAGCCCGGCTGGGCGTGAGGGCCGGAGGCACCACCGAAGACGGGCTGTTCACCCTCGAACATGCCGAGTGTCAGGCGGCGTGCACCGAAGCCCCGTGCCTGCAGGTGAACTACCGGCACGCATACCGCGTCACCACCGCCGACCTCGACACGCTGATCGACGATCTGAGCGCCGGCAGGCTCGATGGCGAGATCCCTGCACACGGCACGCTCGCACGGGTGCGACAGTCGATCCCGGTCGACAGGGCAGCGGGCGCGGTGCCGCCCGAACGGGTCGGTGCCCCTGCATGGTTCGCAGCAAAGGATGCATCGTGAGCAGCTACCGCTGGGCGCCCGGCTACATCGACGACGGTGACCGTCCGAAGATCGTGACCTCGCGGTTCGAGTACGAGGACAGTTACACGCTCGAGCGCTACCACGCCACGGGCGGGTACGAGGGTCTGAAGATCGCGCTCGGCAAGGCGCCCAACGTCGTCCATGACGAGGTGCGTGGTGCCACGGTGCTCGGACGCGGCGGCGCAGGCTTTCCCGCCGGCGTGAAGTGGGGGCTGATGCCCGCCGAGAAGTACCCGCGGTACCTGGTGGTCAACGGCGACGAGAGCGAACCGGGCACCTACAAGGATCGCCTGCTGATGGAGCGCGATCCGCACCAGCTCATCGAAGGCTGCCTGATCGCGGCGTACGCAGCCGGTCTTGCTCAGGTGTTCCTCTACATCCGCGGCGAAATGCCTCTCGCTCACGAGCGAGTCGCCACCGCACTCAACGACGCGTACTCGGCCGGCTACATCGGCACCAACATCCTCGGCACGAACTTCAGCGTCGACATCGTCTTGCACTGGGGTGCCGGCGCCTATGTGGTCGGCGAGGAAACGGCGCTGATCGAGAGCCTCGAGGGCAAGCGAGGCGAACCGCGCCTGAAGCCCCCGTTCTTCCCTGCTGCGATCGGCCTGTACGGACAGCCGACGGTCGTCAACAACGTCGAGACGCTGGCCAACCTGCCGTGGCTGCTCACCAACGGTGTCGAGGCGTACACCGCGATCGGCACCCCGACCAGCCCGGGCACTCGCATGGTCGCCGTGAGCGGTCATGTGCAACGCCCCGGTGTCTACGAGATCGTGAACGGCACGACCACGTTCCGCGACCTGCTCTACGGCCCGGAGTTCTGCCAGGGCATCCGCAACGGCAATGAGTTGAAGGCGTTCGTCCCAGGCGGAGGTTCCGCTCCGTGGTTCACACCCGAACAGCTCGACCTGCCGTTCGAGGGCAAGCTGGTCGGTGCGGCCGGGTCGATGCTCGGATCCGGCGCGATCATGGTGATGGACCACACCACCGACATCCCTTCGGCGGCGCTCACGCTCACTCGGTTCTACGCTCACGAGAGCTGCGGGCAGTGCACGCCGTGCCGTGAAGGTGGCACATGGCTGGAACGCGTGATGCAGCGCATCGTCGACGGCAATGGAACGCCTGCCGATCTCGACCAGTTGACGGCGATCGGCGAGTCGATCTGCCCAGGTGACTTCCCGCACGCCGCCAGCACAGCGCTCGGTCTCGAGGCCACGCCGTTCCCGTACAAGATGACCACGATCTGCTTCGTCGGCCCGTCCGCCTACGCCCCTGTCCACTCGGCACTCACCCTCTTCCGCAGCGAGTTCGATGCCAAGATCAGCCGCCGCAACTCGATCCCTGTCGCTGCGATCCACTCGACGCCAGAGCCGGCCGGAGCCCACTGATGACCGCAACCGAGAGCACCGCGACCGCTCCTGACGACGCTGACGCTCCCCCTCCCGACCCCAACGCCGTTCAGGTCACGATCAACGGCGTGGCGCACACGGCGCGCAAAGGGCAGTTGATCATCGACGCCGCCCGCGACGCCGGCCAGTACATCCCGCACTTCTGCTACCACGAGCGGATGACCCCGGTGGGCAAGTGTCGCATGTGCCTCGTCGAGGCAGACGGCGGACGCGGGCCGGCGGTCACCGTGTCGTGCATGGTGCCGGTTGCCCCCGACATGAAGATCGAGACCGACTCGCCGATGGCCAAGCGGATGCAGGAGGGCATGCTCGAACTCCTGCTTGCCAATCATCCGCTCGACTGCCCGGTCTGCGACAAGGGTGGCGAATGCCCGCTCCAGGACCAGACGATGAGCCACGGGCCAGGCGAGAGCCGATTCGTCGAGGAGAAGCGGCACTACGAAAAGCCGATCCCGATCAGCGATCTGGTGTTCCTCGACCGCGAGCGCTGCATCTTGTGCGATCGGTGCACCCGATTCGCCGACGAGGTCGCCGGCGATCCGCTGATCCATTTCATCGGTCGCGGCAACACGACACAGGTGATGACCTTCCCGGACGAGCCGTTCGCGAGCTACTTCAGTGGCAACACCGTCCAGATCTGCCCCGTCGGTGCGCTGACCGCGAAGCCGTACCGCTTCAAGGCGCGTCCGTGGGATCTCGAAGAGGTCGAGAGCACCTGCACCACCTGCTCGGTCGGGTGTCGTACGGTCGTCCAGTCGAGCCGCGATCAGGTGCTCCGCACGCAAGGCGTCGACAGCGACCCGGTCAACTGGGGTTGGCTGTGCGACCGAGGACGTTTCGGGTTCGAGTCGGTCAACAGCGATCAACGCCTCACCGAGCCGCTCGTGCGTTCGGCCACAGGGCTCGTCTCCACCAGTTGGAACGCAGCGATCGCTGCGGCGGCCACGATGATCGAAGACGCCAAGGCGGCGGGCGGCCCCACCAGCGTCGCCGTGATCGGCGGTGCCCGCGGCAGCAACGAAGATGCATTCGCGTGGGCGCGACTCGCTCACGACGTGATCGACACCCCCCACGTGTCCGCGCAGATGGGCGACGGCCTGCCGATTGGGATCCTGGCGATGCCTCGGGCGACGATCAACGACGTCGCATCGGCCACGACCATCGTGTTGCTGGCGCCCGATCTGAAGGAAGAACTTCCGGTCCTGTACCTCCGTGTGCGCGACGCGGTCGAGAAGCGCAAGGCGAAGCTGATCGAGTTCACGCCGAAGCAGGGCGGCGTCACGCGCTACGCGTGGCGGAGCATCGCCTACGAACCGGGCACGCAGGTCGACGCGGTCGCAACGGCCCTCGCCGATCCCGAGATCGCCGCACAGGTCGCCAAGGGCAGCGTGGCGATCGTGGCCGGTCGGGCGAACCTGGCAGAGACGTCCGCCGCCACGGTCCACGCGCTACTCGCACTGCGCGATGCAGTTCCGCAGGCCACCGTGCTCCCGGCGCTGCGTCGTGGCAACGTGATCGGAGCGCTGCAGGTGGGCATGCGCCCACGTGCGGGTGGCCTTGGAACGCGGGGCATTCTCCAAGCGGCCGCAGACGGCCAGATCGAGTGCTTGGTGCTGGTGGGCGCCGACCCCTTGTCCGACTTCCCCGACACCGACCTGGTCCGGCGGGCTCTGCTGGGCGCTCGTCGCATCATCAGCGTCGACACGCACCTGTCGGCATCGTCCGATCGTGCCGACGTCGTGCTGCCCGCGGCGGCCGCCGGCGAAAAGGGCGGTACGACCACCAACCTCGAGGGTCGGGTCACCACGCTCGGTCGCAAGGTGACGCCGGCGGGCACCAGTCGCCCCGACTGGATGATCGCAGCCGGGCTGGCCCAGCGCCTCGGTGTCGACCTCGGGTATCGCAACGTCGACGACATCACCGACGCGATGGCGCTCGTGGTCGCCGCCTACGACGGCGTCACCAGAGAGCTGCTCGCCGCGGCGCCCGACGGTGTGATGAGTCAGACACCGACGTCGGTCGATCCGCTCAGCACGTCCACCGTCGACATCGGCGTGCGCAACAGCTACGACTTCCGTCTCGTCACCAGCCGCACGCTGTACGACGCCGCAGTGGGCACGGCAACCAGTGCGTCGATGGCACACCTTGCGCCCGGGCAGACCGTCCACATCCACCCGCTCGACATCGAGCGTGCCAGCGTGCTCGCCGGCGCGGAGGTGAAGGTGATCAGCGCCCGTGCCACCGCGGTGATGCGCGTCGAGGCAGATTCCACGGTGCTGCGCGGCACGGTGTGGGTGCCGTTCAACCAGCCGGGTGGCAATGTCGGCGACCTCATCGACTGCACTGCTCCCGTGACCGACATCCGAATCGAGAACCTCTGATGGTGGCGCTCGACCCCCTGCTGATCGGCGACCTCGATCTCGGCGACGTGCTCATCGTGCTGTTGAAGGTCGTCGTCGTCTTCGTCGTCGGCCTGGTCGCGACGATGCTGATGGTGTGGTTCGAACGCAAGGTCATCGCGGGCATGCAGAACCGCATCGGGCCGAACAAGGCTGGCCCGTTCGGGCTCCTGCAGACCCTTGCCGACGGGATCAAGCTGTTCTTCAAAGAGGACCTCATCCCCGAACGGTCCAACCGGTTCGTGTTCAAGCTGGCCCCGTACCTGTCGTTCGTGCCGGCGTTCCTGGTGTGGTCGGTCATCCCGCTCGGTGGCGACTTCACCGGTGACAAGCAGGGTCTCGTCACGTGGTTCGGTCGAGAGACAAGAGTGCAACTCGCCGACCCACAGATCGGCGTCCTGCTCCTGCTGGCCCTCAGTGGCATCGCCGTCTACGGCATCATGCTCGCCGGATGGTCGTCGGGCTCGAAGTACCCGCTGCTCGGTTCCGTTCGCGCCTCGGCCCAGATGGTGAGCTACGAAGCTGCGCTCAGCCTCAGCATCGCTGCCGTCCTGCTCCTTGCAGGCACGCTGAGCACCAGTGGCATCGTCGACAACCAGGACGGTTTCACCAACTGGCACCTGGTGTCGACGGGCGTGCTCCCGTTCATCGTTTTCCTGATCGCGGCGACGGCCGAACTGAACCGTCCGCCGTTCGATCTGGTCGAGGCCGAACAGGAGCTGGTCGGTGGCTTCAACACCGAGTACTCGAGCATCCGCTTCGCGCTGTTCTTCCTGGCCGAGTTCATGAACACGATCACGATGAGCGCGGTCATCGTCACCTTGTTCTTCGGTGGTCCGCAGCCGCTGTCCGTCGACATCGGTGGTCTCGAGTGGAGCGGCGATCTGTGGCTCGGCCCCCTGAACGGCACCGTGTGGTTCCTGCTCAAGTTGGTCGTGTTCTTGTATGTCTACGTGTGGTTCCGAGCCACGCTGCCCCGCCTTCGCTACGACCAGCTGATGAACCTCGGCTGGAAGATCCTCATCCCTCTGTCGCTCGGCTGGTTCATGCTGCTCGCCGCGTTCAAGCTGGGCCAGGACAAGGGTTGGAACCGCGTCGCCGTCGGCGTGGTGGGGCTGGCCGTGCTCACCTTCGGAGCGGCGTTGCTCTCCGCAGCGGCCAAGGTCAGTGCACGCAACCGTGAGCGAGAAGGGGCCATGTACTGATGGGCTACTTGGAAGGCTTTGGGATCACCCTTCGTCAGCACACGAAGCTCGGTGGCAAACGTGTCACCACCTCGTACTCGGGTGGCCGTCGCGCCAAGAAGGGCAAGAGCACCGAGGGCCGCGACGAAAAGATCGACAAGCCCGAGCGGATGCACGGCCGCCATGTGCTCAACCGCTACGAGGATGGGATGGAGAAGTGCATCGGCTGCGAACTGTGCGCCGGCGTCTGTCCCGCGAAGTGCATCTACGTGCGTGGCAAGGACAACGACCCCGAGAACCCGACGTCACCCGGCGAGCGCTTCGGCTTCGTCTACGAGATCAACTACCTCCGGTGCATCCACTGCGACCTCTGCGTCGAGGCGTGTCCGACCGAGGCGATCACCGAGAGCAAGCTGTTCGAGTTCAGCTTCACCGATCGCAAGGACGCCATCTACACGAAGGCGGAACTGGTGGTCGACGACTCCGGCAAGCCCAAACAGCTGCCGTGGGAGGACTGGCGCGACGGAGAAGATCTGCTGACGAGCGGCTGGATGCGCGCCACGGCCCCGTCTGGCGATGCCGACTTCGTCGGCGAGATCGGCTGGAGCAACGAGCTGGGCTATGGCGTGCGCGCGAGCGAGCCCACGCAGGCCGCAGCCGACACACAGAAGACGGTGAAGGTCATCGGTCGCGGTCCGGCCGCGGGCGCAGCGGCGACGTCGAACGATCACGGGGGCCACTGACGATGGAGTTGTTCGTGTTCGTCTGCGCCGCGGCCATGGTGCTGGTGGGTGCTGTCGGTGTGATCGTGCGCAACCATCCGGTTCATGCCGCCCTCAGCCTCGTGCTCACGTTGTTCGGAGTCGCGGTGCTGTTCGTCGCCCAGGAGGCCCACTTCCTCGCCGCCGTCCAGGTGATCGTCTATGCGGGTGCGATCGTCGTGCTGTTCCTGTTCGTGATCATGCTGCTCGGTGTCGACAATGCCGAAGATCTCCAGCTCGAGCCCATCTCGGTGCAGCGCCCGCTGGCGACGATCGTCGGTGCCGGAACGTTGGCGCTGCTGGTCACCGCCGTCACCCAGGGCGCCGACGCCGTGCGCTCGGGGAGCGGCGCGGGACTCGACGATGCGACGGTCACCGGCGATCCCGACAGCAACATCCGCCAGATCGGTCGAGACCTGTTCAGCAACCACGTGTTCGCGTTCGAGCTCGTGTCGGTCCTGCTCGTGATCGCGGTGGTCGGGACCGTCTTGTTGTCCCGCCGTCCAGACAAGCTCGACGCGTCGTCAGAGGCTGCCAAGTGATCGCCGCGATCGAACCCACGGCAACGTGGTACCTCGTCCTCGCCGCGGTGCTGTTCTGCATCGGGATGGTGGGCGTCATGGTCCGACGCAACCCGCTCGTGATGTTCATGTGCGTCGAGTTGATGTTGAACGCGGTCAACCTGAGCTTCGTCGCGTTCGCCAAGGAACTCGGTGACGTCAGGGGTCAGACCATCGTGTTCTTCGTGATGGTCGTGGCCGCCGCGGAGGTCGTCGTCGGGCTCGGGATCATCGTTGCCATCCTCCGTCGCAAGCCGCAGGCCACTGCAGACGACATGGCGGAGTTGAGGGGCTGATCGTGGTCGACGTCGTATGGCTCATTCCTGCACTGCCGCTGGCCGGCTTCGTGCTGATCCTGTTGTTCGGACGCAAGCTCGGCGACCCGAAGGCCGGCTACCTGGCGACGACGATGATCGGCGCTTCTTTCGCCGTCACCGTCGGGGTGTTCGCCGACCTGCTGTCGAAGAGCGCCGAAGAGCGCCGCCACATCGCAACCTTGTTCCAATGGGCGCCCGTCGGCGATCTGCAGATCGATCTCGCGTTCCTGGCCGACCCGCTCAGCATCACGATGTGCCTGTTCGTCACCGGCATCGGCACGCTCATCCACCTGTACGCCGTGGGCTACATGCATGGCGACGAGCGCTTCTCGAAGTTCTTCCTGTACCTCAACCTGTTCGCGCTCAGCATGCTCGTGTTGGTCTTGGGCGAGAACCTGCTCGTCACGTTCATCGGCTGGGAGGGCGTCGGCACGTGCTCGTACTTCCTGATCTCGTTCTGGCACGAACGCGACAGCGCTGCCACCGCCGGCAAGAAGGCGTTCGTCACGAACCGGGTGGGTGACTGGGGCGTGATGATCGCGATGTTCCTGGCGCTCGAGGCGGTCGGCACGCTGAGCTACGGCGGCATCAACGCCGCGGCCGAGTCGGGTGCGCTGAGCCAGAGCTCGGCGACCGCGATCGCACTCATGCTGTTCATCGGCGCGTGTGGCAAGAGCGCTCAGCTCCCGCTGTACCTCTGGCTCCCCGACGCGATGGAAGGGCCCACCCCGGTGAGCGCCCTCATCCACGCGGCCACCATGGTCACCGCCGGCGTGTTCCTCATGACTCGAGTGAACCCGGTGCTGGCGGTGGCAGCCGGATGGGCGCCCACACTGATCGCCATCGTGGGCGTCTCGACGGCACTGTTCGCGGCCACGATCGCCGTGGCCCAGAACGACATCAAGAAGGTGCTCGCCTACTCCACCGTGAGTCAGCTCGGCTACATGTTCCTCGCGGTCGGCTCAGGGGCATACGTGGCCGCGATCTTCCACATGGTCACCCACGCCTTCTTCAAGGCACTGCTGTTCCTCGGATCGGGTTCGGTGATCCACGGGATGCATCACGAACAAGACATGCGCCGAATGGGCGCCTTGCGGAAGCTGATGCCCATCACCGCGTTCACGTTCATCATCGGCTGGCTCGCGATTGCGGGGGTGCCTCCCTTCGCAGGGTTCTGGAGCAAGGACGAAATCCTGTTGTACGCCTTCGCGAAGAGCCCGGTGCTGTACTTCGTCGGACTGGTCACCGCGTTGCTCACGGCGTACTACATGACGCGCCAGGTGATCATGGTCTTCTACGGCGAGTCTCGATGGAACGACCACGCGGCCGACCACGGAGCCCATGGCGACTTCCAGCCGCACGAGAGCCCGAAGATCATGCTGTTGCCATTGGTCGTCCTGGCCGGCCTGTCGGTCGTGGGCGGCGCGATGCAGTTGCCCTTCTCGAAGGATCTCCACTTCTTGGAGAAGTGGCTCGACCCGGTGATCGAGTTCGGTGAGGCCGACATCAGCGGCACATGGGCCTACGACAACAAGTACGTGCTGCTCGCCGCGGCGGTTGTCGTCGCCGCACTGGGCATCGCCGCTTCCGTCATGGTCTACAGCAAGAAGAAGATCGCGCCGATCGAGCCCAAGCTGCTCGAGCAGGGGTGGAACTACGACAAGGGCGTCAGTTCGTTCATGGGTGGCCCAGGTCGAAAGGGATTCGACGGCATCGCCTGGTTCGACGCCAAGGTGATCGATGGCGCGGTCAACGGTGTCGCGGCTGGAGTGCGCGGTATCGCCGGCCAGGCCCGCAAGACCCAGAGCGGCTTCGTTCGTCAGTACGCCTCCGCACTGGGTGTCGGCGTCGTGCTGATGCTGCTGTGGTTCGTCGTGGTTCGGGGGATCCTCTGATGTCGTACCCGATCCTCACCTCGCTGGTGGTCGTACCGGCCGTCGGCGCACTCGCCGTTGCGCTCTTGTCGCAACGACGACCTGAGTGGATCAAGCTCGTGGCGATCCTGTCGAGCGTGTTCACCGGTGCGCTCACCGTGTGGTTGCTCTCCACCTTCGAGTCGGCCGATGGCGGCTTCCAGTTCGTCAGCAAGCACGCCTGGATCAAGCCGTGGGGGATCTCCTGGCACCTGGGCGTCGACGGCATCTCGCTGTTCCTCGTGGTGCTCACCGGCGTGTTGTTCCCCCTGGTGATCGTGGGCACCGATCCGCACCACGATCACAAGCGATACCTCGCCTGGTTGTTGCTGCTCGAGGCCGGGATGATGGGCAGCTTCCTCAGCCTCGACCTGTTCCTGTTCTTCATCTTCTTCGAGATCGTGTTGGTGCCGATGTACTTCCTGATCGGCGGATGGGGGTACGAAGGTCGCGTCTACGCGGCCACGAAGTTCTTCCTCTACACGATGGTCGGCTCGGCCTTCATGCTCGTCGGCATCGTCGCGACCGCCTTCCTGGCCAAGTCGAACGGTGTCGGCAAACTGACCTTCGACCTCGTCGAGCTCGCAGAGAAGGCCGACTTTGCGACGTCGACGGGTCGATGGTTGTTCTTCGCGATCGCGATCGCGTTCGCGATCAAGGTGCCGATGTTCCCGTTGCACACCTGGTTGCCCGATGCACACACGCAGGCGCCCACCGGGGGTTCGGTGTTCCTCGCCGGTGTGATGCTCAAGCTCGGTACGTACGGGCTCTTGCGGTTCGGTGTGTTCCTCTTCCCCGAGGCTGCGCGGTGGGGGCGACCGATCTTCCTCACGTTGGCGGTGATCGGCATCATCTACGGCGCCATCGCGGCGACGATGCAGAAGGACCTCAAACGACTGGTCGCGTACTCGTCGGTGGCGCACTTGGGGTTCATCGTGCTCGGCATCTTCGCCTTCACGTCGCAGGCGATCACCGGCGCGACGATGCAGATGATCAACCATGGTCTCAGCACCGGGGCGCTGTTCCTGTTGGTCGGCATGATCTACGAACGTCGTCACACCCGCCAGATCTCGGAGCTGAAGGGCTTGCAGAAGGTTGCCCCGATCTTCGCCGCGGCCTTCATGATCGTGATGTTGTCGTCGATCGGCGTGCCGGGACTCAACGGATTCGTCGGTGAGTACCTGATTCTCATCGGATCGTTCCTCACGGCGCGCTGGTGGACCGTCGTCGCAGCAGCAGGTGTCATCCTGGCTGCGCTGTACATGCTGTGGGCCTACCAGCGGGTGTTCCACGGCGAGCCCGACGAGGCCAATCGTTCGTTCCCCGAATTGCGCGCGAAGGAAGCCGCGGTGCTGCTGCCGTTCATCGGCCTCATCGTCTTCACGGGCGTGTATCCCAAGCCGATGCTCGACCGCATCGAGCCGAGCGTGAAAGCGTTGATCTCCCACGTGAGTGAGCACACCGGCTACGAAGAGCCGTCCATCCCGGAACCGATCGACGTCGACGCACACGACACTCCAGCCGGCGACACTGCAGCAGAAGCGGAGGCGCAGCCGTGAACGCCGACTCGCTCGTCGGTCCGCCGATCTCCTGGTTCGACCTCACCCCGCTGCTGATCCTGCTGGGCGCTGCGCTGGTGCTGCTCGTGGTCGGAGCACTCACGCCTCGTTGGCCGCGCGGTCTGTACGCAGGGCTCACCGCAACTGCGGCCGGCGCCACCATGGTGATGGGTTTCGTCCTGTGGGACGACGTCACCGATCAGGGGGCCCGCACACTGGTCGGCGGGGCGATCGTGCTCGATGCCTTCTCGATGTTCGCAACCATCGCGATCGCCGTCGCCGTGCTGCTCGCCACCCTGGTCACCGACGACTACCTGCGCCGTGAACGGATGGACGGCCCCGAGGTGTACGCGCTGTACCTCACCGCAGCGGTCGGCGGTGTCACGATGGCGATGGCCAACGACCTGATCGTGCTGTTCCTCGGCCTGGAGGTGCTGTCGATCTCGTTCTACGTGTTGGCGGCCAGCCATCGCCGACGGTTGGAGAGCCAGGAAGCCGGCATCAAGTACTTCGTGCTCGGTGGGTTCTCGTCGGCCTTCTTCCTCTACGGCATCGCGTTGATCTATGGCGCGACCGGGCACACGCGCTACGACGACATCGTCGCTGCGATCACCGACGTCGTGCCCACCGAACGCAACGACGCACTGGTGCTCGCCGGTGTCGCACTGCTGCTGATCGGGCTGGCCTTCAAGGTGTCGGCGGTGCCGTTCCACTTCTGGACACCCGACGTCTATCAGGGCGCTCCCACCCCGGTGACCGCGTTCATGGCGTCGGCCGGCAAGGTCGGGGCATTCACGGCCATGCTGCGCGTGCTCACCCAGGCGTTGCCGAACTGGCGTGACGATTGGCGTCCGGTGATCTGGGTGATCGCCGTGGCGACCCTCGTCGTCGGCTCGATCCTGGCGGTGGTGCAGAACAACGTGAAGCGGATGCTGGCGTATTCGTCGATCAGCCACGCCGGGTTCATCCTCGTGGGCGTCGAAGCCGCCGGCCACACCGCCGGCGAAGCCGATCCGGGCCAGGGCATCTCGTCGGCGCTGTTGTACCTACTGCTCTACTCGGTGCTGGTACTGGGCACGTTCGCGATCGTCACCGTCGTCGGACGCACAGGCGACTCCCAGACCGACATCGGTGCGTTTCGTGGTCTGGGCCGCAGTCGGCCGGCGCTCGCTCTCGGGATGACCGTGCTGTTGCTCGCACAGGCAGGTGTGCCGTTCACGTCGGGCTTCATCGCCAAGTTCGGGGTGATCAAGGCCGCGGTCGACGAAAAGAGCATCGCCATCGCCGTCATCGCCATGCTCGCGTCGGTGATCGCAGCGTTCCTGTATCTGCGGATCATGATCAGCATGTGGATCACCGAGCCCGAGGCCGGTGACGATGCTCGGGAACGCGTTCGCCTGCCCGTGTCGACCACCGTCGCGATCGTGCTCGCCGTCGGTTTCACGTTGTTCGTGGGCGTGGCCCCGGGCTGGATCATCTCCGCCGCCGAGCACGCAACGATGATCGGCGACGGGGCCAGCGGTCTCGTCCAGCCCTGACGCAGAGCAGCATTCGCGCAGCTCGAGTACGGCGCGGGTCAGGGCGGGTCAGCTGCCATGTG
>JANNQK010000180.1:0-7905 GCA_031400715.1 Actinomycetes bacterium | reverse complement strand
GCAGCTCACGTAGTCGAGCCCCGCGTCGTAGAACATCGCGATGCTCTCGGGATCGCCGCCGTGCTCGCCACACACACCGATCTTCAGGCCAGGCTTGGTCTCGCGACCACGCGCGACGCCGGTGTAGACCAGTTCGCCGACGCCCTCGACATCGATCGTCTCGAACGGGTTGCGCTTGAGCAGACCTTGTTCGAGATACGCCGGCATCATCTTCGACTCGATGTCGTCACGGCTGAATCCGAAGGTCATCTGCGTGAGGTCGTTGGTGCCGAAGCTGAAAAAGTCGGCCTCCTCGGCGATCTGATCGGCCCGGATCGCGGCGCGCGGCGTCTCGATCATCGTGCCGATCGTGACGTTGGGCTTCTTCTTCATGCCCTTGACCGCAGCGTCGATCTCGGTCTGCACCCATCCACGAGCGAGCGCGAGCTCTTCGCGTGTGACGGTGAGCGGGATCATCACCTCGACGATCGGGTTCTTCCCCTTTGCCCGCAACGACGCGGCCGCAGCCATGAGCGCCCGCACCTGCATCGCGTAGAGACCGGGCTTCACGACGCCCAGACGCACACCGCGCGTGCCGATCATCGGGTTGTGCTCGGCCCACTCCTCGGCCGCCTTCAGCTCGGCCGTCTCGAGCTTGGTCAGCTTGCCGATGGCGCGCTTGAGGCGCAGCTCCTCGGCCGAGGGAAGGAACTCGTGCAGCGGCGGGTCGAGCAAGCGCACCGTGACCGGCAGTCCGTCCATCGCCTCGAGGATCTCCTCGAAGTCGGCCTGCTGCACCCTGCCGAGGTTCGCGAGCGCCTTCTCCTCGGCTTCCTCGGTGTCGGCGAGGATCATCTCGCGCACCACCGGGAGGCGGTCGGGTGCCAGGAACATGTGCTCGGTACGGCACAGGCCGATCCCTTCGGCGCCGAGCTCGCGGGCCTTGGTGGCGTCCTCGCCGGTGTCGGCATTGGCGCGCACGCCGAGCTTGCCCTTGCGAACCACGTCGGCCCACTTGAGGATCGTGGCGAACTCGGCCGGTGGTTGCGCGGCTTCGAGCTTCATCTCACCGAGGATGACCTCGCCGGTGCTGCCATCGAGGCTGATGATGTCGCCTTCGTTGACGACGATGTTGCCCACCGAGAAGGACTTGCCGTCGATCTTCACCGACTCGGCGCCCACGATCGCAGGCGTACCCCACCCGCGGGCAACCACGGCCGCGTGGCTGACGAGGCCTCCACGGGCGGTGAGGATGCCCTGGCTGATCATCATGCCGTGCACGTCTTCGGGGCTGGTCTCGCTGCGGACCAGGATCACCGCTTCGCCTCGCTCATCGGCATCGCATGCGTCGTCGGCCGTGAAGTACACCTTGCCGACCGCAGCGCCGGGAGACGCGGCAAGGCCCTTGGCGAGCACCTTGCCCTTGCCGGCGAACTGCGGGTGCAGCACCTGGTCGAGGTGTTCGGCGGCCACGCGCATGATCGCCTCTTCCTTGGTGATCTTCCACGTGCCATCGGGACCCTTGGTGCCCTTGGTCATGTCGACCGCCATGCGCAGCGCGGCTGCGCCGGTGCGCTTTCCCACACGGGTCTGCAGCATCCAGAGCTTGCCCTGCTCGATGGTGAACTCGGTGTCGCACATGTCCTTGTAGTGCGCCTCGAGCCGCTTGAAGATGCCGAGCAGCTCCTTCTTGATCTCGGGGAAGTGCTTGCCCAGGTGATCGAGGTCCTCGGTGTTGCGGATGCCCGCAACCACGTCTTCGCCCTGGGCGTTGATCAGGAAGTCGCCGTAGGGCACGTTCTCGCCGGTGGCAGCGTTGCGGGTGAAGCCCACACCCGTGCCCGAGTTCTGATCGCGATTGCCGAACACCATGGTCTGCACGTTCACCGCGGTCCCGAGCTCGTGGTCGATCTTCTCGCGCACGCGGTAGGCGATCGCGCGAGCACCGTTCCAGCTCTTGAACACGGCCTCGACGGCCCCGCGCAGTTGCTCACGCGGCTTCTGGGGGAACGGGGCGCGCGTGTCCTTCTTGACGACCGCGAGTTACTGCGTGCACAACGTCTTCAGCGCCGCAGCGGTCAGCTCGGCGTCGGTCTTGACGCCGGCCTTCTCCTTGGCCGTCTCGAGCGGCACGTCGAAGTGGTGCCCCTCGACGCCCAGCACGATGCGGCCGTACATGGCGATGAAGCGACGATACGAGTCGTAGGCGAAGCGCTCGTCGCCGGTGGAGTGGGCGAGGCCCTTCACGCTCTCGTCGTTGAGGCCGAGGTTGAGGACGGTGTCCATCATGCCCGGCATCGAGAACTTCGCGCCCGAACGCACGCTGACGAGCAGCGGATCGAACGGGTCGCCGAGCTTGCGACCCATCGCCTTTTCGAGCTTGAACACCTGCTGCGCGATCTCTTCGTCGAGCACCGCCGGCCATCCGCTGTGCATGTAGTCGCGGCATGCGTCGGTGGAGATGGTGAAACCGGGCGGGACAGGGAGCTTGAGCACGCTCGTCATCTCTGCGAGGTTGGCGCCTTTTCCACCCAGGAGATCCTTGCACTCCATGGGGGGACGGCGGTGCTTGTGGGAGAAGGAGTAGACGTACGACACGGGCAGCGAGTCTAGGTGACCCCTGCGCCCAAGGGGCGCTTCCCCGGCCATAGGCTCAGTGTTTCCATGGCAGGCACGCCCGCGTTTCATCTGTTCGGGTTTCCGATCCACGTCAGACCGGGCTTCTTGATGTTCCTGGTGCTCGTCATCTTCGTCAACGGTGGCGAGCTCGGCCTGTGGATCGCTGGCTCGGCGGCCGTGCTCACGCTGCTCCACGAGCTCGGCCATGCGTTCGCGGCACGAGCCACCGGGGCTCACGCCGAGATCTCGCTCGACTTCCTCGCCGGCTATGCGTCGTTCGTCCCCACCCGTCCGCTGAAGCGTTGGGAACGGGCGGGCATCTCGGTGGCCGGGCCCGCGGTCCAGATCGGCGTCAGCGTCGCGATCTTGATGCTGATGGGGGTGAACCCGATCGACCGCGACTCGTTCGGCCGGAGCGAAGCTGCGCTCGCGATCTGGTGGACCGGCCCCGTGATGGGCTTGTTCAACCTGGCACCTGTGCTCCCCCTCGATGGTGGCCACATCGTGCAGGCCGGGCTCGACGTCGTGTTGCCCGGAAGGTCACGCAAGGTGATGCTGTGGTTCAGCATCACGCTCACCTCCCTCACCGGGGCCGTGTTGTTGTTGAATCCCGAGCTCCAGGGGTTCGGGTACTTCCTCATGTTCCCGTTGCTGGTGCAGCTGCAGATGCTGTTCGCCGACAAGCCGCGCACGCGAACTCGATCGATCGCCGCGCGCGCCGAGGCCGTCGCCTGGTCTGCCGGCGATCTGTCGCGCATGCCCGACGGGTTGGTGCCCTCTCCGTGGTATCGCGCCGACCAGCACCTGCGACAAGGCCAACCCGACGTCGCCAGGCAGATCCTGCTCGCCGACCTCGTCGACCCATCACCGCCGAACTGGTGGCCACCTGACGCAGCACCCACAGAACGGCTCGCAGCCGCGGTCGCGCTGCTCCCCCGTCCGCTGCCCACCGGGCGTGCGTACAGCGAGCACGCGCTCGCCCACGTCCTGTTGCGCACCGGCCATCTCGACGAGGCCGCCAACTACGCGTCGCAGAGCTTCTCTCGCCAGCCGAGCACCTCGATGGCGGCCGTTGTGGCACGCTCCGCGGCCGCCCTCGGCGACCGGGACGTCGCCCTGGGCTGGCTCGGCGCGGCGATCGATGCCGACACCGATCTCGATGCGTTGGTGACCATCCTGGACGGGGCACCTGAGCTCGCGAGCCTGCGCGGCGATCCGGCATTCGTCGCCCTGCGCCAACGGCTCGACGGCTGACGGCTCGACGGCTGACGGCTCGTCGGCTGACGCCCGCGGCCGTCAGCACATCAGCGCGGCCGCACCAGATCGGCCAAGCGTTTCGGAGCGATGAGGCAGTACGACGTGTGGATCAGTTCGGTCACTTCGTCCCAGTCGACCGCCTGCGCCCCTGAGCCACCGGAGATGTCGAGCACCACCCAACCCCCGCGCGCCAGATATGGGGCCGGCCGAAAACGACGATCACCCAGCAGCGCCGGCAGTTCGTCGCGCTCGGCTTTCACCATCACCTGATCTCCCTGACCCGGAAACAGGAAGATCTTGTTGCGCACCCGGAAGTTCACCTCCGTCTCCCACGTGAGCTCCTCGGTGGCTTCCGGAAGCGCGAGCGAGATCGAACGCAGCCGGTCGAGCTGCTTGCCCAGCTTCGTGTTCGACAGCCGCTCGTCGTTGAGCCGGGCGGGATCGGGCGGCTGTGCCGATGTCATCCAGCAAGCCTCGCGCGCGTCAGACCTTCAACGCGGACCGCTTCACGAAGGCGAGTGCGCGGCTGCCGACGACGGACGTGACCGTGCCGATCGGTTCGCCGTCACGCAAGAGCGCCGCCCCGGCGACGGTGCCTGCCGGCACGTCCACGACCTGCAGCAGGCGTGGAGCCGTGGACCCGCGGCTGTCCATTCGCTCCACCAGCTCCTGGCCGGGGTAGCAGCCCTTGGTGAAGCTCACCGCAGCGGCGGTCACCCCGGTCTCGGCCGGAATGGTCTCGCCAGGGACGATCTCATCGCCCATCGCAGGCCATCCCGCTTCGATGCGGGCCGCCAGCAGCAGCTCTGCGGTGCCTGCCCTGAGTCCGTCCGGCGCCTCGGCCTGGGGTCCGAGGAGGTCGATGCCCCCGCCCCAGGAGTCGAGTCCGCCCTCTGCTGCCACCGGCGAACCATCGGTGTTCCGCACTGCCACGCACCTCCATGCGAGCGGCGACACGTCGGCCTTCACACGGATCTTGAACCGATTCACCCGAGCGATCAGCACTTCACCGAAGCCGGCATCGGTGTCGAGTACGAAGCGCTCGTCGTCGGTGCGCCACACGCGCACCAGGACGTCCACCTTGCCGGTTGGCTGCAACAGGAACGCCCAACAGCTGTGACCCACCTGAAGCGGGCGCAGATCGTTCGACACCTGCGAGTGCAGGTAGGTGGCAGCGTCGGGCCCCACCACCTCCACCACGTCGCGCGGCGATTCGCACCAGAACGTCGAGGGCGCGGGCACGGAGGATGTGGTCATGCGACCAGTGTCGCAGCCAGCACGACACCCACCACGCCACCCAGCACATCACCCGGCACGACAACTGGCACACTTGTCGTCATGACCGCCGGAGGGAACATCGAACGGATCGAACGGGTCGCCATCTCCGCATCCGACGGGCTGCGGACCACGCTCGGCCGCCTCGCCAACCTCGTTGGCGTCGTGATCGTGGTGACAGCGGTGATCGGTGCGGCAACGTTCGCGACCGGGCTGTGGGTGTTCGACAGCAGCACCGGTTGGATCGGCCTCGGTGGCCTGATCTGCCTCATCCCCATCGGAGCAGCAGTCGTCGCCTGGTTCTTCGTCCGAGGAGCGGCGAGAGCTGCACCCCGATTGCTCGACGACGCACGAGAGTTCCTGCGTTCGGCGGGAACCGCCTCGGGGGTACTGGTCGATCACGATTCAGGCATCGCGCTCGGCATGCAGGCAAAGACCATGGGCGGGTTGCGCAGGGAGCTCCTCGATCGGCGCAAGGAGCTGCCGGCGCTGTTCGCCGGCGTGCGAGCGATCACCAGCGTTCCCGGCCTGGCTGCGGTCGCGGTGCTCGGCACGATCGGAGTCGGACTGTTGGGCACCATCCTGCTCATCGGTGGCCTGATCGACTGATCACGTTTGGTCACTTTTTCGCGTCATATGACGCGTCAGCGAACAAACGCCGCGTGTTCTTCGGGCGGGCGGACGTGGCGGAACATGGTCAGCAGGGTGACGTCGTAGACGAGCTTCAGCACTCCAGCGATCACCAACGGCCAGCCGAAATCGCTCTGGTCGAGCAACCATCCCGCCAGCAGAGGTGACGCGGCTGCCGCAAGGCTGCGCGGAACCTGGGTCACGCTTGCCGCTGCGGCCCGCTCCGCAGGGGTGACGATCGCCATGACATACGAGTTGCGAGCCGGCACGTCCATGGCCGCCAGCAGGCTGCGCCCGGTGAGCAATGCGATCGCGGTCGGCAAGCTCGGAGCGAACGCGGCAAGGATCAAGAACACCTGTGCCGGCATGTGCGTGAACGCCATCGTGCGGACCAAGCCGATCCGCTTGGCCAGGAGAGGCGATGCGAACATCGAGCCGGCCGAGCACACGCCCATCCAGAACAGCAGCGCACCCGCCGCACCCACGGACAGATCGAACCGCCGGAACAACCACAGTGCCAGCAGCGACTGGACGACGAACCCGCCGCCGAACGAGTCGATGCTGAACACGAGCGCCAGACGGTGCACCATCCTCCGCGAGGGTCCGAGCGGGGTGGGCGGTTCGGCTCTCGATGGCTCGACCGCAGCCGACAGTCGGTGGTACGCGACGAACACCGCGACACCGGCCGCCGCATACGCGAGAAAGACCCAGCGCAAGGCCGCCTCGTCGGAGATGTCGGTCCGATCGGCCACCCACTCGGGCACGCCGACCGCGAGCGAGCCGACCGCTGCTGCAAGCGTGCCGGTGAACACGTAGCGGGTGAACATCGCCGTGCGATCGACGGCGGCCACCGCAGCCGGCACCAGCGACTGCTCGACGGGCGAGAACACGCTCACGTCGCCGCTGGTGGGGTTCATCGTGCCGATCACACCCACCACGAGGAGCACGACGAACGTCGTCGTCGATGCGAACACCAGACCGCTCGCGACCATCGTGGCCGCGCCCCATCGCAACACGGTTCGGCGCGGGACGGCTCCCAGTCGTAGGCCCACCAGCAGGGTGAGCGCAGCCGAGCCCAGCAACATGCCCGTGACGAGCACCCCGATGCGGGCGCCCGACCAGCCGAGCACGGTGAGATACGCCGACAGGGCAACCGCGACCGCACCATCCACGAAACCGCGCACACCCCTCGACACCACGAGCAGGCGTGCATCGCGAGACAAGGTCAGGCCGACGTGCCCTCCTCGGTTCGGCGTGCGGTCATCCGCCGTGCCGCAGGCACGGCGGCGAGCAGACCGGCAGCCTTGTTCCGGCACTCGAGGTCTTCATCGTCAGGAACCGAGTCGGCCACCACACCGGCGCCCGCTTGAAACGAAGCACCATGCGGCCCGGCGAACATCGTTCGAATCGCAATCGCCGTGTCGAGGTTGCCGCTGAAGTCGACGTAGCCGACCACGCCGGCATACGGCCCGCGCTTCACCGGTTCCAGCGAGTCGATGATCTCCATCGCCCGCACCTTGGGCGCGGTCGATGATCTCCATCGCCCGCACCTTGGGCGCGCCGCTCACGGTGCCGGCGGGCAGCGTGGCGCGCAGCACGTCGATGGGCGTCTTGCCCTCGACGAGCTCTCCCGTGACCTGAGAGGTGAGATGCATCACGTGGCTGTACTTCTCGAGCGTCATCAACTCGTCGACGTGCACGGTGCCGAACTTCGCGACACGACCCACGTCGTTGCGGGCGAGGTCGACGAGCATGATGTGCTCGGCCACCTCTTTCGGATGTTCTTTCAGCTCGGCCGCCATGCGGCGGTCGTCCTCGTCGGTTCGGCCACGGCGGCGCGTGCCCGCGATCGGGCGGCTGACGACCTTGCGGCCGAGCACCTGCACCATCGGCTCCGGCGAGCTGCCCGCGATCGTGATCTCGGGATGGCGCAGGAAGTACATGTACGGGCTGGGGTTCACCTGCCGCAGCACACGGTAGAAGTCGAACGGGTCGGCATCGAGTTGGATGTCGTACCGCTGCGACAGGACCACCTGGAAGATGTCGCCGGCGAGGATGTGCTCCTTGGCGACCTCGACCGCCCGCTGGTACATCCCGTTGGGCATCGAGCTGCGCACCTCGGGCAGCGCTTCACCCGCCTCGGGC
>JANNQK010000179.1:0-2354 GCA_031400715.1 Actinomycetes bacterium | reverse complement strand
CCAGGCATGCGTGAGGTGCAGCTTGCGTTGGGCGCGGGTGATGCCCACATAGGCCAGACGTCGTTCTTCTTCCAGCTCGGTCGGCTCGGTGAGGGCGCGAGTGTGGGGGAACACCCCCTCTTCCATCCCGAGCAGGAACACGTTGGGGAACTCGAGGCCCTTGGCGGAGTGCAGCGTCATCAGCACGGTGCGATTGTCGTCGTCGATGTCGTCGGTGTCGGCGACGAGCGCCACCTGTTCGAGGAACTCGTCGATCCGGGTGTACTCGCGGGCGCTGCCGACCAGTTCGCCCAGGTTCTCGAGTCGACCGTTCGACTCGACCGACGCCTCGGCTTCCAGTTCTGCCAGGTACCCGCTCAGCTCGAGCGCGTTCTGCAGGACGTCGGCCGGGCCCGCGGGCGGAACGCCGCCGGCGTCGTCGGGGTCGGGTTCGACCACCATCGCCGCGAGGTCGTCGAGCAGTTGCACGAACCGGTCGACGCCGCGCAGGGCCGGACCGCTCACGCCGGCGTCGCCGGCTCGTCGCATCGCCTCGGTGAAACTGATACCCGCAGCAGTGGCCAGCGCGTCGATCTTGGCCACGCTCGTGTCGCCGACGCCGCGCTTGGGCACGTTCAACACGCGCTTCACACTCACCTCGTCGGCCGGGTTCACCGTCGCCTTCAGGTACGCCATCGCGTCCTTGATCTCACGTCGGTCGTAGAAGCGGGTGCCCCCGACCACCTTGTAGGGGATGCCGATGCGGATGAGCGACTCCTCGAGCACCCTGGCCTGGGCGTTCGTGCGGTAGAACACCGCGACGTCGCGCCACTGCTGGTGGTCGTCGTCGTGCAGCGATTGGATGGTGCGGGCCACCCACTGACCTTCGTCGTGTTCGTCGTCGGCCTGGTACCGAACGATCGCCTCACCCGTGCCGAGCTCGCTCCACAGCCGCTTCTTGGTCTTCGACGCGTTGTTCGCGATCACCGCGTTCGCCGCATCGAGGATCACCTGGGTGCTGCGGTAGTTCTGGTCGAGCACGATCGTGGTGAGGTCGGGGAACTTGTCCTCGAGCTCGTTGATGTTGCGCACGTCGGCCCCACGAAAGCCGTAGATCGACTGGTCGCTGTCGCCGACGGCGGTGATCTCGCCGCTGTCCTTGGCCAGCAGGACCGCGAGTTCGTTCTGCGCCATGTTCGTGTCCTGGTATTCGTCGATCAGGATGTGACGGAATCGCTGCTGGTAGCTCGCGAGCACGTCGGGGTGTTGCTGGAACAGCTCGACGGTCTTCATCAACAGGTCGTCGAAGTCCATCGCCCCGGCGCGATGCAACCGCAGCTGGTACTCGCGGTACACGTCGGCATGCTTGCGGTCGAAGATGTTGGCGGCTCTCGTCGCTGCGTCGTCGGGTGTGACGAGCTCGTTCTTGAACAGGCTGATGAGTCCGTGCACGCCGCGGGGCGTGAACCGCTTGGCGTCGAGGCCGAGGTCGCGGATGACGTATCCGGTGAGGCGCTGGGCGTCGGCCTGGTCGTAGATGCTGAACGTGCGCGGATAGCCGAGCCGGTCGGCGTTGGCGCGCAGGATGCGCACGCACGCCGAGTGGAACGTGCTCACCCACATCTTCATCGCGACGGGACCGACGAGCGCGGCCACTCGTTCGCGCATCTCGCCCGCCGCCTTGTTGGTGAACGTGATCGCGAGGATCTGCATCGGGTGCACGCCCTCGTCGATGAGGTGGGCGATGCGATGGGTGAGCACCCGGGTCTTGCCCGAGCCCGCGCCTGCGACGACGAGCAGCGGGCCACCGCGGTGGACGACGGCGTCGAGCTGGTCCGGGTTCAGTCCGTCGAGGGCGACCCGGCCCCGAGGTGCCGGTTCGTCGGGATCGACGGGCTCGTCGGGGAACAGTTGGAGGTCGGACGACATGACGTCACCATCCTAGGGACGGGGTGCCATGGCGGCCGCCCGCCGCGGCGTCACCGCCCGACTGCGAGGTCGAAGGTCCTGACCTGCGCCGCGTCGGCCGTGATCGTGTCAGCGAAGGCAGAGCGAGCGTGCGCCATCTGATTGAATCGTGGCCATGAAGGCAGCAATCCTGGTCGAGAGCCTCACCGGCAACACGTGGAAAGCAGGCGAGCGGATCGGCTCGCTGTTGCAGCAGGAAGGGTGGACGATCACCGGTCTGAACCGGGTGCGCCAACCGGATCACGCCGCCATCCAGCAGGCCGACATGGTGGTGGTCGGCACCTGGGTGCACGGGCTGTTCGTGGTGGGGCAGGCCCCGTGGGGCCTCGGCAACATCGACAAGCTGCCGATGATGCGCGGCAAGAAGTCGGCGGTGTTCTGCACCTTCGCGCTGAACCCGGCCAAGA
>JANNQK010000178.1:0-9036 GCA_031400715.1 Actinomycetes bacterium | reverse complement strand
CGGGCGCTGTGCGCCACGGCGCCGCGTGAGTTCACCCAACTCGCCCGCAATCCCGAGAAGTCCGTGCAGATCGGCGGTGACAACGTCGTCCTCGCTCCCACATACGGTTCGCCGTTCGTGCGCGATCTCGCCGGTGGCCGCCGGTACGCCACCCTCGAGGACTTCCAGAACTTCGTCAAGCTGGCCTACGCCACGCCGTGGTTGCATCACTCGGGTGGCACGGTGTGCGAACCCACCGATGTGCCGGTGAACAAGCGACACCTCGACATGGTGTACAGCCACCTGCGCTACAGCGACAAGGGCTTCATGGGTTCGGTCACGGCGCCCGAGCGGGCCGCCGACTCCATCGAGATGGCGCGGATCGCGTTCGGTGCCGACGTGGTCGACGCGAACTGCGTCATCCTCGGCAACGTCAACGTCAACTCCCCGCTCGTTTGGGACGCCACCATGACGGGTGCGTTGAAGACCTACGCCCGGGCGAACCAGGCTCCGGTCGTGGTGCCGTTCATCCTCGGCGGAGCGATGGGCCCGGTCACGACCGCTGGTGCCGTCGCTCAGGCACACGTCGAGACACTGGTCGGGGTGGCCCTCGGGCAGCTGGTACGCCCCGGCTCCCCCGTCATCTACGGGAACTTCCTGTCGTCGATGGCCCTGCGCAGCGGCAGCCCCACCTTCGGGACCCCCGAGCCCGCGCTCGGCTCGCTCATCGTCGGACAACTGGCCCGACGGGTCGGCCTGCCGCTGCGGTGCTCGGGCGCGTTCACCTCGTCGAAGGTGCCCGATGGTCAGGCGATGCAGGAATCCGCCGTGTCGATGATGGCAGCGCTGCTGTGCGGCGCGAACTTCATCCTCCATTCGGCGGGGTGGCTCGAAGGTGGCCTGGCCATGGGCTACGAGATGTTCATGATGGATCTCGACCTGTGCGGTGCCGCGCACACCTACCTGAAAGGCGTCGATCTCACCGACGACCAGTTCGCCCTCGACGGCTTCGCCGAGGTGGGACCCGGCAAGCACTTCTTCGGCTCGCAGCACACCCTCCGGCACTACGAAACAGCGTTCTACGACCCGTCGCTCAGCGACAACTCGAGCTTCGAGCAATGGCGCGACGCCGGTTCGCACGACACGGAGTTCCGCGCCTCGCAGATGTGCCGTGACGTCCTGTCCAGCTACGAATCGCCGCCGATCGACGATGCCGTCGACGAAGCCCTGCAGGAATTCGTCTCCCGGCGCAAGGCCTCGATGCCGGACCAGTGGTACTGACCTTGAAGACGGAATCGTGAACGACGACCCTTTGCTGCAACCGTTCCAGTTGAAGCACCTCACCCTGCGCAACCGGGTGATGTCGACCTCGCACGAGCCGGCGTACTCCGAGGACGGGATGCCGAAGGATCGCTACCGGGCGTACCACGTGCAGAAGGCGAGGGGCGGACTTGCGCTCACCATGACGGCAGGCACCGCGGTGGTCTCGCCCGACAGTCCGCCGGCGTTCGGAAACCTGCACGCCTACAGCGACGACATCGTGCCGTGGATCCGTCTGATGACCGACGAGATCCACGAGCACGGCGCGGCGGCGATGATCCAGATCAGCCACCTGGGCCGTCGCACCGGATGGGGACAGGACGACTGGCTGCCGGTGATCGCACCGTCGGCGATCCGCGAGCCCGCCCACCGCTCGCACCCGAAGCCGGCGGAGGAATGGGACATCGAGCGAATCGTCGGCCACTACGCCGACGCCGCCGAGCGGATGCAGGCGGGCGGCATGGACGGCGTCGAGATCGAGGCCTATGGACATCTCGTCGACCAGTTCTGGTCACCCTCGACCAACCACCGCACCGATGCGTACGGTGGCTCGTTCGAGAACCGGATGCGGTTCCCCATGGCCGTGCTCCGCTCGATTCGCCGACGCGTCGGCCCGGAGTTCGTCGTGTCGATCCGGATGGCGGTCGACGAACGCCTCGACGACGGCATCGATGCCGAGACCGGCCTCACCATCGTGCGCCGCCTGGCGACCGAAGGTCTGATCGATGTCGTGAACGTCATCCGCGGCAACATCGTGAACGATGCCGTGTTGACGGAGGTGATCCCGATCCACGGGATGGCCTCGGCACCGCACCTCGATTTCGCCGGCATCGTTCGTGCCGAGACCGGCATCGCCGTGTTCCACGCCGCGAAGATCGACGACGTGGCAACCGCCCGACACGCGGTGCGCGAGGGCAAGGTCGACATGGTGGGCATGACCCGAGCCCACATGGCCGACCCCCAGATCGTCCGCAAGATCCAAGCCGGCATGGAGCACACGATCCGTCCGTGCGTCGGGGCGACGTACTGCCTGGATCGGATCTACCAGGCAGGCGAGGCGCTCTGCATCCACAACGCCGCCACAGGTCGCGAGCTCACGATGCCGCACGAGATCGAGCCGGCAGCGGTGTCGCGGCGGATCGTCGTCGTCGGGGCCGGCCCGGCAGGTCTGGAGGCAGCTCGGGTGTGTGCGGAACGAGGTCACGTGGTCACCGTGTTCGAAGCGATGCCATGGGCCGGTGGCCAGATCAGGCTGGCCGCACGCAATCCACGTCGCAGAGACCTCCTCGGGATCGTCGAGTGGCGAGTGGCCGAGCTCGAGCGGCTCGGCGTGACCGTGCACTACGACACCTACGCGGACGCGTCGTCGGTCGATGCTGTCTCGCCCGACGTCGTGATCGTCGCGACGGGCGGCCTTCCTCAGCATCCCGAGCTCGAGTACGGCGACGATCTCGTGGTCGAGGCGTGGGACGTGGTGGGAGGCGATGCCCGCCCGAGCGGTGATGTGATCCTGTACGACGACGACGGGACCCATTCGGCGATGACCACCGCGGAGATCATCGCCCGGTCGGGTGCGAACCTCGAGGTCGTCACGCCCGAGCGGACCATGGGGATCGATGTCGGCGGGATGAACCTCGTGCCCTACGCCCGCGCGTTCAACGAGACCGAGACACGGGTGTCGCTGAACCAGCGCGTGCGGTCGGTAAGCAGGGCGGACGGGCGGTTGCACGTCGAGATCGGCAGCGACCACACCACGCACCGGGTGACGAGAACCGTGGATGCCGTCGTGGTCGATCACGGAGTTCTGGCCAACGACGAGCTCTACCACGAGCTGGTGCCGACGTCGACCAACGGCGGCGAGATCGATCACGAGGCGCTGCTCGATGGTCGGTCGCAGACCGTGATCCGCAATGCCGACGGCCGCTATCGACTCTTCCGAATCGGAGACGCCGTCGCCGGGCGGAACATCCACGCGGCCATCTACGACGCGCTGCGACTCTGCAAGGATCTCTGACCTGACGACCGCCAGCGCTGACGTCAGCGCCTGCGCCGGAGTCGACGGGAGAACTGCAATGGGTCGAGGTCGATGATGGACAGCTCGGGCTCGCGGCTCGGCACACGAGAGACGTTTGCGAACGCTCGGCTGCGCCGGCTGTTGCTCGCCTATGCCGGCGCCGCGGTCTCGGAGTGGACCGTGTGGCTGGCCGTCCTCGTGTTCGCACAGGAACAGAGCGGGAGCGCTGCGGCCGGATGGATGGCGCTCGCGCTGCTGGTGCCTCTCGTCGTCGCCGCGCCGTTCGCGGCCCGAGCCTTCGCCGGGCCGCGACCCGAACGCGTGTTGGGCCTGGTGTTCCTCGGGCAGTTCGTCGCATTGGTGGGCGCTGCAGTGCTCGCCGTCACCGGTGCCCCGCTCGTGCTGCTGGCGATACCGGCGTCCGTGGCGATCGGCGGGGTCTCGTTCGTGAGGCCAGCACAAGCGGTGCTCGCCCCCGGCATCGTCCGCACGGCGCGCGAGCTCACGACGGCCAACCTCTTCGTGGGGTACGTCGACAGCGGGTGCGTGCTCGCCGGCCCGATCCTCGCGACCGCGTGCCTCGCCGTCGGTGGTGTCGGAGCCGCACTGGGCATGTGCGCGCTGTTCGCTGCCGGAGGCATCGTGGCCGCACGCAGCATGTGGGTCGATCAGGCGCGCGCGAACGAACGGGTCGACAGCGAGGTCCTCGAGCCCCAGATCTCCTCGACGAGCCAGAACGCCCGGAGGAAGCAGGCCACCCACGACGAGATCCCCGTCAACCCGCTCGCCCATGACGAGGATGCGCGGCTGTCGATGTGGCGGGTGATCAAGGCGTTGCGCGGTCGCAACCACGTCGTGGTGCTGTTGGTGGTGCTCAGCATGCAGCACCTGCTGATGGGTGTGATGGGTCTCATGTTCGTGGTGCTCGCGGTCGACGAACTCGGCATGGGGGCATCCGGCGCTGGTGTGCTCAACGTTGCGTTCGGTGTCGGTGCGGTCGCCAGCGGCTTCGCGGCCACGTTGCTGGCCGGGCGCGGGCGACTCGCCCCCATGGTGGCGGCATCGCTGGCGGCGATGGCCGTCGCGACGCTGGTGCTCGGTCTGGTCGTCAACGTGCCGGTTGCGCTTGTGGCGCTCGCCCTCGCCGGGTGCGGGCGAAGCCTGCTCGACGTGACGGCGAGGATGTTGTTGCAACGATCGGTGCCGCCGCACTACCTGTCGTCCACGTTCGCGATCATCGAGGTGATCACGAGCGTGGGTCTGGCGATCGGCACGCTGTATTCGAAGATGGTCGTCTCCACGATCGGAGCGCCGGCCGGTCTGGTGATCTTCGGCGCATTCCTCGTGGTTGCGTTGATGGCGACGACGACCAAGGTGTGGCAGGCAGACCGATCGGCGAACGTGCCCGTCGTCGCCGTCGCTCTCCTGCGCACGATGCCGGCGTTCGCTCCGCTGCATCCGATGGCGCTCGAGGCAGTGGCACGTTCCAGCGTGGAACGGGTCTTCGAACCAGGTGCCGTGCTGATGCAGCAGGGCGATCAGGGCGACTGCTACCACGCGATCGCAGGCGGCCGAGCCGAGGTGTCCGTCGACGGTCGCCCCGTGCGATCGGTCGGTCGAGGTGACGGCGTGGGCGAGGTGGCGCTGCTCTTCGACGGTCGGCGCACCGCGACGGTCACCGCGATCGATCGGACCCAGACCTTGGAGATCCACCGCGACCTGTTCTTGCTGGCCGTCACCGGAAACGAGGCGTCGATGCGAGCCGTGCGCCACAAGGTCGACCGGCTCGATCTGTAGCGGGCCGGGTCCGCCAGACACGCATCGGGCGCACTCGAGGACGTTCCATATCGTGGGATGGTTCCGCCTGATGGAACGGTGCGCTATTCTCGGACGACTGTTCCCTCGATGGAGAGGGAACGCCATGTCTCTCAGGGGGTCATCGTGTCCTTTCCATCCGATCTGGAGATCGCCCGCGCCGGCAAGCTGGCGCCGCTCACCGACATCGCGGCGCAGATGGGCATCGGTCCGCACCTGCTCGAAGCGCATGGCGACGAGCTCGCGAAGATCCGTCTCGAGGCGATCGACGAGCTGAGCGATCGGCCCAAGGCGAAGTACGTGGTGGTCACCGCGATCACACCGACGCCGCTCGGTGAAGGCAAGACCACCACCACGGTCGGCCTCGGCCAGGCGATGAAGCACATCGGCAAGAAGGCGGTCATCAGCCTGCGCCAGCCCAGCATGGGCCCGACGTTCGGCATCAAGGGCGGAGCCGCCGGCGGCGGGTACAGCCAGGTCATCCCGATGGAGCTGCTGAACCTGCACCTCACGGGTGACTTCCACGCGGTCACCGCGGCCCACAACCTGCTGTCGGCGATGGTGGACAACCACCTGCACCAGGGCAACGAGCTCGGTCTCGACATCCACAACATCACGTGGCGCAGGGTTCTCGACGTGAACGACCGCGCCCTGCGCAACATCATCGTCGGCCTCGGAACGAAGATGGACGGCGTCACCCGGCAGACCGGCTTCGACATCACGGCAGCATCGGAAGTGATGGCGATCCTCGCGCTCGCGACCTCGGTCGAGGACATGCGCGCTCGCCTCGGCCGGATCGTGGTCGGCTACACACCGGCCGGCGAGCCCGTGACGGCCGAGCAGCTGAAGGGCGCAGGTTCGATGGCGGTGATCATGAAAGAAGCGCTCAAGCCGAACCTGCTGCAGACCCTCGAGAACACCCCGGTGATCGTGCACGCCGGCCCGTTCGGGAACATCGCCCATGGCAACAGCTCGATCGTGGGTGACCTGATCGGCATCCGCGGTGGCGATTATCTGATCACCGAGGCCGGCTTCGGAGCCGACATGGGTGCGGAGCGCTTCTTCAACATCAAGTGCCGCAACTCGGGCATGGTGCCCGATGCCGCGGTCCTCGTCGCGACCGTCCGGGCGCTCAAGGCGCACAGCGGCAAGTTCAAGATCGTCGCCGGCAAGGCGCTCCCGCCCGAGCTGTTGGCCGAGAACCCCGACGACGTGCGGGCCGGAGCAGCCAACCTGATCAAGCAGATCGAGAACGTGAAGGTGCACGGCGTGTCACCGGTGGTCGCGATCAATGCATTCCCGGGTGACTTCGCGTCCGAGCACCAGGCGATCCGCGAGATCGCCGAGTCGGTGGGCGCCCGCGTGGCCGTGTGCACTCACTTCGCCGATGGAGGGCGCGGCGCGACCGAGCTGGCTCAGGCCGTCGTCGAAGCATGCGACGAGCCGAGCACGTTCCAGTACTGCTACGAGAGCGAGATGACCCTCAAGCAGAAGATCGAGGCCGTCGCCACCAAGATCTACGGCGCGGCCAACGTGACCTACTCGAATGCCGCCAACACGCAGCTCGCTAGGTACGAGAAGAACGGCTTCGGTCACCTGCCCGTGTGCATCGCCAAGACGCACCTGTCGATCTCGGGTGACCCGACCTTGAAGGGTGCACCAACGGGGCACACCCTGAACGTGCGCGAGGCTCGTGCGAGCGTCGGCGCCGGCTTCGTGTACCCGATCTGCGGGGACATGACGACGATGCCCGGGCTCGGTTCGGCTCCTGCTGCGTCGATCATCGACTTCGACGAGAACGGCGAGATCGTGGGCTTGTCGTGAGCGCTGTGGTCATCGACGGGGTTGCCGTCCGCGAGCAGATCCTCGACGAGATCCGCGCCACCATCGATGCGGCCGGCAACCCGCACGTGTGTCTGGCAACGGTGCTCGTCGGCGACGACAAGCCCAGCCGGTCGTACATCAACTCCAAGCAGAAGAAGGCTGGTCAGGCCGGCATCGTCTCGCGTCACACCGACCTTCCTGCGACGGCCAGCCAAGCCCAGGTCGACGACACGATCGCCGCGTTGGCTGCCGACCCTGACGTGCACGGCATCCTGTGCCAGTTCCCGCTGCCCGACGGGCTCGACATGGAACGGGTGCTCGAACAGATCCCCTTCGAGAAGGATGTCGATGGTCTGACGGAGCGGTCGATGGGCCGACTCGTGCGCGGCCAGACCGGTCATGTCGGATGCACGCCGCTCGGGGTCATGCGACTGCTCGAGCGCTATCAGGTGCCGACCTCCGGCAAGCGTGCGGTCGTGGTCGGTCGCTCCACGCTCACCGGCCTGCCCCAGGTGCTGCTGCTCGGGCGCAAGGGATGCGACGCCACCGTGACGCTCGCCCACTCGCGCACGCCCGCCGCCGACATGATCGAGATCTGCCGGGCAGCCGACATCATCGTCGCGTGCGCAGGTCAGGCCAGGATGATCACGGCCGAGCACGTGAAGCCGGGCGCGGCGGTGATCGACGTCGGCATCAGCCGCACCGAGGCCGGACTCGTGGGCGACGTCGACTTCGATGCCGTGCGCGAGATCGCCGGCTGGATCACGCCGATGCCCGGCGGCACGGGTCCGATGACCATCGCCTGCCTGATGGAGAACACCCTCGAAGCAGCGCGAATGCAGGGTGCGTTTCCCTCCTGATCCGTGCTGGCCGCAGCGTGAGCCCTTGCTGTTCCGCAGTGTGGAACGATGCCGTATGCTGGAACTCTTGATTCGACGGGAGCGGTGATGTCGACGGTGCAATCGATCGAGCGAGCGTTTTCTGTGCTTCGCGCCTTGATTCCCGGTGCGGCGGGCGTCACCGATCTCTCCGAGCGTGTCGGTCTGCCCAAGAGCACGGTCTCTCGGCTGCTGTCCACACTGGAGGAGTTGGGGGCCGTCGAACAGGTCTCGGTCGGTGGCGAGTACCGCATCGGCACGGGCATGGCCGACATCGCCGCTGCGGCTCGGCCGGGGCGCTCGTTCGTCGCAGCGGCTCGGCCCCAGTTGATCGAGCTGTCTCGGTTGACCGGTGAGGCGGCAGGCATCAGCGTGCGCGACGAACGCGACATGCTCTACCTCGATCAGGTGAACCCCGACACCGAGCTGCAGGTTCGTGACTGGACCGGTACCCGCATCCCGATGCACGCGGTGCCGAGCGGTCAGGTGGTGCTCGCCGCGATGGACGACCGGGAGCTCGCCGACTACGCCGGCACTCCCCTCGCGGCCTTCACCTCACACACGCTCGTCGATGTGGACGAGTTGCGACGCCGACTCGCCGTCGTTCGAGCGGCCGGTTACGCGCTCGCCGTCGACGAGTTCGCCGATGGTCTCAGCTCGGTTGCCGCGGCAGTCGTCGACGGTGCCGGAAAGGTCGTCGGCGCCATCCACGTCTATGGTCCCACCTATCGTTTCAACGACGAACGCGACCCGGCAGCCCTGGGTGCGCTCGTCGTCGACATGGCAAGCCGCATTCGTGTCGCCTGATCTCGTGCCAACGGATCTCGTGCCAACGGATCTCGTGCCGACTGATCTCCCGCCGACGGCCGCTCGGCTCCACCGCTCCCGATCGAGGTTGTTCGATGTCCGCCAAAGCTGAGAAGAGTCCACACACGAGCTACGACTACGTCATCGTCGGCGGAGGTTCCGCTGGGTCGGCGCTCGCCAACAGGCTGAGTGCCGATCCCGGCAACAGGGTGCTCGTGCTCGAGGCGGGACGACCCGACTACAAGTGGGACGTCTTCATCCACATGCCGGCCGCGCTCATGTTCCCGATCGGCAGCAGGTTCTACGACTGGAAGTACGAGTCCGAGCCCGAGCCGTTCATGAACGGTCGGAAGGTGTACCACGCCCGCGGCAAGGTGCTCGGGGGCTCGAGCAGCATCA
>JANNQK010000177.1:0-3963 GCA_031400715.1 Actinomycetes bacterium | reverse complement strand
CCGGTGGCGTCGCGAAGGAGCTTGCGGCGCAGGCTGTCGGCCTCGATCGGATAGCCCCGGTACAGCGCGACGTCGGGCTCGTCCGGGCCGAACTCCTGGCGATGGTGAGCCATGTGCACGCGCCGATAGGCGTCGGTCGAGGTGAACTGGGGAAAGCCGAGAACCAGCGCCCGACCAGGTCGTTGGTGCGGCGATCCGCGAACAGCAGCCGGTGTGCGGCCTCGTGCATGAGCGATGCGAACTGGGCGTGCGCCCGTCCCATCAGCACGAACGCAGGGATGGTGCTCCAGGGGGCCCAGCGGACACCAGCCCAGATCACGAACCCGGTCTGCAGGTACAGCGCCGCCACCGACCACGCGTTCCGCCACGACGGGATGCGCCGCAGCCGCTCGCGGAAGGCTGGGGTCGGCCGACCGTCGTCGCGCACCAGCTCGGTCGAGTGTGCCCGGGGGAGCTGGTTCGGAACCATCGTGTGCACGGTCGACATCACCTCCACATCTGACCAACACGACCGAGCAGTGTCAACCGGAGTCCGGCGTTCGCCACCTGACGACTACGGCCGGCCGTCGGTGTCCGGGTCGCGCCCGAGCAGATCTTCCTTCCACGTCCGGAATCGCGTGTGGTGCCGGCCGCTCGGACCATGGCCGTCGCCGCTGTTGTCGGGGAACAGGCGGAAGGTGTGCTGCGCGGTGAGATCGTCACGGCTGCATGCCCAGTACCTGGCGTCGCCCCCGGTGGCAGGTCCGGCCCGCCACAGGAGCCACTCGCCGATGCGGCGCTTGTAGGTCGCCACCGGCATGCCCGGCAGGTCGGCGCCGAGCGCGTGCAGTTCGGTGGGTGCCTCGATCCAGGCGCCGGCGACGATGTTCCGGTCGCGGGTAGGGGTGTCGGGGAGATCGACGGTGTGCACCGGTGTGTCGTCGTCGGGCCGTTGGTCGTAGCGGAGGGCGTCGGTCATTCGCGCCTCGTCGGTCGAATCGGTGGCCCGTTGGTTCGGCGCGTCATGCGGCGCATCGTCGGTCGTTCGACGCCGTACCAGCTGGCGGCGGCGAGGAGGGTGGTGATCAGGGTGGCCAGCAGCACGAACAAGGTCGCATTGGCGGTGATCGCGTACATCGCCACCAACTGCTGCACCGGCCAGGCATAGAGGTACATCCCGTACGAGAGATCGACGCCACGGAGCAGGGCACCCACGGGAGCGAGCGCGAGCGCAACCGGGGGCAGCACCAGCGCCATCAGGGCGCTCCCGAGGTGTTCGGAGAGGAACAGCGAGGTCCGTCCCGCGACCAGTGCGACGACGAGGGCGACGGCGGGCATCCAGCCGAGGAGGCGGATGCGATCTCCGACCGCGCCGACGAGCGTGCCCGAGAGGAACACGAACGCGAGCATCACGAGCGTCTTGTCGGCCAGTGGTCCGACGACGAACCCGGTGAGCTCCGGCGCCTGGTGGTACCCGAGTGCCAACGCTCCTGCCACCGCCCACGCGAGCGAGACGGATCGCCGCTCGCCCCATCGATGGATGGCCAGACCGAGCAGGCCGACCACGATGTAGCAGCGCATCTCGTAGGGCAGGGTCCACAACGAGCCGTTGACGAAGCTCTCGCCGGTGGCGGTTCCGTAGGGCGTGGAGGTGACGAACACGCCGCGCACGCCGTGCGACATCTCGGTGGGGAACAGCAGCGCCCGGCCGATGTAGCCGAGCGGACCGTCGGCCCCCGCCGTGAAGAACCCGCCGAGCCCGCCGCGCTCGTGCAGCCACGCCAGCATCGCCACGGGGACTGCACTCACGGCGACGGCGACCGCGTACGCCGGCACGATCCGCACCGCTCTCGCGCGGGTGAATGCAGCGAGCGGCCGACGTGCGGCGGAGCGGCCGACGAGCAGGCCGCTCATCGCGAAGAAGCCCGCCACCGCAAACCCGCCGAGGGTGAGGTAGCGAGGAGCGATCGGTGACGACGGCTCCTCGCCGAACCCGCCCAGCGGCCACGTGTGGCTCACCAGCACCAAGAACGCGAGGATCAACCGGAGTGCGTCGAAGCCGGGCGAGCGGCGATCGACCAGGTCGGCGACGGTGATCGGGCGCGGGCGCGCAGCCCCCGAGGGCGATGACGGCGATTCGCCTGCCGTCGGCTCGGTGAGCGCGGTCACCAGCCCCTGGCCACCCATTCGCCGAGGTGCGGACGTTCGTTGCCGATCGTGGTGTCGACGCCGTGGCCCGGCATCACCACCGTGTTCGCGGGGAGGGTGAACAGCTTGTTGTCGAGCGAGTCGATGATCGTTGCGAAGTCACCGCCCTCGAACGAGGTGTTGCCCGGGCCGCCGGGGAACAACGTGTCGCCCGAGAACAGCACGGGCGAACCCTCCACGAGGAACGAGATCGACCCGGCCGTGTGGCCCGGGTTGTGGATCGCGTGGAGGCGGAGCCTGCCCACCTCGATCACCTCGGCGTCGTCGAGGAACACGTCGTAACCGCACTCCTTCAACATCGGAGCGTCCTGGCTGGTGACGGCGACCTCGTAGCCGGCTTCGCGCATCTGGGTGACTGCACCGATGTGATCCCAGTGCCCATGGGTCTCGAGCACACGTTTCACGTCGAGGCGCTGGCACAGCTCCAACAACCGTTCGTGCTCGTTGGCCGCATCGATCAACACCGACTCGCCCGTGTGGCGACAGCGCAGCACGAACACGTTGTTGGCATAGGGACCCACCACCACCCGGTGGATCTCGAGTCGGCCGTCGGCCCAGTGCAGCGTCGTCATCTCGTCAGTCTTGCACTCGTCGATCGCGGTGGTCTGCTCATGGTCTGCTCATGGTCTGCTCACGGTCTGCTCACGGTCTGCTCAGCTGGACACGACGTCGTAGCCGAGCGACAGCGCCACCATGATCTGGGCTGGGTCGAAGGTCACGAAGCGCACGGGCCGAGGCAGCCGGTCGGCCGCTGCGAGGTGCAGCGCGTCGCTCAGCCGGAGCGGTTGCTCGCGCATCAGGGCTGCGGCACGGTCGAGGCACCGTTGATCGACGGGCACCACGGCCACGCGGTCCCAGGTGAGCCGCACCAGATCCTCGAGGTCGCTTCGGAGCACAGGTTCGTCGACGACGCGGTCGATGAGCGCGAGCGACTCCATCAGCGTGAGTCCGCTGGAACACCAGTCGCCGTCGCTTCGCATCGCATCGAGCACCACCGAACGGATCGGCTGGTCGAGGTGCGCGGCCACGAGCGCACTCGCATCGAGATAGACGGTCATCGCATCGCCGTCGTACGTTCCATCGCCGGTCAGCCGCGGATTTCGCGGAGGAGCCGGTCGAGGCGGGCATTGCCCCACACGGTGATGTACCGGTCGGGGATCTTGCCATCGGCCCGTCGCGGCGGGATCAGCGCACCCGACGACACCAGCGATGAGAGATGAGTGCCGGTGCCGCCCTCATCGCTCATCGCGGTCTCGTGGTCGACGGCCGACAGTGGGACGAGCGCCGCTGCGGGGCGACCGCCCACCGAGATCACCGTCGGTTCGCCTCCCGCAGCGCGCCGGATGTGGGCAGCGAGGTCGGCGCGCAACTCGCGGATGCCGATCATGATCTGGTTCCGTTCATGTGTACGCAAGTGTACACATGTCGATTTCACCGGATGGTGTCGACATCGCGAGACTGCCGCCATGAACTTTGCCTTCACCGAAGAACAAGAAGAGCTGCGCAAGACCGTCCGCCAGTTCCTCGACGCCAAGAGCGCCGAGACCGCCGTGCGCGAGCAGATGGAAACCGACGCCGGCTTCGACGCCGCGGTGTGGTCGCAGATGGGCGAGCAGATGGGACTGCAGGGTCTGATCGTGCCCGAGGAGTTCGGCGGCTCGGGCTACGGCTACGTCGAGCTCGGCATCGTGCTGGAGGAGATGGGCCGCTCGCTGCTGTGCGCACCGTTCTTCTCGACCGTGGTGCTCGCGGCCAACACCCTCATCCACAGTGGTG
>JANNQK010000176.1:0-10336 GCA_031400715.1 Actinomycetes bacterium | reverse complement strand
GCGAGACAGCGGGTGGCATCCCGATCGGCGCCAAGCTGTCGGCACAGCGCATCGAGGCCGACCTCGACGCGGCACTCGAGATCGGCGTCGACTACGTCATCCTCGACGGCCGCGGCGGTGGCACCGGCGCGGCACCCACGCTGTTCCGCGATCACATCTCGGTGCCCACCATCCCCGCCCTCGCCCGCGCCCGTCGCCACCTCGATCGTGCCGAGTCGTCCATCACCCTCGTCATCACCGGTGGACTGCGCACCCACACCGACTTCGTGAAGGCGCTCGCCCTCGGCGCCGATGCGGTCGCGATCTCGAACGCTGCTCTGCAGGCGATCGGCTGCATCGGCATGCGCGCCTGCAACAGCGACAACTGCCCGGTGGGGATCGCCACTCAGAAACCGGGCCTCAGGCAACGCCTCGTGATCGACGAGTCCGCGCAGCGCCTCACCCGGTTCCTGCGGGCAACCGTCGAGCTGATGACCGTGCTCACGCGAGCCTGCGGCCACCACCACGTGTCGGAGCTGTGCATCGACGACCTCACCACCTTCGACCGCGAGATGCACCACCTCGCGGGCATCCCCTACGGAGGTCTGCTCCCGTGACCCACGCCGACGACCCGACCCACGACGACCCGACCCACGACGTAGCGACCCAGGGCGACACGACCCACGACGGCCCGACCCACAGCGACCGCACCTGGCACCGCATCCTCGGCCCCGACGAGCTGCCCGAGGGGCGCGTCACCACGGTCACGGTCGGCCGTCGCTCGCTCGCCGTCACGCACCACGAGGGCGCCTACGGCTGCCTCGACAACGCATGCCCGCACCAGGACGGCCCGCTCGGCGAGGGCTCGATCGAGAACGGATGGCTGCGCTGTCCCTGGCACGGCTACGACTACTCGCCGCTCACCGGCCAGCCGCCGACCGGGTTCAGCGACGCACCCGCATGCTTCCCGGTCGAGACCCGCGACGACGGTGTGTACGTCTCGCTCCCGCCCGAGCCGGAGGCCCGACGCACCATCGCCGACGTGATCGTCGAGACGCTCACCAACTGGGGCCTCACCCACGTCTTCGGCATGGTCGGCCACTCGAACCTCGGTTTCGCCGACGCGATGCGCAAGGCCGAAGAACGAGGCGAGCTCACGTTCGTCGGCATTCGCCACGAGGGTGCCGCAGCGTTCGCCGCCTCTGCCTACGGAAAGCTCACCGGCCGACCCGCGGCGTGCTTCGGCATCGCGGGGCCCGGCTCCACCAACCTGCTCACCGGACTGTACGACGCGAGGGAGGACCGCTCGCCGGTACTCGCCATCTCCGGTCAGGTGCCCTCCAGCGTCCGGGGCCGCGGCGCCTTCCAGGACACCGATCTCGAAGCAGCGTTCTCCGACGTGGCGATCTCGAGCGAGACCGTCGCAATCGGCTCCGACCACGCCGAACTCGCCAGCCTCGCCATGAAGCACGCCATCGTCGAGCGCGGCGTGGCCCACCTGATCCTGCCCGACGAGGTACAGCACCACCCCGCCGCCCCTGGCGCGACGGCTGGCTCACCGGCCGGACGGCTGGCCTCGCGCACCACGCTGCCGCCCGCCGACGAACTGGCCCGCGCGGTCGGCATGATCGCTGCCGCACGGCGCCCGATGGTGGTGATCGGCGCCGGTTGCCGCGGCCGCACCACCGGGATCATCGCCCTCGCCGAACGGCTCGGCGCCCCGATCGGCACGACGTTCAAGGCCAAGGGCCTCGTCAGCGATCGTCACCCGCTCGGCAGCGGCGTGCTCGGCCGATCGGGCACCCCGGTCGCCAGCTGGTGCATGAACGAGAGCGACCTGCTGATCGTGTTCGGCGCCAGCTTCTCGAACCACACAGGTATCGCCCCGTACAAGCCGATCATCCAGATCGACGACGACCCCATGTCGATCGGCCGGTTCCACGGTGTCGACGTCGGCCTGCTGGGCGACGTGTCCGTCACCGCCGATGCCCTCGCCGCGGCGCTCTCGACTGCCGACTCAGCCCCTTGGACCGACTGCCGCGCCGACGTCGCGCGGCGCTGGGAGATCTGGCGGGCCGAGAAGGCCCAGCGCGCCGCCGACGACGCAGCACACGGCATCGGCGCGGCGGCCGTGATGGACAGCCTCACCCGACTCGTCGACCCGAACGCGGTGATCGCGGTCGACGTCGGCAACAACACGTATTCGTTCGGCCGCTACTTCGAGGCCTCGGGTCACCAGGACCTCATGATGTCGGGCTACCTCGGATCGATCGGATTCGCCCTTCCCGCAGCGATGGGTGCCTGGGCTGCGGTCGGCGACACGCGCCAGATCGTGTCGGTGAGCGGCGACGGCGGGTTCGGCCAGTATGCGATGGAGCTCACCACCGCCGTGAAGTACGGCATGAACATCACCCACGTCGTGCTCGACAACAGCGAGCTCGGCAAGATCTCGAAGGAACAGCGTGCCGCACACTGGGAGGTCTGGCAGACGTCGCTCCACAACCCCGACTTCGCCGCATTCGCCCAGCTCTGCGGAGCGCATGGACAGCGCGTCACCGACCCTGCCGACCTCGACGCGGCGATCGCCGAAGCACTCGCCCATCCCGGCCCAGCCCTCGTCGACGTGGTCACCAACGCCCTGCTCGTCTGATGATCGACGGCGCCGTCGACGAGTCCCGTCAGCACTCGACGATGTTGACGGCGAGACCGCCGCGGGAGGTCTCCTTGTACTTGGTCATCATGTCGGCGCCCGTTTCGCGCATCGTCTTGATCACCTTGTCGAGACTCACGTGGTGTGTGCCATCGCCGCGCAAGGCCATCCGCGCTGCGTTGATCGCCTTCACCGACGCGATGGCATTTCGCTCGATGCAGGGAATCTGAACCAACCCACCGACCGGATCGCACGTCAGACCGAGATGGTGCTCCATGCCGATCTCGGCAGCGTTCTCCACCTGCTCGGGCGTGCCGCCCATCACAGCACACAGCGCGGCGGCCGCCATCGAGCAGGCAACGCCCACCTCTCCCTGACAACCGACCTCGGCGCCGCTGATGCTGGCGTTCTCCTTGTAGAGGATGCCGATCGCTGCGGCCGTCAGCAGGAAGTCGACCACGCCCTCATCGGTCGATCCGGGCACGAAGCGTGCGTAGTAGTGCAGCACTGCCGGCACGATGCCGGCAGCACCATTGGTCGGCGCGGTGACGACCCGTCCGCCTGCTGCATTCTCCTCGTTCACCGCGAGCGCGTAGAGGTTCACCCAATCCAGCACCTGTAGTGGATCGCGCAACGCCTCCTCGGGGTTCGACGTGAGCGCCTCGCGCAGCGCCTTCGCGCGCCGGCGCACCTTGAAGCCGCCCGGCAGCGTGCCACCGGTGTGGCACCCTCGCTCGACGCACTCCTGCATCACCCGCCAGATGTTCAGCAGGCCCGCATCGATCTCGTCGTCGCTGCGCCAGTGACGCTCGTTGCGGCGCATCAGTTCGGCGATGCTGCAGCCGGTGGACACCGTGAGCGCGAGCAGTTCGTCGCCGGTTCGGAACGGATGGGGTAGCACGGTCGCGTCGGGCGCGATCACCTTCTGCTTGCCGCCGTCTGCCGCCACCTCGTCGCTGACGACGAACCCGCCGCCGACGCTGTAGTAGCACCGGTCTTCGAGCTCGTGACCTGCAGCATCGAAGGCGACGAAGCGCATGCCATTGGCGTGGAACGGCAGTGACTCGCGGCGATGGAACACGAGGTCGGCCTTCTCGTTGAACTCGATCTCATGGCGACCCAACAGTGCGAGCCGTCCGTGAGTGCGGATCTCGGCGAGCATCGTCGGGATCGTGCCCACGTCGACCGTGTCGGGCTCGTGCCCCGCCAGGCCGAGCAGCACTGCCTTGTCGCTGCCGTGGCCCTTGCCGGTGGCACCCAGCGAGCCGTACAGCTGCACCCACACCCGTACCGTCGAGTCGAGGTGGCCGTCGTGCAGCAGGCGCATCGCGAACAGACGCGCGGCCCGCATCGGTCCCACCGTGTGGCTGCTCGACGGCCCGATGCCGATCTTGAAGAGGTCGAAGACGCTGACAGCCATGGTGAGTGGCAGGCTAGGCCGCCGACAACCATCGAGATGAGAGATGATGGCGCCACCGGCACTCATCTCTCATCGCGATCGTCTCCGGGCGATGGGTTCGTGGGGCCGAGGGGGTCGGTCGTAGGGTCCGCCGGGTCGACCGACGCTGGGGGGTGTTCGATGATCTGGGGAGACACCGTCGCCTACTGGGCGCGATGGCAAGGTGATGCAGTCGCGATCCGCTTCGGCGATCGACTGCTCACGTGGGGTGAGCTGTCGGCCCGTGCCGATCGCGTGGCAGCGGGTCTCGCCCGGCTGGGCGTCGGTCATGGCGATCGCGTGGGTCTGTTGATGTCGAACCGACCCGAGTTCATCGAAGTGGTCGTCGGTGCAGCTCGTCTGGGGGCGATCGTGGCACCGTTCAACCTTCGCTTCACCGCCACCGAACTGGCCTTCGTGGTCGGCAACGCAGACTGCGACGTCGTCGTGACGGAGTCGTCGTTGGCCGCAGGTCTGTCGATCGCCGGCGAGCAGCGAGCGCTCACCACGGTCGACGTCGACGACGACACCTACGGAAGCCTCCTCGCGAACGACGGCACCTTCGAGCCACGGAGCATCCAGCCCGACGATCCGTGGTTCATCTGTTTCACGAGCGGCACCAGCGGTGACCCGAAGGGCGCCGTGCTCTCCCATCGCAGCTGGTTCTACGCCTCGATGGTGCGAGCCCTCCAAGGTGGCATCAACCGCAACGACCGGATCCTGTTGCCGTTCCCCCTCGCGTTCACCGGAGGGCTGGCGCTGTCGATGGTGGCGCTGTGGAGCGGTGCAACACTCGTGCTCGAGCCGGCGTTCGATCCAGGCCGTGCGTTGCACCTCATCGAGACGCAGCGGATCACCGTTTTCATGGCCGTGCCCACGCTGTTCCAGATGATGTCGCTGCATCCCGACTTCGGCGCCGCCGACCTCTCGTCGATCCGATGCGCGTCGTCCGGTGGTGCCACGGTGCCGGTGCCGCTACTGCGCACCTACCTCGATCGCGGCATCGCGATGACGCAGACCTACTCGCTCACCGAGGTCAGCGCCTCGGGCATCACACTGCCGTATCACCAGGCCTTGGAGAAGGTGGGCTCGTGCGGCGTGCCGGCGATGCACAGCCAGGCGCGAATCTGTGACCACGACGGCAACGAGGTGCCGGCCGGCACCATTGGCGAGATCTGCATCAAGGGGCCCGAAGTGATGCAGGGCTACTGGCGCAACCCGGAGGCCACGGCTGCAACGCTTCGCGACGGTTGGTGTCACACCGGCGACCTCGGCACGATGGATGCCGACGGGTACTTCTACGTGGTCGACCGGGCGAAGGACATGCTGATCTCCGGTGGGCTGAACGTGTATCCGGCGGAGATCGAACGACAGCTCGCCGGGGTCGCCGGCGTTGTCGAGCTGGCGGTCATCGGCGTACCCGACGAACGTTGGGGCGAGACCCCAGCGGTGATCGCGGTCACCGACGGCCGGCACATCGACGGCCGCGCGGTGCTCGACCCGTGCGAAGGCGTGCTCGCCGATTTCAAGCTGCCGCGCTATCTCGTGGTGCGCGACACCCCGCTGCCGCGCAACATGTCGAACAAGGTGTTGAAGGCCGAACTGCGTGCCGAGTACGCCGACCTTCCGCACCGGTCGGAGCCCATCCGATGACGTCGGACCGAGGGTGCGCCCGATGAAGGTCGGCATCGCGATGTACACGAGCGACCAGACCATCCCACCCGACGAATTGGCGGTGGAGGTGGAGCAGCGTGGTTTCGAGAGCTTGCTGTTCCCCGATCACTCGCACATCCCCACGAGCCGGCGCACACCGTGGCCGGGCAGCATCGACGACGCGCCGATCCCCGATGTGTACAAGCGGCTCATCGATCCCTTCGTCGCCCTTGGCGCAGCGGCAGCGGTCACCAGCACGCTGCGGATCGGCACATGTGTGGCGCTCCCCGCGCAGCGCGACGTGCTGCAGCTGGCGAAGGAGGTGGCCACCGTCGACTGGTTGTCGGGTGGCCGGATGATCTTCGGCATCGGCTTCGGGTGGAACGCCGAAGAGATGGGCAACCACGGCGTGCCGATGGCCGATCGATGGGACATCGTCGCCGAGAAGGTCGAGGCGATGAAGCTGCTGTGGACGCAGGAGGTGGCTTCGTACTCGGGTCGGTTCGTGCAGTTCGAGCCGAGCTGGGCGTGGCCCAAGCCGGTGCAGCGCCCACATCCTCCGATCCTCATCGGAGGCGGCTGGGGGCCGCGACTGCTGTCGAACGTGGTGCGGCTCGCCGACGGCTGGTTCCCGGTGTCGGGTCGCAGCTCGATCAAGGGCCGCATCGACCTGCTGCACGCCGAAGCCGAACGCCAGGGACGCGACCCGCGAACGATCTCGATCACGATCGCCGATGCGAAGCCCGACCTCGATTCGTTCCGCAACCTGGAGCACGAAGGCGTCGAGCGCGTCACGCTCAGCATTCCTGTCGGTGGCCGCGACGACGTGCTCCGCCAACTCGACATCTACGGCGAGCTGGCCCGAGCCGCAGCCTGACCGATCGGCCGTCTGCCGGCCGCGATGAGAAATGGGGGTGCCAGCGGCACTCATCTCTCATCGCGGTTTGGGTGAACCGGGTCAGCTGGTCATGCCGCCGAGGCCGACGAGGCCGCGGGCCAGTTCGATCTCGCCCATGTGACGCAGACCGTGCTGATAGATCCAGCACTCGAACCCGTCGAGCACGGTGATGCCCTGCGGGCCGGCCACGCGGGCGCTGTAGGTCGTTGCGATCTGCGGCGGGAACGGGTGCGGCACCACCATGCGGTGCAGATCGCCGGGATCGAGTTGGGCGAGGTGCGCATGTGTGCGCGCGAACACCGCGCGCTGGTAGTCGATGTAGGCGTCGTAGTCGCCGATCCGCTGGTGGATCATCTCGTCGACCGAGCGGTGCTTGCCGTGATCGTCGACCGTCATCTGTACCCGCGACTGCCACTCGGCATTCCAGATCGGTGGCACGCCGGTGAGCAACATGAACGACGCATCGTGCATGTTGAGGTAGTGGTACAGGCTGAACGCGATCGGCAGCACTCCAGGCCGCTCGAAGTGGTTGACGTGCTCGATGTCCATCGTGGTGACGGCCTGTTCGTACAGCGACTCGAGCGCCTTCATGCGCCGCTGCAAGGAATCGAGCACGAGCACGGTGGAGGGGTCGGCGCTCATGACCAACCTCCGGCATACGACGTGAACTGGCCGGTGGTGAAGCGGCTGGTGCCGTCGACGTACGGCGCACAGAAGTGGGCGAACTCATTCATGGTTCCCAGCCGACCCAGCGGAACCTGACCCTCGAGCTTGGCGCGAACGGCGGGGTCGTCGGCGCCGCTCGCCCGACGGAACTCGGGGAAGTCCATGAAGTTGGTGCCGACGGCGTTCACCTGCACCCGGTTGCGGGCCACCTCTTGGGCGACGTTGCGCACGAGGTGAGTGGCGCCCGCCCGCGCCGACGAGTAGAGGGGAGCACCCGGCGTGGCCCGAGCCGCGCTCGCGCTCGTGATCACGAGCACCTGGCCGTCCTCCTGGGCGATCATCGGCACGAGGACCGCCTTCAGGAACTCGTAGGGCGCGATCATGCATCCCTCGATCGCCGCCCGGTAGTCGTCGACCGACGAGTTCATGAATCGGCCCGTCACGATCAGACCGGTGAAGGCGGTGGCCGAGTCGATGCGGCCGAACCGCGCCAGCGCTGCGTCGACCAGACGCCGCGCGGCACCCGGCACGGCCAGGTCGCGAATTCCTGTCACAACCTCGATGGCGGTGCCGGCCGACTCGAGCTCGGCGACGAGCGACGGATGGGGATCGCCGAGCACGAGGTCGTGACCCCGTTCGGCGAGGAGTCGGGCCAGGTCGGGCCCGACGTAGAAACCGGCCCCTGCGATCAGGGCCACACGGCGTTCGGTCATCACACCACCCTATGTTCTGTCAGTTGTTGTGGCAATAGTTTTCCGGGCGCGTGGGAACCGCTGGCGTTGCCGGCAGCGTCCAACGAACATGCGTCCCATGCCTGCATCGCACTCCCCCCGTTCCCCCTGGTCGTCTTCGACCGCCGGCACACCCGGTCGGGCGAACGGCCGTCGTCGCTCGATGGCGTCGATCGCCCTGGCGCTCCCCTTGACCGTACTGCTGCCGGGCCTGCTCGCCGGCTGCGGCGACGACACCGTCGACCCCGGCGCCTCGAGCTCGCCGTCCACACCGGTGACCACGCTCGGCACCACGCCGGATTCGGCGGCACCGACCTCGTTCGACGGGCGCACCTTCCTCTCCACCGGCAGCGCGGGCTTCGAGCTCGTCGAGGGCACGCTCGTCAGTATCGAGTTCCGCGACGGCACGCTCTCGGCCAGCGCCGGCTGCAACCTCCTCGGCGGCAGCTACCGGATCGACGGCGACATCCTCCGCATCGACGGTGGTCTGTCGATGACCGAGATGGGGTGCGAGGAGGCGCTGATGGACCAGGACACACGGTTCGCCGACCTGCTCATGGCCGGCCCGACCGTCGCCCTCGACGGCGACACCCTCGTGTTGACGGCCACCGATGCGTCGATCACGTTCCTCGACCGCGAGGTCGCCGACCCCGATCGGCCGATGGAGAGCACGGTGTGGACCCTCATCACGATCATCGACGGCGAATCGGCCTCGAGCACGCCGATGGACGCCACGAGCACGCTCACCTTCGTGAACGGCATCGACGCCACCGACGGCACAGCAGTGGTCGCCACCGGGTGCAACACCGGTTCGGCGACGGTGAGCCTGGGCGAGGGCACGATCACGTTCGGTCCGCTGGCGCTCACGAAGATGGCGTGCGAGCAGCCGTTGATGGACCTGGAGTCGTCTGTCCTGTCGGTGCTGGCCGGCGACGTGACATTCGAGATCGAGGCCCGCACACTGACGATCACCAGCTCATCGGGATCCGCCGGCCTGCAGTACACCGCACTCGACGACTGACGCGATGCGCCGCACTGCCCGACCGGAGCGAGCCTCCGCACCGAGCGTTCACCGAACACTGATGAACAAATGGCAGTGGCCTGCCGATTGTTCCGGCGCACGTCGTACAATGTCGTGATGCCCCCGACCGCACGCCCGGCTGTCCGCGCTGGCGGATTCACCACCGGCGCTGCAGGGCGAGCCGGGAGTGGCTCGACGCGCGCGGCCTCGCCGGCGACCCCCCGGCCGGCGGGCGTGGCGTCCGGGTCGGCCCCGCAGACGCCCGCCGACACGTCGGACACGTCGGACACGTCGGACACGGCCGAAACGAACGCCGAGGACGAGTCGAACGCACCTCGCGAAGACGGTCGCCACGCCCGGCGCGACCGGAACAAGTACGCCGTCGTCGACGCCTACCTCGAACTGGTCCGCGAGGGGATCCCTCGCCCGAGCATCGCCGAGGTCGCCGACCGCTCGGGCGTGTCGCACCGCTCGGTGTTCCGCTACTTCTCCGACAAGGACGAACTCGCCCGCACCGCGATCGAGCGCCAGCTGGCGGTGGCCGCACCGCTGGTGCCACTCACCGTCGGTCCCGGTGCCCCGCTCCCGGAGCGGATCGAACGCTTCGTCGAGCGCCGGCTCGAGCTGTTCGCCGCCGTGGCCCCGTCGGCCCGCCTGTCCCGCTCGCTTGCGGCGCTGCAGCCAGTGCTGGCGAACGAGCTGAAGACCACGCGGGCGTTTCTCCGTTCGCAGATCCGACACCTGTTCCGGGCCGAGCTCGGTGCGATGGACGCCGCCGAGCGCACGAGTGCTCTCGCCGCGCTCGACGCGTTGTGCTCGTTGGAAGCCGTCGATCTGATGCGGCTCGACCAGGAGCTGTCCGCGGCCGACACGGCCGCCACGCTCCGTTGGTCGATGGCCAAACTGCTGACGAACTGACTCTTGTCACTCTGACTGTCAATTGGTACCGTGGCCCAATGCCGCGCTACGGAACGATCGACTTCGACTACGCCGGGCGCCTCGCGTCCTGCCCGCCCGACGAGGACGGCCCGGTGCTCATGGTGAACTACATGAAGTACCGCGAACGCGCCGCCTACAAGGACGGCAGCGACGGCGGCCGCAGCGGGATGGAGGCCGACGACGAGTACGCCCCCACGGAGGTGCTGGCCGACATCGGTGCGGTGGTCGCGTTCTTCGGTGACGTCACCGACCCGCAGGGCACCGGGTGGGATCGCATCGGGATCGTCCAGTACCCCACCCGCCGGGCGTTCATCGACATGCAGTCGCGGCGCGACTTCCGCGAGAAGCACCAGCACAAGGA
>JANNQK010000175.1:0-45778 GCA_031400715.1 Actinomycetes bacterium | reverse complement strand
CGCGGCGCAGAATGTAAATCTTCTTCATCTCTTCGGGATGGTAGAGGTTCTCTTCCTTGCGCGTGCCGCTCTTCTCGATGTTGATCGCGGGGAACAAACGCTTGTCCACGAGATGTCGATCGAGGTGCAACTCCATGTTGCCCGTGCCCTTGAACTCCTCGAAGATCGCTTCGTCCATCCGGCTGTTCGTTTCGACCAGCGCGGTGGCGAGGATCGTGAGCGAGCCGCCTTCTTCGACGTTGCGGGCCGCACCGAAGAACTTCTTCGGCGGGTACAGCGCGCCGGCATCGATACCACCGGACAGGATGCGGCCGCTGGCTGGTGCCGCCAGGTTGTAGGCACGGCTGAGGCGGGTGATGCCGTCGAGGATGATGACGACGTCTTCGCCCATCTCGACCAGCCGCTTGGCCTTCTCGAGCGCGAGTTCGGCCACTTGGGCGTGCTCCTCGCTCGGCCTGTCGAACGTGCTGGCGATGACCTCGCCCTTCACCGTCCGACGCATGTCGGTCACTTCTTCGGGGCGCTCGTCGATGAGCAGCACCATCAGTTTCACCTCGGGGTGGTTCTGCTCGATCGACGTGGCGATCGTCTTCATGATCGTCGTCTTGCCGGCCTTCGGCGGTGACACGATGATGCCGCGTTGACCCTTGCCGATCGGAGAGATGAGATCGATGATGCGCGCCGTCATGTTGTTCTGGTCGAGCGGGTTCTCGAGGCGGAGCTTCTCGTCGGGGAACAGCGCCGTGAGATCCTCGAACCGCTTGCGGTCCAAGGCCTTCTCGGGCTCTCCGCCGTTGACCGAGGTCACCTCGTGCAACGCCGGGTTCTTCTCGTTGCGGCCCGCGGGGCGGCTGAGCCCCGTGACGTGGTCGCCCTTGCGAAGCCCGAACTGGCGGGTCAGCTTCACGGGGATGTAGGCATCGTCGCGGCTGGCGAGGTACCCGTTCACGCGCAGGAACCCGTACCCCTCGTCGCGCAGGTCGAGATATCCCGACACCGTGACGAGCTCGGACGCGTTGGTGGTGCTGGTGGGGCCGGAGGTGTCGACGCCGTCGCGATCAGCGCGATCACCGATGTCGGCGCGCCCGGCGGCGTAGCCGCCCTCGGTCCGACCGGGGCGGTCAGGACGCGTCGGTCGGTCCTGGGGCTGGCCGCTTCCACCGCCGTCATATCGGTCTCCGGTCTGTGGTGCGTCGGCACGGCCCTTGTTGCGGCGACGCCGACGACGACGGCTGTTACGGCTCTCCCCATCGCCCTGGTCGTCACCTTGATCGTCGCCCTGGTCGTCACCCTGGTCGTCACCCTGGCCGTCGCCGATGTCGTCACCCTGGCCGTCACCCTGGCCGTCACCCTGGCCGTCGCGTCCTTCGCTGTCGTTGCCCCCGCCGCGGGCGTCACCACCGGCACCGCCGCGCTCGCTCGTCGGTGCGGCGGCTGGCGCGCCGGTGGTACCCGTGCGACCTCGATCTCGTTGCGTTCGCGCAGTGGGCCGCGTGGGAGCGGGAGCTGCAAGAACGTCGCTCACGCTGAGTTCACCCGCCTGCACCAGCTCGAGCTCCCAATCGGCGAGCGGCTCCCCATCGGGCCCGTAGACCACGGTGCTCGCGGTGCTCGCGGTGCTTGCGGTGCGAGTGTCGACGTGAGCGGCCCCTCCCCGGGATGTCGGAGTGCCGGACGACGTCGCTGTCTGCGCCGCTGACGGAGCGTCAGCGACGACGGGTGGCGTCTCGGTCTCACGCTCGCGGGAGTCCGGCGCTCCACTGGTGGTTTCCAGGATCTTCGTGATCAGCGTCGCCTTGGCGGCGCGGGCCGTGGTCTTGATGCCGAGCGCCTGGGCGATGGCAAAGAGCTGGTCTTTGTCCTTGGACTCCAGCATGGACTGTTCGAGAGCTTCCGCGGCCACCGGCCACCTGCTTTCTGACACGGAGGTTGGACTCGGCGTGTGCCGTCAGCATGTGCACGGACACGACCGGCGGCCCCACCACCAGAAGAGATCGACTCCATCGCAGCATCGGACGTGCAGGCGCACGTGTCGGAGACGGAGCGGTTCGGGAACCCGAACGATTTGCACTGTAGCGACAGCGGTCTGCTCCCGCAACGCCTGAGACGGCTGCCACCTGCGAGAAGGCGTTCGGGTCACCACGCGTGGCGAAGGGTCACCGATCGAACGTGGTGGCCACGAAGCGCTGCACCGTCGCGAGATCGTTCGGCAACACGCTCGTGTATTCGGGCCGCTCGAACAGATCTGCGAGGTGGGCCGGAAGGGGCGGCCGCACACCGGTGGCGCGTTCGACGGCATCCGGGAACTTGGCCGGGTGCGCGGTCGCCAGCGTCACCACCGGCCCCGATGTCTCGCCGCTCGATCGCAGCGCTTCGACGGCACCGAACCCGACCGCAGTGTGCGGATCGACGAGCATCCCGGTCGCGGCGTAGGTGCGCGCGATCACATCGAGCGTGCCGGCGTCGTCGACACGCGCTCCGAGGAACCTGCCGTCGAGCCACTCGGCGCGCTGATCGTCTTCGACCGACAGCCGGCCCGTGGCCCGGAACCGCTGCAGTTGCTCAGCGGTCTGGCCACCGTCGCGACCGTTCATCTCGAACAGCAGGCGTTCGAAGTTGGACGAGACCTGGATGTCCATGCTCGGGCTCAACGTGGGCACGACATCGGCGGTTCGCATGTCGTTCGAACGCAGGAACCTGGTGAGGATGTCGTTGGTGTTGCTGGCGACGACGAACTGATCGATCGGCGCCCCCATCCGCTGAGCGATCCAGCCTGACAAGACGTTGCCGAAGTTGCCTGTCGGCACACAGAACGTGAGCGGGGTGGCCAGCGCCCTGCATGCAGCGACGTAGTAGACGACCTGGCTCATCACGCGCGCCCAGTTGATGCTGTTGACGGCGCTGAGTCGCTGCGACTCACGGAACGGAGCGTCGTTGAACATCGCCTTCACGAGGTCCTGGCAATCGTCGAAGGTGCCTTCGATCGCGACGGTGCGCACGTTCGGTGCGTCGACGGTCGTCATCTGCTTGCGCTGAACGTCGCTCGTGCGACCGAGTGGATAGAGGATCACGATCTCGACGTGTGCGCATCCCTTCACACCGTCGATCGCGGCCGACCCGGTGTCGCCACTGGTGGCACCGACGATGCGGACGCGATCGCCGCGCCGGGTGAGCGCGTGGTCGAAAAGTCGCCCGACGAGCTGGAGCGCGACGTCCTTGAACGCGAGGGTTGGGCCGTGGAACAGCTCCTGCACGAAGTGGTGGTCGTCGATCTGCACGAGCGGCACGGTCGCCGGGTGCCGGAAGGCGGCGTATGCCTCATCGCACATCCGATCGAGATCGGCTCGTGCGATCTCGTCGCCCACGAAGGGAGCGATCACCGTCGCTGCCAGCTGGGCATACGTCGCATCACGGCTCGCGTCGGCAAGGTTCGGCCACTCCGCGGGAACGTACAGTCCTCCATCGGGCGCCAACCCGGCCAGCAGCGCATCGACGAACCCGATCTCGGGCGCACCACCTCGGGTGCTCACGTACCGCACGTCAGGCCCCGATCACCCGGAGCAGGCCGCCGATGCTGCGAACCACATCGAGTTCCCGGAGTTCTCGCACGGTGGCCTGTACGGCGGATTCCTTGGCCTCGTGGGTGATGAACACCAACCGGGCGTCGGGGGCGTTCCCCTCCTGCTCGGCGGCGCGAATGCTCACTCCGTGGCGAGCGAACACGCCGGTGACCGCGTGCAGAACACCCGGCTTGTCCGCCACGTCGAGGCTCAGCAGGTACTCGGCGGTGGTCTCGTCGATCGGCAACGTGACCGCCTTGCCGAACGTGCCGATCGTTCCGTGCGTGCCGTTCGACAGGTTCACCGCAGCATCGATCAGGTCGCCGAGCACGGCACTGGCCGTCGGCGAGCCTCCGGCGCCACGGCCGTAGAACATCAGCGAACCGACGGCGCGGCCTTCCACGAACACGGCGTTGTAGCTCTCACGAACACTGGCGAGCGGATGGGTGAGGGGCACCATGGCCGGGTGCACGCGCACGGCGACCTCGCCGGTCGGCATCTGCTCGGCGATGCCCAACAGCTTCACGACGTACCCGAGACGGCGCGCCACGGCGATGTCGGCGGCGGTGATGTGGCTGATGCCCTCGTGGTACACGTCGCCGGCCACCACCTTCACGCCGAAGGCGATGGTGGCGATGATCGCGGTCTTCGCGCCCGCATCGAAGCCCTCCACATCGGCCGTCGGATCACGCTCGGCGAACCCCAGCGCTTGAGCCTCGGAGAGGGCGACCATGTAGTCGGCGCCCTCCTCGGTCATCTTGGTGAGGATGAAGTTCGTGGTGCCGTTGACGATGCCCATCACCCTGGTGACCGGCTCGCCACGCAGGCTCTCGCGCAGGGCACGCATCAGCGGGATGCCCCCGGCGACGGACGCTTCGAACAGCAGGTCGACCCCGGCGGCATCGGCCTGGGCGTAGAGCTCGGTGCCGATGTTCGCGAGCAGCTCCTTGTTGCCCGTGATCACCGGCTTGCCATTGGCGAGGGCGGTCGAGATCAGCTCCCGAGCGGGTTCGATGCCGCCGATCACCTCGACGACGAGATCGATCGTCGGATCGTTCACCACCGAGTGCGCATCTCGCGTGAGCACCCCGTCGGCGAGCGAGATGCCGCGATCCTTGCTCAGGTTGCGCACCGCGACCGTGGCCACCTCGAGCTTCAACCCGGTGCGCGCCTCGATCGATGCGGCCTGTGCGGCGATCAGCTCGATCAGCGGCGCACCGACGTTGCCGCACCCGAGCACGCCGATTCGCATGACGTTGTCGGCGCGATCGCGGATCTTGCGACCCGTGGGAGCGGACTGCGAAGGTGAAGAGTCGGTCTGAGCCACGGCGTGAGGCTACGGGACGATCCACGGCCGACCATGTCTCCTTTGTGCAGTCGGTCGCGTCGCGGCCCGCTCGGAGCCAGGCCGGGGCCGATCCCCCGCAGCGATCGTGGCGCGCCGATCAGCTCACCGACCGCGGCCGCCGATTCGTGCCCACCCGTACCAGCCAGGTGCCGGCGAGCAGGGCAACGAGTGCTCCTGCAGCGGTGGCCAACTCGATGCCGTTCTGACCCGTCGCCGGCAGCGTCGGTGTCAACGGCGTGGGCGACGGGTATGACGGGTATGTGGTCGGGGGCGCGGCCGCGAAGGTTGGCAGGGTCGTGACCGGCGGCAGGGTCGTGACCGGCGGCAGAGTCGTGACCGGCGGCAACGTCGTGACCGGCGGCAACGTGGTGACCGGGGTGCAGCCGTAGCCACCCTGCTGGAGCACCGCTTCGATGCCACCGCCCGACCACGTCGGGCAACCGCTGTCACCCTCGGCCGACGCGATGCCTTCGGGAGCGGCGATCAGGAGGACCGCGCCCACCATGAACCCACTGACCGAGATCGTCGTCACGGTCCGCCACCGCACCGACAAGGTCTTCCGGTTCATGCACATCCTCCTGATCGCCTGGAGCCGGTCGATCCCGGTGCTCCCGTGACCGCACGATACGAGTGCGCCTCTTGCGTGAACAGCTGCCGTGGCCTGATTGGGCCGATCGGCTCAGGCCAGCCGGCACCAGGCTCAACGCAGTGTCAAGCACGCCCCGCCCCCACGATCGTGAGCGGCCGCCCGGCCACTCTGCACGGCCACTCTGCACGGCCACGACGGGGATCGTTGTTCGCTCGAGCGAGCGATCAGCGGTGCCGCTCCACCAGGCCGTGCAACGCTCGGAGCGCATCGACGACCTCGTCGAACCGAGCCCGCGGGAGCACAGCGCCTTCCCGACGAACTTGGAGTGGATCGACGTCGAGGATTCGCTCGAGCTTGGCGTAGCTGGGACGACCCTCGCGATCCCACGGGCCGGTCCCCACCGCGATCTGTGGTTCGTTGTCGTGATGCTTCGATGTCAGCGCGACGCCGACCAGGCGGTCACCACGGCGGCCGAAGATCATCACCGGTCGGTCCTTGCCCTGCGATGGGTCGTCTTCGTACGGCACCCAGGTCCACACGACTTCTCCTGGATCGGCGTCGCCGTCGAGGGCCGGGGAGTACTCGATGCGAGCATCGCCCAGCTCGCTGTCAGCCGATGGCGCCGATGGAGCGGAGTGCGGGCGGGTGCGACCAGCGTCACCCGCATCCCGCTGCCGGCGACCCGCCGCACGGAGCGCGGTGAGCGCCTTGCGGACCATTCCGACCATGCGATCACCGTTCATCGTGCTCCCCCAGAAGCGCTCGACCGACAGCGCAGGGGCACGGGCGTCACCCGACGTCGCACGAGAGCAGGTCGTCGTACGTCTCGCGGCGCACCACGACGCGAGCTTCGCCGTCGCGCACGAACACCACCGGTGGGCGGGTGAGCTTGTTGTAGTTGCTGGCCATGGAATGACCGTAGGCGCCCGTGACCGGGGTGGCGATCAGATCGCCGGCCGCCAACTGCTCGGGCACCGCTGCGTCGAAGATCAACACATCGCCGCTCTCGCAGTGCTTGCCCACCAACCGAGCCCGTCCGTTGCGTTCGTCCCGTGCTCTGTTGGGGTCGAAGGCCTCGTAGCCCGAGCCGTACAACACCGGTCGAGGGTTGTCGCTCATGCCGCCGTCCACCGAGACGTACGTGCGCACGCCGGGGATCGTCTTCACCGCGCCCACCTCGTACACGGTGATCGCCGACGACGCGACGATCGATCGGCCCGGTTCGACGCTGATCCGGCTCTGCACGTTCAGCGCAGCGCACGCACCCAACACGACGCGCCCCCATTCGGTGATGGTGGAGGCTTCCTCGCCCCCCACGTACGGCACGCCCAGGCCACCGCCGAGCACCAGCTCGGGCAGTCCGAGCGGAGCGGCGAACCGAGCCATCACCTCGGCCGCTCGAGCAAAGCTGTCGACCGCGAACACGTTCGATCCGATGTGGCAGTGCAACCCGACCAGCTCGACCGCATCCGACCGTCGCGCCCGATCAACGGCTGCCTGTGCGGCTCCGTTGCCGAGGTTGAAGCCGAACTTCGAGTCGTCCTGGCCGGTCGCGATGTACTCGTGGGTGTGTGCGTGCACGCCCGGCGTGATGCGCAGGACCACACGGGGGACCGGAAGCCCCTCGGCGTGCAGCAGTTCGAGCCGATCTAGCTCCTCGTCGCAGTCGACCACCACGTAGCGCACCTGCTCGCGCAGCGCACGGCGCAACTCGTCGACGCTCTTGTTGTTGCCGTGCAGGGTGAGCGCGTCGGCCGGCACACCGGCCGACAGCGCGACGTGCATCTCGCCACCGCTGGCCACGTCGAGCAGCATCCCCTCTTCGTACGCGAGGCGAGCCATCGCGCGGCACAGGAACGCCTTGGTGGCGTACACCGCACGCTGGTGCCCGAACGCGTCGACCGCCTCGCGGCAGCGCCGCCGAAGGTGCACCTCGTCGTAGATGAACAACGGGGTGCCGTGAGCGGCAACCAGTTCCGACACGCTGAGGCCGCCGAGCGAGAGGACCCCACGGTCGTCGATGGACGCCGTGTCGGGGAGGAGGTGGAGCGGCAAGGAGCCCATCACGTCGTGTCTCGGCTACATGCGATCGGGCGACTCGATGCCGAGCAACCCGAGGCCGGTGGAGAGCACGCGCGCCGTGAGATCGGCGAGCGCGAGCCGGCTGAGACGCAGTTCGTCGGTCTCGGCGCGCATCACCGGGCACGCGTCGTAGAACGCGGTGAACGTCTGCGCCAGCTCGAACAGGTAGGTGCACAGGCGGTGCGTCGCGAACCGGTCGATCGTGTCGGCGACCGCACCGTCGAAGGCGAGCAACTTCAGCCCCAGGGCGAGCTCCTCTGGCGCATGCAACGACGGGACGACAGAGCGGACGGCGGCTGGCTCCACCTCGGCACGGCGGAAGATGCTGCGGATGCGGGCGTGCGCATACTGCAGGTACGGCGCGGTGTTGCCCTCGAACGACAACATGCGATCCCAGTCGAAGACGTAGTCCTTGATCCGGTCGGTCGACAGCTCGGCGTACTTCAACGCCCCGATGCCGATCTGGCGCCCCAACTCGTCCCGTTCGGCGCTCGGCATCTCGGGCGACCGCTCGCTGACGATCGCCCGACCCCGGCTGATGGCGGCATCGATGAGATCGAGCAGCATCGCCGGCTCGCCGCTGCGGCTCTTGAGGATCTTGCGGTCGTCCCCCAGCACGTTGCCGTTGTTCACGTGCACCGCCCGCGCCGGGGGCACCAGCACGCCGAGCATCTCGGCGGCCTTCCACACCATCTGCAGGTGCTGGCTCTGGGGCGTGCCGATGCAGTAGACGAGCAGGGTCGCATGCAATCGCTCCACCCGGTCGATGACGCAGGTGATGTCGCTCGTGGCGTAGTTGAACCCGCCAGTTCGCGCCCGCACGATCAACGGCAGCGGGTCGCCCTCGCGGTTGGTGAAGCCGGGTACCCACACCACCTTGGCTCCGTCACTCTCCTGCAGCAGCCCGGCCTGGTCGAGCCGGTCGAGCATCGCAGGCATCGCAGGCTGGTAGAAGCTCTCGCCCACGATGTCGTCGCGCGTGAGCAGCACGCCGAGGCGTCCGTAGACGATGTCGAAGTAGTCGGCCGACTGGTCGACGAGGCGCTGCCAGAGCTGCATGGTCGCCGCGTCGGACCGGCCCTGCAGGAGGGTGACCCTGGCCCGGGCGCGCTCCTTGAACTCGTCGCTCGCGTCGAACTTGGCGCGGGCCTGCTTGTAGAACGCGCCGGGATCGTCGAGGTCGATCTCACCCAGCTCGCCACCCTGGTCGACCACGTGTTCGATGAGCATCCCGAACGGGGTGCCCCAGTCGCCGATGTGGTTCTCGCGGATCACCGTGTGGCCGACGAACCCGAGCATGCGCACGAACGCGTCTCCGATGAGCGTGGTGCGAAGGTGACCGACGTGCATCTCCTTGGCCACGTTCGGCGCCGAGTAGTCGACCACGGCCGTCTCCGGCATCACGGCCGGCTGCACACCAAGGCGTTCGTCGGCCGCGATCGTCGCGACGTGCCCGCTCACGAACGACGGCGTGAAGGTGACGTTGATGAACCCCGGCCCGGCCACCTCCAGGGTGGCGACGCCGGCGAGATCGTCGGCGGCCGCGGAAGCAACCTCGGCCGCGACCTCACGCGGATTGCGACCGAGCTCCTTGGCCAGAGCGAGCGCACCGTTGGCCTGCGCATGGGCCCGATCGCTCGGGCGCACCACTGCGTCGTCACCATGGCGGCCCGATACACGCTCGAACGCCGGCGCGAGCAACGAGGCAACGGTGACGTGCGGATCGGCCATGGGAGCCGAATCGTACCGTTCGCGATGACGGCGTCCCCGGAGGAATCGATCCCGTGTTGGCCGACGCCGTTCGAGACAGACAGGGATCGGCGTCCGCTCGATCCTGCGCTGCGTCAGCGCACATCGGCGGCGAGTGATGCCAACAGACCGGCAGCTCTGCCAATGCCGTCGGCGGCTCGCACCCGTCGTCCGATCGCATCCAGCCGGCCGCGGAGCGCCGAGTCGGCGAGCATTCGATCGATCGCGCCGGTCAGTTCAGCGTCGTCGAACTCGTATGTCCGCAGCCGCCGGCCGAATCCGGTCTCATCGACTCGCTGGGCGTTGTCGTACTGGTCCCAGAACAGCGGGAGCGCCACCATCGGCTTGCCGAAGTGGAAGCACTCGGTGGTGGTGTTGTTGCCGCCATGGGTGATGACGAGATCGACCATCGGCAGCACGTTGGTCTGGGGCACCTGCTCCTGGCCCCACATGTTGGCAGGCAGATCGTACGTGTCGTGGAGAGGACCCGTGCTGACGATGTATCGGTGCGGAGTGCGGCCGAGCACCTCGACGAGGCGCTTCATCAGCTCGACATCGGCCGAACCGAGCGAGCCGAGGGACAGATAGATCAACGCTCCTTCGGCCCCCAGCGAAGCGGGAACCTCGAAGGGCTGGTCGGTGGTGCGCACCGACGAGTCGAGACGGTGCCACGTCGCGGCGAGCGGTCGGCGATCGATGTAGTCGATCTCCTCCGGATACACGTACAGGTTGAGCTGTTCGGACGGGTGGATGAACTGCAGATCGGGCAGCGGTGGAGCACCACAGCTGACGACCCACTCGTTGTAGTCCTCCCAGATCGGCCGGTGTGTCCGCTCGTACTCGTCGCGGAAGTCGGCCCAGCCGGTGCGATCGTCGGCTGCGTACCCCGAGAACGCCGGAGCGATGTCGGGCCCCGTCACCTCGAGGGGATTGCACGACACGATCCGCACGAAGGGCACACCCGCCGTGACGAGCGCCGGGAAGCAGTTGACGTTGTCCTCGATCACCACGTCTGGTCGCTGCCGCTCGATGATGTCGGTGAGCTGCTGCTGGCAGTACTTGGCGCCATCGATCAGCGCCGACCACGTGGGCTGGACGAACTGCGAGATCTGCTCGATCGTGGGCTGCCGGAAGACCGGCGATGTGTCGCGGATGAAGTCGGTCCAGAACTGCCCGGCAGCCTGCTCGGCGACGTTCTCGGGGGGCGGCGCGAGATCGACCAGGTCTTCGTCGAACCCGAGCGCTGCCAGTCGACCTTCCCAGGAGCGCTCGGCAGCGAAGACCACCCGATGACCCATCCGCTGCAGTGCGTTGCCGATGCCGATGCAGTTGTTCGTCGGCCCGTAGGCACTTTCTGGCATGAACAGGAACGTGCTCACGACTCGGTCCTCCTGGTGGGTTCAGCCGGGCCCTGTGCCGCCGGCGCTGTGCCGCGTCGCTCGGTTCGGTCGCGACGTGACATGAGTAGCGGTTTCCGCCGCGGGGGTCAAGCCCGAGCCAGGGTGCGAGACAAGGTGTGCGGGTCGGTCGCGATGCACGGTGGTCGCAGCATGTCGGACGTCGGAAACGACATGAGCCAATCCGCAGTCGACGAGCTGGCTGTCGGCCATCATGTGATGGTGAAGCACAGCGAGCCATCCCTGCGCGTGGGGTTCTGACCGACGTGATCGCTTCGGAACCTGACCTCGGGGCGTCGACTGCGCTCGCCCGTGCGATCGCTCCGGCATTGCTGGGCGACGGTCGCGAGCGGCCGATCACGGTCGACCAGACCAATCGGAGCGTGGTCGTCGACGAATCGGTGATCGTCAAGTGGTTCAGGCCCCCACGCTCGCTTCCGCACCGCGGGATCGAGGTGCTCACCCACCTGGCCGAGGTCGGGTTCGATTCGATGCCGGCATTCCACGGCTCGCACATCGAGAACGGCCACGTCGTCGCTTCGGTCGCTTCGTTCCTCCCCGGCGCTCGCGACGGCTGGGACTGGTACCTCGACGAGGTCCACGCGTGGTACGACGGTTCGCTCGATCGCAGTGCGCTCATCGGTCGCGCTCGTGCGCTCGGCTCGCTCGCCGGTCGTCTCCACGTCGCTCTGGCCACTCCGTCCGCACGATGGCCGAATCCTGTGGGTGAGGTGTCGATCCGGCAGCTCCACGTCAGCGCTGTCGCACTCCTCGAGACTGCGCGCAGCGTCACCGGCGGTGCGACCGCCGAACACCTCGCGGCCCGTTGGGAATCGATCAGGGCCGAACTCGATGTGCTCGACACCAAACGCAAGACTGCGGCGATCACCGTTCATGGCGACCTCCACGTGGGCAACGTGCTGGCGATCGGAGGTCAGCTCGCGATCACCGACTTCGATGGCAACCCCATCGCCGACAGCGCAGACGACGGGCTGCAACAGCCGGCGGCGGTCGACGTGGCCGCGTTGCTGCAATCGATCGACCACGTCGTTCGCATCGTGGATCACCGCACGGCCGGTGCTCGCCGGACCGATCTGACGAGGCTGATCGACGAGTTGGTCGACGCCGCACTCGACACGTACCGCGCCGAGTTGACCACAGCTTCGCTCGACCGCCTGCTCGATGTGGCCCTGCTGCGTCCGTTGCGAGTGGCACAGGAGCTCCACGAGCTCGCATACGCAGCGGCCCACCTCCCACACTGGGTCTACGTCCCCGATGCTGCGCTGGCCTCCATGTTCCCGCTCGACCGCGAGGAGTGAGTTGGACCCGGCACGTTTCCTCGACGACCTGGAGTCGAAGCCCGCCATGCTTCGCCTGCTCGCCAACGCGCTCGACGCCGACGAGGCGTTTCTCTGGCCTGACATTCCTCCCGAGGGCCGACTGGTCCTGACCGGTATGGGGTCGTCGTGGTTCGCAGCCCAAGTCGGCGCTCAGCGGCTCCGGCGGCACGGCGTGACGGCCGTTGCCGAGATCGCTTCGGCCGAGCACTCGTGGCCCACGCGCGACGACCTCACGCTTGTCGCGATCTCTGCCAGCGGGAGCTCGACGGAGACGCTGGACTTCGCTGGTCGGATGCACGATGCGCCTCGGATCGTGGCGCTCACCAACACGATCGACTCGCCCCTCACCGCCGTCTGCACGCATCTCGTCGACATGGCCGCGGGTGTCGAGGTGAGCGGCATCGCTTGTCGCAGCGAACTGCACACGATCATCGCGCTCCTCGCGCTCGAACAGCACCTCACCGGTGCACCGCTCGACCTCGCCCGTGGTTGCCGGATGGCGGCCGACGGCATCGAGACCTTGCTCGAGTCGCGTCAGCGGTGGCTCGATCAGGCTGCCGAGCGACTGGCCGGGCCACATGGCACCTGGCTGCTCGCACCGGCCGAGCGGATCAGCAGCGCACTCCAAGGTGCCCTGATGATGCGCGAGGTGCCCCGCCGTCAAGCCGACGCCTGCGAGACGGCCGACTGGAGTCACGTCGACGTCTACCTCGCGAAGACGCTCGAGTACCGAGCGCTCGTCTTCCCCGGTTCGCGCTACGACGCCGAGGCGGCCCGGTGGCTGACCGAGCGAGGGTCGACAGTGGTCAGCGTGCACGCTGCGGGTGCGCCCACGTTCCCGGGCACGTCGCTCGAGATCACGTACCCGACGGGTGACCATCCCTTGGCTTCGTTGCTCGTCGAGACGACGGTCGCCGAGTTGGTGGCCGCCGAGCTGGTGGCCGATCGTTGGGCCGTGCCGTCGCCCCTCTGACCACCGCCAGCGATCCCCGGACGCTGCGCAAGATCATCTTCACCCGACGTGATCTGCGCTGCTGCCCAGCCAGTCTGTGCACTGGTCAGGGCCGAAAAGCGTGGCGCCCCCGGAAGGATTCGAACCTCCGACACATGGTTCCGGAAACCATTGCTCTATCCCCTGAGCTACGAGGGCGGGATGCAGCGAGGATAGCGAGCCGCGCCACCGGTCGCTCCATCGATGAGGTGACCGTCAGGGCGATCCTCGGGCGAGGGCCGGTCACGGGACCGGGAATACCCGTCCGGGTACCTCCGTTGCATCACATGACGCTCGTCCCCTCGACGAGCGGATATCCACGAATGGAGCCTCCGCCATGTCAGCCGCGACCGTCGACCTCACTGCAGCCACGTTTGCACCCACCATCGAGGCCAACGACATCGTCCTCGTCGACTGGTGGGCGTCGTGGTGCGGGCCCTGCCGCATGTTCGCCCCGATCTTCGACGCGGCAGCCAGCAAGAACACCGACGTCGTGTTCGCCAAGGTGGACACCGAGGCCGAGCAGGGCCTCGCCGCTGGTGCTCAGATCCGATCGATCCCGACCCTGATGGTGTTTCGGGAAGGCGTGCTGGTGTTCTCCCAACCGGGAGCGATGCCCGCGCACACCCTCGACGAGCTGTTGACCCAGGTGAAGGCGCTCGACATGACCAAGGTGCACGCCGAGATTGCGGCCCAGTCGTCCGACACCAACGTCTGAGCCCAACCACCACCCCGCGATGAGAGATGAGTGCCCCTCCCGCGCTCATCTCTCATCGCGGTGTCGGGGTGGCGTGGGTGCGTGACCGGTCGCACGCGTCGACGACGGGTGCGACACGGTTGTCGGTAGCCTCGGAGGCCGTGAATCAGATGAAGAACCGCCTCCAGGCCCTGTCGTTGCTCGACCGAGCGATGACCGCCATGACCGACGCCGAGCTCAAGGCTCTCGTTGCCTCGCTCCCCGAGGACCACGTGACGGCGATCGACAAGCTGGCCGGTGCACGCGACGGTGGTTTCGACGACCCGGCCGGCCGTGTGGTCGGCCTGCGCGCTGCCGTCGCTCGCGGCCGGATGAGCGGCGAGCTCGAGCAGATCGCCACGGTGCTCACCGATCCCTGCCTGGCCGACTTCATCACCGAGCTGGGCGAGAACAGCGACAACCCGAGCGAGGAGAACCTGCAGGCGGTGTTGCCGGCGCAGATCGACAAACATGGCCTCGCGGTCGTGCGACTCACGCTCGCCGCCTCGGTGGCCGGCGAGGCAGCGGCCTCGGTGATGCTCAGCCGCGTGCTCAAGCACGACGACGTGATCGGGTTGCCGCCGGCTCCGGAGCCGCCTGCACCGGTGGTGTTGAGCCGTGAAGCCGACGACGAGACCAGAGCTCGCCGCAAGGCCGCCAAGGATCGCAAGCAAGCCGAGGCGAAGGCTCGCCGCGAGCAGGCTGCCAAGGCACGCAACCGCGTCTGATCAACACCGGGTCGCCGGCGACGCTCCGCGCGTGCATGTACGCGGGTGCCACTGGATCAGCCGGAAGCAACGACGCGAGGCAGGGGTGCCCAGCGGATCACCCGGTTGCGATCACGCGATGCTCGTGGTCGAGGAGCCATGCCTTCGAATCGATGCCTCCGGCAAACCCTGTGAGCGAACCGTTGGAGCCGACCACCCGGTGGCACGGCACGATGATGCTGATCGGGTTTCGACCGTTCGCGGCCCCCACCGCTCGCGCCTTGTTCGGATCGCCGAGCGAGCGAGCCTGCTCGCCGTAGCTCATCGTGCTGCCGTACGGGATGGTGCGCAACACCTGCCAGGCGGCCAGCTGGAACGAGGTGCCGATCGCATCGAGCGGGAGCTCGAACTCGGTGCGCGACCCCGCGAAGTACTCCTCGAGTTGGGCGCGGGTCGCGTCGAGGATCACGGAGATCGCGGCGGCACCGGAACGCTCGTCGCCAGCGTCACGGCCGTCGAGCGCCCCTGCGATGGCTCGGGATTCGCGTTCCCACAGCACGTAGCGCAGGCCGCGCCCGGTGGCGCCGATGGTCAGTTCGCCGACCGGCGACGACATCGTGGTCGTGGTGATGGTGCTGATCATCAGGGGATCCTTTCGACGGTGCCGGTCGTGCCGGCTGAGGGAACCCGGTCGGGGGACCGGCGGAGACGAGACGGTTTCCGAGCGACGACGTCGGTCACGGTGGGCGCTGTGGACGCTGTGGACGCCGACAGCGAGTGCCAGAGATGGTGGAGCGCATACGAACGCCACGGGCTCCATTGTGCGGCGAGCTCGCTGGCAGTGGCCGGCGAGCCATCGTGGCCGAGGCGCTCGATGGCATGGCGCACACCGAGGTCGGTGGGCATGAACACATCGGGGTCACCCAACGCCCGCATCGCGACGTACTGCGCGGTCCAGGGTCCGATGCCGGGCAGATCCACCAGCCGCGCCCGGAGCGCGTCTCGATCGGCGCCTGGATCGATCACCAGATCACCGTCGGCGATGGCGCGACATGCTCCGAGGAGGGCGCGCCGGCGCGCTGCGGGCATCGGGAGCAGGGCCGGGTCGAGGTCGGCGAGGACCGCCGCCGACGGGAACAACAGATTCGCGACGTTCGGCGATCCATCCGCGGGCGTGTCGGTGATGAGCTGCACCTGCTCCCCCGCGACCGCCGCAAGCCGACCCGCGATCGTGCGAGCACCGGCGACGGAGACCTGTTGGCCGAGGATGGCGCGGACCAGCAGTTCCGCACCGTCGACACAGCCGGGCGACCGAAGTCCCGGTCGGGCACGCACGAGGCGCCCCAGCAGCGGGTGCGCGCCGAGCCGACGATCGACCGCCACAGGATCGGCATCGAGATCGAGCAGACGCCTGCACCGCTGCACCGCGGACTGCAGATCGGCCACCGACGTCAGCCAGAGCGTGCATGCCACGGCGTCAGGACCGTCGGCGCGCAGGTTCACGATCGCGGGGCCGCCCGCAAGCCGCAGCGTGCGTCGAAGGCACTTGCCGTCCCAGCTCTCGACGCCGGGAACGGCCCGCTGACCGACGAACGAGAACACGCCATCGGCGTCGAACGGGCCACGCACGGGCAGGCGGAGCACGATCGCCCCTGAGTGGACGCCGGCCGACGAGGACCGTCGCTCCCGGCGCAGCCGATCGGCCCGCAGCTGAGATGGCGACGTGGCGAACACCTCGCGCACCGTGTCGTTGAACTGCCGAATGCTGGAGAATCCCGCAGCGAATGCCACATCGGTCATGGGAATCGAGGTGGTCTCGATCAACGTGCGCGCGGTCTGTGCCCGCTGTGCCCGTGCGACCGCCAGTGGCCCAGCGCCGAGCTCGTCGGTGAGCAACCGATTCAGATGCCGCTCGCTGTAGCCGAGCCGCCGGGAGAGTCCCTTCACCCCTTCGCGGTCGATCATCCCGTCGGCGATCAGACGCATCGCGCGCGCCACCACGTCGGCACGACCGTTCCATTCGGGTGAGCCGGGCGACGCATCGGGGCGACACCGCTTGCATGCCCGAAACCCGTGCTGCTGGGCAGCGGCAGCCGTGGCGAAGAACGAGACGTTCTTCCGTTTGGGCGTCGTGGCCGGGCACGAGGGCCGGCAGTAGATGCCGGTCGTGTGGACGGCGGTCACGAACCACCCATCGAACCTGCTGTCGCGGCTCTGGACTGCCACATAGCGTTGTTCGTCGTGCACATCGATCAGTGTGGTCCGTCGAACCGCTGTTCACTAGCGGAAATCGGACGGCTCCATCGGGCTGCCCGAGAGCCGAGGGTCTGCTCAGTCGACTTCTTCGCTCGTCACGTCGACGCCGACCGACAGCCACTGCATCGCAGTGGGCCCGATGACCACGCCGCGCACCGGCGTGACGTCGAAGTAGTCGCGACCCCACCCGACGGTGAGGTGGCGCTGCGGTGGAACCTGGTCGTTGGTCGGGTCGGCATCGAGCCACCCGAGCTCGGGCACCCACACGCCCACCCAGGCGTGCGATGCATCGCTGCCGGTGAGCTTGACCTCCCCCGGCGGTGGTTCGGTCTCGATGTAGCCGCTCACGTAGCGGGCGGCGAGACCACGGGCCCGCAGACAGGCGATCATCACGTGCGCGAAGTCCTGGCAGACGCCGCGCCTGGCGGCGCACACCGCGGCGATCGGCGTGGACACATCGCTGAACTCGGTGTCGAACACGAACTCGCGATGAATCCGCTCGGTCAACGACCGGATCAGATCGACGATGCCCTCGCCAGGCCGGAAGAGATCGGCCGAGAGCTCGTCGAGCGCAGCGATCGACGGCGTCGCCGCGGTCGGCGCGGTGAACGGAGCAATGTCGGTCGCCCGCTCGCCCCGTGCCCGTTCCAGCTGGCCGACGACGTCGTCCCACGCAGTGGATGTTTCGAGAGTGATCTCTGCCGGCGCAGCACCGACGTCGACGACGCAACGTCCGGTGACGCCGAGGTGATCGTGAAGCCGGTGCACACCGATTCGAACGACCCGGTTGCCGAAGAGGTCGGTGTGCTCCTCGAGCTCGTCTGCATCGGGGGTGACGTGCACCTCGGCCGACAGCACCCGTTGCGTCGGTGTGTCGCGCGGCAGCAGATGGGCAACGGTGTACCCATCACTCATCTGCCGGCCGTACAGGTACTCGGTGCGATGAACCACGGTGAAGCGGGTGGTCACGATGCACCCATCACCATGGGGTTCACCGGATCGGCGAACCACCTTCTGACGACCGCGTTGCCGAGCTCGAGCAGCGGACCTCGCGTCGCCAGCACCATCGAGTCGACCGAGAGCCGCCGTCCGCTCGACACCGTGTCGTCGATCGAACCGAGCGCGCCGAGCGATGCCTGCTGCACGAGGTCGGCGCCCTCTTGCCACGCCAGCGACGCCATGTGTTCACGAAGACGATCGAGCGAGAATGCCAGGCTGCGGGGGTTGGCATCATCGTGCACCAACAGATCGAGCACAGCGCCCAGCTCGACGTCGCTGCGATACCGACGCCGATACGCGACCAGGCTCTCGTTCACCGACAGCAACGATTCGGTGAGCGGTTGGAATGCCAGCGGTTCGACGGCCAGACCCAACGCTGCCTGCACCGACCCGAGCAGAGAGATCGCTCGTTCGAGCCTGCGCGCCAGGTCGAGGAAGCGCCAGGCCGGTCCGCGGACGGTGCTCTCCATCGACAGGCCGGCGAGCGCGGCAAGATCGACGAGAACGGTGTCGAGGTCGTCAGGCGCCGCTTCCGCCGTGAGCAGGTCGGCTCGGATTCGTGTCAGCCGGCCGAGCACTCGGCCGGTGGTGGTCGACAAGAACTCACGGACAGTCGTCGCTTCCTGAGCGAGCGCGGCGATCTGATTCGCCACTGCGTGCTGTCCGCCGCGCAGTTCGTGGTCCAGCCGGTCTGCGAACGGTGCAGGCGACACCCCGATGTCGGTGATCGCCGTCTCGTCCACCACGATCGGCAGCGCTTGTGCCGAACGCAGGAGCGCGACCGCCCCTGCAGCCCAACCCCCGCCTCCCACGGTCAAGAGCGACGGGTCCTGTTGTACCTGTGCTCCGACGACGCGGGTGGTGCGCGCCGCCACCTCGGCGCGCTCAGCTGCTCGTCCCAGCCAGTACAGGGCGTCGGCCGCTCGTTTGGGTACCGAGGAGCCGAAGTCGACCTGGGGGTGGTGTTGGCTCGGCGCTCGAACGTTGACCTTGCCGGACGCGACCCCGCCGACCACCCAGACATCCTTGGCGAGCAGCGTGGTGGGCGCTGCGGGATCATCGCCCGGCGCCAGGACGCGACCGACGCCGCCCTCCATCACCGTCGTCCCGTCGGGCGTGACCGCGAGATGGAGACGAAGCACCGCCGTTCCTGGCACCAGCGCCCCGTAGCTCGATGCCGAGACACAGGGCGCCGTCGCCAACACGTCGTCGGTGGAGAGCGCGTGCAGCTCCAACCCTTCGCCGAGGAGGGCCTGCGCCGCCGCCGGCAGGAACGATGCGAGAGAGCGCTTCTCGGCCACACCCGCGCCGAACGCGTTGGCGAGTGCGACCCCGCCGGACTGAGCCGCCCAGGTGATGGCCGGGACGCCTGCGCCCCCGCCTCCGGCGCCCGTGTCCATCGGGTCGAGTCGGGCGTCCTCGAGGCGCCGGTAGATCACGTCCACCGGCTCCACACCGTCGAGCACGCGCAACCACACCCGGTTCTTGCGCACCACCAGGTCGCCGCCCTCGGCGAGGTGGAAGCCCATCTGCACCGCCAGATAGGAGTGCTCGACGTAGGTCGAATGAGAGGGTCCTCCGGTGAGCACCACCGTGCGGGGGCTCTTGCGGCCCGGCGGGGCCTGTGCCGCGAGGGCTCGGCGCATCACCGCCGCGAAGGTGTTGACGGGCGCCACTCCTGCGAGCCGCATCGCGTCGGGCATCACTCGGGCCATCACCGAGCGGTTCAGCATCGCATAGCCGGCGCCGCTCGGCGCGTCGGTGAGGTCCTGCACCACACGCCACGAGCCGTCGGCGACGCGGACGAGGTCGACCGCGTAGTGCACCAACCAGCGCGCTGCGGCGCGCGGCGCCATGGCGGTCCTCAGCGAACCGAGCGAGAACAACAACCGCGGTGGCACCACCCCCGACCGGACGAGCCGGCGTTCGCCGTAGAGGTCGGCGAGCAGCATCTCCAGCATCCGGGCGCGCTGCACGACAGCGCGCGACAGGGTCCGGAACTCGTCGTGACCGATCACGAGCGGCACGGGATCGAGTCGCCACGGACGACTGTCGACGAAGCCCGGCTCACCCGCGCCGGAGGATTCGGGCATCAGTTCGTGCACCAGATGCCCGGCGCCTTCCGCTTCGAGCAGTCGATCGGCTTGACGCTGATGATCGAGGAGATCGGCCGGCCGCATGTTCCCCAGCGCGGCACCGACCGACGACCACGTCGGCCTCGTCGAACCGTCCTCGGCGACCGCTTCGTCGAATCGCCCGGACGGCGGTTGGTACAGGGACCGCGACAACATCACGTCAGCATCACACGCTCGAGCGTACGAACGCCTCGTGCACCACGTCGTTGATCGCGGCCAGACACGCCTGCACGTCGTCCATGGCCGCGTCCAACCTCGCACCGTCGCCATCACCCGAGGCGGACAGGGCCAGCACCCGCTCCAACTCCTCCATCGCCGGCAGCGTGCGCCTCGAACGAGGCAACCGGCTGAGCGCTTCCCGGATGCGTGTCGCACAACTGGCCACGGATCGGGGAAACGTCGGGTCGAGCAGCAGGAAGCGCACTGCGGCTGCCCCGTCGATCGGGCCCCGTGTCGCCCTCTGGTACATCTGAAGCGCGCTGACCGACCTGAGCAGACCCATCCATTGCACGTCGTCATGGATGTCGGTCACGGTACGGCCGTCGGCCCTGTCGCGTTCAGCGGCGAGCAGCGTGGCCGCGCGCACCCCGACGACACGTGTCGTCATGTCGGCTCGCTCCAACGACTGTCCCAGCCGCCACAGCTCGTACGCATCGTCGCGGTTCATCACCGTCGTCATCACCCCGTCGAGCTGCTGGCACTCGCCGATCAGATGCCCGAGGAACCTGGCACGACTGCGTCGTTCGACGCCGCCGGCAGCGTTCGAGCCGACGTACAGGTAGAGGTCGTTGACGGTCTGCCACGCCTCGCGCGGGATGATCTCCCGAGTCGTGCGGAGGTTCTCGCGTGCGGACTCGACCGAGGAGGCGATGCTGCCCGGATTCTGCTGGTCGGACACCAGGTAGCGAACGATGGGAAGTTCGCCGATGGTGCTTTCACGCGTCGCGAACAGATCTCCGCCACCGGCCACGGCGAGCAGCGGTTCCCATGTGGACAGAGCGCTCGTCGGAAGGTCGATCACCAGCTCGGTGTAACTGCGCACCAGTCTGGCGGTGTCTTCTGCACGTTCGAGATACCTGGCACCCCAGTACAAGCTGTCGGCGACACGCGAGAGCAGCATCGGGTCAGCCTGCGGGCGCGACGCCGCGCCAGTGGGTCGGGACCATCGATGCGCGCGATGCCATCAGTCGGTCTCCACGATCCACGTGTCCTTGCTGCCGCCACCCTGGGACGAGTTGACGACGAGCGAGCCCTTGCGAAGGGCGACGCGTGTGAGGCCACCGGCGCTGACGTAGCTGGATGCTCCGCTGAGGATGAACGGACGCAGATCGACGTGGCGCGATTCGATCTCGCCGTCGCAGATCGTCGGCACCGTGCTCAGCGACAGGATCGGCTGCGCCACCCAGTTCCGCGGATCGGCTTCGATCATCGCGATGTGCGCGTCGAGCTCGCTGCGAGTCGCACGGTCGCCGATCAGGAGGCCGTAACCGCCACTCTCGTTCGCGGGCTTCACGACGAGCTCGTCGATGTGATCGATCACGTACGCCAGTTCGTCGGGATAGTGACATCGATACGTGGGCACGTTGGCGAGCAATGGTTCTTCGTTCGTGTAGTACCGGACGATGTCGGGCACCCATGCGTACACGACCTTGTCGTCGGCCACACCAGCACCGGGGGCATTCGCGATCGCCACCTTGCCGGCCCGCCACGACCTCATCAGCCCAGCCACACCGAGCGTGCTGTCCGGCCGGAAGACCTCGGGATCGAGGAACTCGTCGTCGATGCGGCGGTAGATCACATGGACACGTTCGCGGCCGCCGATCGTGAGCATGTAGACGCACTCGTCGTCACCCACCACCAGGTCGGCACCCTCCACCAGCACTGCGCCGAGGCGCTGCGCCAAGAAGGAGTGCTCGAAGTAGGCCGAGTTGTACACACCGGGCGTCAGCACGGCGATCGTCGGGTTGGTGATGCCGTCGGGAGCGATCGACACGAGCATCCGGTTCAGCTCGTCGGTGTAGCTGTCGACCGGCAAGATGCTCTGCTGGGCGAACAGGTCGGCGAACACCCGCTTGCTGATCGCCCGGTTCTCCAACACGTAGCTCACACCGGAGGGAACTCGAAGGTTGTCCTCCAGGACGTACATCGTGCCATCGGCATCACGGACCAGATCGCTTCCCGAGATGTGTGCCCACACACCGTGCACCGGGTTCGAGCCGACGCATTCCTTCCGGAAGTTCTTCGAGTGCTCGAGCAGGTCGGCCGGGAACACTCCGTCGGCGATGATGCGCTGGTCGTGATACAGGTCGTCGATGAACATGTTGATCGCGCGCAACCGCTGCTTCAGGCCCGCCTCGATGTCGCGCCATTCCGATGCGGCGATCACCCGCGGGATGATGTCGAACGGCCAGGCCCGGTCGATGCCGCGCCCGTCGGAGTAGACCGTGAACGTGATCCCCATCGTGAGAATGTCCAGCTCGGCAAGGGTCTGACGTTCTTGCAGCTCGCTGTGCTCGAGCGCAGCGAGCTGTTCGAGCAGTGCCTTTGCCGCGTCGCGTGGTGTGCCGTCGGGGGCCACCAACTCATCCCAGGTGTCGGCGTCGGTGCGCACGTGTGCCATCGTCATCGACCCACGTTCGTCAACTCGCGTGTCTGCACCATCACGACACTATGACAGCCGTGTGAACACACGAGGGGCTCTGATGCCTGATCCTGCAACCAGCCCACCCGCACAGGGACGAACGGTCAGCCGACCTGTGGTTCCTTCGGAAGGCCGAGCACGCGCTCGCCGACGATGTTGCGCTGGATCTGGCTGGTCCCACCCCAGATCGTCTCGCTGCGGCTGAAGAAGAACGAGCTCATCATCGGACTCACCGGGTAGCCCTCGCGACGCTTGTCGCGGGCAGCGCCGGGCCAGGACCCGGTCGGGCCACCCGTGTCGATCAGCATCGAGTGTGCACCATTGATGTCGAGTGCCAGCTCCATCGCGGCCTTGTGCATCTCGGTCCAGAACATCTTGTTCGTGGCGCCGAGAGCCGCGACGCCGAGATCCTTCGAGCCGCTGAGGGTCGACGACAGCGAGCGCAAGCCGTTGATGCGCAAGATCTGGATCTTCGAATAGAACGACATCAGGCGTTGGCGGATGTCGGGCTCGGCGATCGTTCCGTTGTCGGTGGCCATCGCCACCATCAACTTGTACTCCTCCTCGAACCGGCGGTACCCGGTGGTCGCGCTCATCCCACGTTCGAACGCAAGGGTCGAGTTGGCCACCTTCCAGCCGTTGTTCACCCCACCCACCACGTTGTCCTTCGGGCAGCGCGCATCGGTGAAGAACACCTCGCAGAACTCGGCGGTGCCGTCTGGCTGCACGATGCCGCGGACCTCGACGCCGGGCTGGCGCATCGGCACCAGCAGGTAGCTGATGCCCTTGTGTTTGGGCGACTCGGGGTCGGTGCGGGTGAGCAGGAAGCAGTAATCGGCGTGGTGGCCGCCGGTGGTCCACACCTTCTGGCCGTTGATCACCCATTCGTCCCCGTCGAGCACGGCCTGGGTCTTCAGCGACGCGAGGTCCGAACCGCTGTTGGGCTCGCTGAAGCCTTGGCACCAACGCATCGTGCCGTTCAGGATCTTCGGCAGGAACTCCCGCTTCTGTTCCTCGGTGCCCCACTGCAGGATCGTGGGACCCACCAGGGTGTCGCCGAAGAAGTCGGCGCGCAGCGGCGCTTTCGCACGCGCGAACTCCTCCGACAAGACCACGCCCTGCATGGTGGTGAGGCCCTTGCCGCCGTACTCACTCGGCCAGGTGGCGCAGATCCAGCCGCCTTCGAAGAGCTTCTTCGGCCATCCTTCGTTGAACGCCTTGCGTTCGTCGGCATTCATCTCGAAGTTCTCGTCCATCCATCCCGCCGGCAGGTTGTTCTCCAGCCAGGTGCGGATCTCGACACGGAACTCCTCTGCGTCTGCGGCGTAGCTCAGGTCCATCTCACAAGTATTGACCCATGGGTCAAGTCATGGGAAATCCAGCGGCGGCCAGTCGAGTGACACGTGTCGGCGACCTCTCCGGCGGACGTCGCAGCCCCCGGCGCACGGTCGACCGTCGGCGGTGGTGGTTCACAGCCCGTTCACAGACAGAGAACGTTCACGCAACGAACGATCCGTAACGTGTCGGTCAATGGCCATGCCCGCTCCTGCCACCCAGGTCGATGCCCGATCCAACCCCCTCGGAACGGTGTCTCTCGGTGTGCAGGAGCGGGCAGTACTCGCTGCGCTGGTCGACAACCAGGGGCGCGTGCTCGGTCGTCGGGAGCTCGCCCGTCAGGCCGGCATGGCAGACCTGAGCGAGCGTCGGTGCGACAGCGTGCTGGTCGGTCTTCGTCGCCATCTCGGGGCCGATGCGATCATCACCGTGCGCTCTCGTGGCTGGATGCTCAGTCCCGCTGCGCGGGGCATCGCCACAGCGCTGCTCTGACGAACGTCACATGTTCGCCGCCCAACTGTCCGTCGATCTCGCACGTCTGCTCCTCGATCTGCTGATCGTTCTCGTTGCCGCCAAGGTCGCGGCCGAGGCGGCCGAACGGTTGCGCATCCCAGCCGTCCTGGGGGAGATCACCGCAGGTGTCCTGATCGGACCATCGGTCCTCGGGCTCATCGATCTGGCCGATCAGCGCGGCGTCTCGATGGCGTTGCTCGCCGAGATCGGCGTGCTGTTGTTGCTGCTGTCGGTCGGCATGGAGATGGACCTCGGCGAACTCGGCAAGGTGGGCGCAGCGTCGATCGCCGTTGCCGTGGTGGGTGTGGTGGTTCCGTTCGCCGCCGGGTCCGCAGCCGCGACGGCGTTCGGGATGGGCGGCAACGCTGCAGTGTTCTTCGGCGCCGCGCTCACCGCGACCAGCGTGGGCATCACGGCACGAGTGTTCGGCGACCTCCGCGCACTCGCCACGATCGAGGCCCGGATCGTGCTCGGGGCCGCTGTCGCCGATGACGTGTTGGGCTTGATCATCCTCACCGTCGTCGTGAAGGTGGTCACCGGCGGCGATGTCGGCATCCGAACCGTGGCGGAGACCTTGGGGCTCGCGGTGGTGTTCCTGGTGGGCACCGGCATCGTCGGTGTGTTCCTGATCCCGCGGGTGTTCCGCATCATCGGGAAGTTCGCCACGACGGGCGCGACCGCAGTGGTGGCCGGCTTCGCGCTCATGGTCGCGTTCGCCGAACTGGCCGATCAGGCCAAGCTCGCGTTCATCATCGGTGCGTTCATGGCTGGCCTGGCGCTCGGTCGGACCGATCAACACGAGCGGATCGCGTCCGATCTCGGCGCCGTGTCGAACCTGTTCGTTCCGGTCTTCTTCGTCAGCATCGGCGTGAACGCCGACCTCGAGGCGATGGCCAAGCCCACGGTGATCGGGGTGGCGCTGGTGATGACCGTCATCGCCGTGGCCGGCAAGCTGGTCGCCGGGTGGGCGGTGCGGGGGCGCCGAGCCGACCGGCTGCTGATCGGGATGGGGATGATCCCGCGCGGCGAGGTCGGGCTGATCTTCGCGTCCATCGGTCTGGCCAACGGAGTCCTCGACGCCGACCAGTACGGCACGTTGCTGATCGTCATCTTGTTGACGACGCTGATGACCCCGCCGCTGCTGCGGGTCCGCTTGGGTCGCACCCCTGCTGCACCGGATGTCGCCAGCGGCGCCCCCACTCCCGCCGACGGATGGGTCGAGGCCCGAAATGGCGAGACCGTCTTCCGCTCGACGCCACCGATCTCGGCCACCGTGCCGGTGGCGCTGTCGACCGCGTTGTTGGCGCACACGGCGCCGCCGGCTGACGAGGTGCTCGAGTGGTTCGGCACACATCGCACGGCACCGATCACCTGGGCCACCCAGGACACGACGATGCTGGTCGATCTGCTCCGCCTCGACGAGCCAAGGGCCTGGCGGTTCCTCGATGCTTCGGGCGTGCTGGAACGAGCGCTGCCGGAAGTGGCTCGGGCGATGGAGCGTCGCCGCGCCGACATGACCGATCTCGACCCGCTCGGCTCGTTGCGGTTCAAGACCGTCGACCGCCTGCACAACTCGGTGGCGCATCTCGCGCCGGAGTTCTCGCTCGTGTCGTCGACCGAGCATCTCGCGCTCGGCGCCTTGGTGTCCGACGTGGCCACGACCGATCTCGAGCGAGAGCAGTTCGCGTTGCGACTCGCGCCCGAGCTCGAGGCGCAGCGGATCATGGCGGTGGTGACCGATGCGCGTGTGCTGCATCGGCGGGCCCACGACGTGGGCGGACTCGACGAGTCCGAGATGCTCCAACTCGCGACCCATCTCGCCGATCGCACCCATGCCCGCGACGCGTATCTCCTCGCCCAGGCGCTCGGCGACCTGACCTTCGTACAACGCGAACGCCTCGACCTGCTGTACGGCTTCATCGTGGACGCACTCGGTCACCCCGAGATCGTGAGCAGCACCGCCACCAACCTCGCCGGTGCCCGCCTCGCCGCAGCAACTCGACTGGTGGACGATCCGGCTGCGGCGGAGCGGCTACGGCACACCACCACGGTGCATCTGCTCTCGCACGAACCGGACGTGCTGGCCCGCCAGGCCCCGCCTGATCGAGCCATTGCCCACACCGGGGACGGTGCGCGTGGCCGTGAGCCCCGATCAAGAGGTCGATCTGTGGGTGATCGACGTCGCCTGCCGCGACACTCGAGGCCTGCTGGCCCGCCTGACCCACGTGTTCGTCGACCTCGGGCTCCCGATCGTGCGCGCCGACCTCGCGACATGGCCGGACGGCGGTGTCGTCGACAGCTTCGTGGTGCGTTCCGACGAACGACCGAGCGCCCGCATGCTCGGCGCCGCGTTCGAATCCGGGCTGAAGCGTCGGCCGGCACCCGCCGGACCCGTCGAGGTGCAGTTCACGATCCAGCAGGACGCGTTGCCATGGCACACCGTGTGCATGGTGACGGGAACGGATTCACCCGAACTGCTGCACGCGGTGGCCCGAGCGTTCGCGACCGCGAACGTGACGGTCCAGTCGGCACGGTTGTCGTCGATGGACGGTCGGGTGAACGACCGCTTCACCGTGAGCGACCGGTTCGGCCGCAAGCTCGACGACAGCACCGTCGAACGCATCCGGCAGTCGCTGTCGGGCGGCACTCGCACACGTCGCTGAGCCGCAGACACTGGCCGGCGCACATCGGCACGCTGCGCAAGCATCTCCAGCAGATGCACGCGAACGCCACACTCCGGAAACAGATCGGCGACGAGCGGGAAATGTGACTCTCTTACGGTTCGCCCGTCTCGCCCCAGCGTTGCGTCGAGCAGCCCCATCACAGCCCCTACTTCAACTCGCGTTCCGCAGGAGGTACACGTGCGATCACGTCCCGCACTCAAATACATCGTCGGTGGCCTTGTCGGCGCCGCCATTCCAGCCCTACTGGTCACCGGTTCGGCACTCGCCGAGGAGAAGGAACCGATCCAGCTCCTCACCGAGTCGACGAACCTGCTCTGGCTGGTGATCGGCGCCATCCTCGTGATCTTCATGCAAGCCGGTTTTGCGCTCGTCGAAACCGGTTTCACCCAGAAGAAGAACGCCGCCGAGGTGATGTCGATGAACTTCGCCGTCTTCGGTCTCGGATTCGTCGGCTTCTTGTTCATCGGTTTCCCGCTCGCGTTCGGCGGTTTCAGCTATCCCGGCTACTTCGGACTCGACACCCCGATGAACAGTGATCCACTCGTCGGATCGGGCAACTGGACGTTCCTGTGGCACGGCTGGGATCATCTCGGCAGCGCCGCGACGCCGGCGCTGCTCGCGTTCTTCCTGTACATGACGGCGTTCATGGACACCGTGGCCACCATCCCGACGGGGTCGATGGCCGAGCGGTGGCGCTGGAACAGCTTCGTCGTGTGGGGCCTGTTCTGCGGAGCCATCTACTACCCGCTGTTCGCGGCGTGGACCTGGGGCGGAGGTTGGTTGGGCAAGACATGGGACACGATGGGACTCGGGGTCGGCTACGTCGACTTCGCCGGCTCTGGCGTGGTTCATGCCGTCGGCGGTGTCGCCGCCCTCGCCGGTGCGATCGTCCTCGGCCCTCGCATCGGGAAGTACGGCCCCGACGGCAAGCCTCGGGCGATTCCCGGCCACAACATCCCGATGGCCATCACCGGCTGCTTCATCCTGCTGTTCGGTTGGTTCGGCTTCAACGCGGCGTCGACGTTCGCATCGAGCGACATCCAGTTCGCCACCGTCGCGACCAACACTGCGATCGCCGCTGCGCTCGGAGCCACCGTCGGCATGTTCTACATCACCAAGCGCACCGGCAAGCCCGATCCGGGCATGCTCGTCAACGGCATGCTCGCCGGTCTCGTCGCAATCACTGCTCCGTGCGCCTTCGTGTCACCGTGGGCGGCCGCCGTGATCGGTGGCGTCGCCGCGATCATCTGCATCGAGGCCGTGTTCTTCCTCGAGAAGAAGGGCATCGACGATCCGGTCGGCGCCATCGCCGTGCACGGCATCGGTGGCACCTTTGGTGTGATCTGCGTCGGCCTGTTCGCCAACGGTGTCTACGGCAACGGTTGGAACCTGGCAGTCGACGACGACGGCAACCCGATCCCACTCAAGGGTGTGTTCTACGGCGAGTTCGGCCAGTTGGGTGCCCAGCTCGTCGGTGTACTCGTCATCTGGACCGTGATCTTCGGTATCGCATTCGGCTTCTTCAAGCTCCAGAACAAGTTCACCAAGGGTGGCATCCGTGTGACCGAAGACGTGGAGATCAGCGGCCTCGACATCCCCGAGATGGGCGTCGCGGCCTACAACGACTGACCTCTCATCCAGTCACCTCAACCATCCGGCCCTTGGCGGGGCCATGAGCTGAACGGCTTGCCGTTCATGCGCACGGGGATCGGAACCGGAAACGCCGGTCCCCGGTAGGGGCAGTCCCCGGGTTGTCGCTCGTGAAATCGAGAGGACAACCCGGGGGCGTTCCGGCCACACGATCTACACTTTTCTCACACGGAGGCTTGCCAAGACATGAAACTCATCACAGCGATCATCAAGCCGTTCAAGGTCGACGACGTCAAGGACGCGTTGAAGGCGATCGGCATCCAAGGGCTCACGGTCGGCGAGGTCCGCGGCTTCGGCCGTCAGGGCGGCCACACCGAGACCTACCGAGGCGCGGAGTACAAGATCGACTTCGTTCCGAAGATCCAGCTCGAGCTCGTCGTCGACGACGCCGTGGCCGACAGTGCCATCGAGGCGATCACCTCGAGCGCTGCGACCGGCAAGATCGGCGACGGCAAGATCTGGGTCACATCGGTCGAGCGCCTGATCCGGATCCGGACCGGCGAAGAGGGCACCGACGCCATCTGAGGTCGACGCCATCTGAGGTCGACGCCGGTCGGTTCACGCCGATCACGAACACGATGTGCACACGAGAGCGGTCCGGTCAGCCGGGCCGCTCTCGTCGCGTCAGGGATCTCTCGGGCTACCTGCCACGCTGCTTGGTTCCGGTCGCGAATTCCGTCGACGATTGCGAAGATGCGCGACCAGAACGGACCTGCCGTCAGGCGAGCGCCGACGTGAGGCACGCCCGCACCTCGGTGTGGGTGTCGACGGGCAACTTCCCATCGGGGCAGACGACGTAGAACACATCGACCACCTCATGGCCGAGCGTGGCCACCTTCGCCGAACGAATGTCGTACCCGGCGCCCGAGAGCGCATGCGACAGGCGATACAGCGTCGCCGGGGCATCGGGGGCGCGCACGTCGATCATCGTGGTCGAATCGGATGCCTCGTTGCTGATCAACACCTCGAACCGAGGCGACACCGCTGATGTGGCACGGCGCGACTTGCCCATGTTCTTGATCCGCTGCTCGAGGCGGGCGTCGATGTCGACCTCGCCCGACAGCACACCACGAAGGTCGTGGGCGAACTTCGACCAGTTCGGTGTCGATCCGGTGGAGCGCAGGACCCGGAACTCGTCGACCGCCGTGCCGTCGGCCCCGGTGAACGCCTCTGCACCCACCACGTCCAGACCGTGCAGCGCCATCGTGCCGGCGATCAACGAGAACAGACCGCGACGGTCGGCGCTCGCGATCCGCAACATCTCGAAGTCCCCCACCGACTCGTGTTCGATCAGCACGCCGCCACCCGCCTGCACCTGATCGACGAGATGCGAGAACCGACTGTCCAGGGGGGTGGTCTCGTGCGAACGCTGCTCGCCGCGCATCGACATCGTCACGGCGTGCACGAGCTCGTCGATGAGCGTGGCTTTCCAAGCCGACCAGGCTGCCGGACCCGTGGCGCGGCTGTCGGCTTCCGTGAGTGCCACCAGCAACTCGAGCGTCACCTGATCGCCCACGGCCGCAGCGACGTTCGCGGCGGTCCGCGGATCGGACAGATCGCGACGCGTGGCGGTCTCCGACAGCAAGAGGTGATGCTCGATCAAGGCCCGGACCACGGCGATGTCCTCGGCCGGGAAGCCCATCCGTTCGCCGATCGTGCCGACGAGCTCCACCCCTGCCTCGGTGTGATCACCTGGGTAGCCCTTGCCGATGTCGTGCAGCAGCGCGCCGACGAGCAAGAGGTCGGGTCGAGACACGCCACGCATCAACTCCCCGGCGTTGGCCACGGTCTGCAGCAGATGTCGATCGACGGTGTAGGTGTGGAAGGCGTTGCGTTGGGGCCGGCTCCGCACCGCACGCCACTCGGGCAGATACCGACTGAACAGGTCGTAGCGCTCCAATGCCTCGACCGCGTGCACCATCGGCTGGCCCGCACCGAGCAGGCTGAGGAACGCCCGCCGGGTGCGCTCGGTCCACACCTCGCCGGGCTCGGGACCGCGGCTCGCCATCATCCGCAGCGATCGGGCGCCGATCGGATAGCCCGCGTGCGCGGCTGCGGCAGCCATGCGAAAGACGAACGACTGCTCGTCGACGTCAGCATCGGCAGTGATCTGGGCCTCGTCGTCGATCACCGTGACACCCGCGACGTGGTCGGGAAGCTGCTTCAACGAGCCCTTGCCACTGCGCCGCACCAACCGATCGACGCGACGCCAGAACCGTTCGGTGGCCCACTCGATCGAATGGGCTGCCGACGCCACCTCGAACATCAGCGCGTCGGCGTCGAAGTAACCCATCGCCTCGGCAACACGGTCCTGATCCTGGAGCAACAGGGTGTTCACGAACCGTCCGGTCGCCCGATGTAGCTCGCACCGCACCGCCAGCAGCACTTCAGCGGGGCCCGCCAGATCCTCGAACGGACCCTCCAACGCCAGCGCCACCTCGGGTCGGTCGACCGCGAGCGCCCAGCGGATCATGTCGTAGTCGCGAAGACCGCCGCGCCCGTCCTTGAGATCGGGCTCGAGGAGCGACGCGACGTCACCCAGGCGATTCCAGCGCAGTTGCGCGGATTCGTGCAGACGTTGCAGCCACACCATCGGCTTGCGCCGCCACTGCTCGAGCGCATCGTGCTGGAGGCGTTGCACCAGTTCCCCATCGCCGGCCAGGCAGCGAAGCCTCAGAATCGTGGTCGCGCTCTCGAGATCGTCGCTTCCCAGGGCGAGCAGCGTCTTGGTGGTGTGCACCGCCGGGCTCAACTTGATGCCACCGTCCCAGAACGGGTACCACAGGCCCTCTGCGATGCTGCGTACCTGACCGTCGTTGGCCTTGGGCGGGTGGAGCAACACCACGTCGATGTCGCTCCCAGGGCACAGCACGCCTCCGGCGTACCCGCCGGTGGCCATGAGCGCCCATCCCGCCGGAAGCCCACTGGCCAAGCTCTCGAACCACGAGTCGGCCTGCTGCGACAGGCGCCGCGCCAGGCTTCGCCCTGCGAGGTCGGCATCGCTCACCAGTTGTGTGCGGAGCCGCTTGATGGTCGCGGCATCGATCGGTTGCGCCATCGTCAGTGTCCGTGCAGGTGTCGATGCCCGGCAAGTGATCCGGTTCGTGGACGCGCAGGGTTCGACATCTTCCAAGTCTCTCGTGTCGTAGGGGCAGAACGCACCATCCTGTGCTTCGCGTTCATGGATCGTTCTCCGAGCTGAAACACATCCTTCGTACGTTGCAGAACGTGACCCCGTCCGACGCCGAACTCGAGAGTCTCGCCGAGCGCGCCGGTATCGAACTGGTGATCTGGCCGGCGGACGAACGTCGACGTCAACATCTCGCCCGGGCAGGAGTGCCGCGCCTGCTGCTGGTCGCACGCACGGCCGAGGCTCCGGCCGGGATCGGACTCGACGAGGACTGGGTGCGGATCCCGGCTGCGACGGGCGACGTGATCGCCCGTCTGGAGCGGCTGACGCGGGTGCTCGAGCAACTCCAGCACGACCATCCCGTCGTCGACTCGAACCACATCGTCCATTTCGGCGGCACCAGCGTCATGCTCAGCCGCGCCCAAGCCGCGCTGGTCACCGTGCTGCTGGAGTGCCCCGGGCAGGTCGTCGACCGCACCCGGCTGGAACGCATCGTCTGGCCTGATGGCGCGCCGGGACCGAAGGCGCTCGACGGGGTGGTGTTCCGTCTGAGGCGCCGGTTGCAGGGACTCGGCCTCGTCGTCCGCAGCTCGCACGCTCGCGGCTTTGCGCTCGACGCGACAGAGCATGGACGTGGGCAACCGACCGCCGTGTGATCGCACCGACCGCACGGTTCAGCCGAGGCCGCCCGAGTGATAGGCGGTCTCGCCGTGCATCGCGAGGTCGAGACCCATCGCTTCCGACTCCTCGTCCGCACGAACGCCGATCGTGGCCGCGAGCAGCTTCATGATGCCGAAGGTGACGACGAACGACCACACGATCGCAGCGCCGTTGGCCACCGCCTGCTCGAGCAACAGCTTCGCGCTCCCGCCGTAGAAGATCCCTTCCATGAACGATCCGCCGAAGAACTCAGGGTTGGCGAAGAAGCCGATGAGCAGCGACCCGACGAGGCCACCGACGAAGTGGACGCCCACCACGTCAAGAGCGTCGTCGTAGCTGGCCTTGGTCTTGAGCTTCACGGCATAGCAGCACACCACACCCGCGGCCAGACCGATCCAGATCGGGCTCATGCCCGACACGTATCCGGCGGCCGGCGTGATCGCAACGAGGCCGGCGACGATGCCCGAAGCTGCCCCGAGGTTCGTCGGATGCCCGTCGCGGAGCCACTCGACGACCATCCATGCGAGCCCGGCTGCAGCCGCAGCGAGGAAGGTGTTCATGAACGCTTGGACGGCCTGGCCGTTGGCGGCCAGCGCTGAGCCGGCGTTGAAGCCGAACCATCCGAACCAGAGGATGCCGGTGCCGATCATCACGAGCGGCATCGAGTGCGGCGGGTGGCCCTCGGTGGGCCAGCCCTTGCGCTTGCCGAGCACCAGCACGGCCGCCAACGCGGCGATGCCGGCGTTCACGTGGATCGCCGTACCGCCGGCGAAGTCGATCGAGCCACGCTGGCCCAGCCATCCGCCGTACACCCACTTGAAGATGGGCACGTACACGAGGAGCGACCAGACGGGTACGAAGATCGCCCACGCCGAGAACTTCATCCGATCGGCCACCGCACCCGAGATGAGCGCGGGTGTGATCGCGGCGAACATCCCGAGGAACGCGATCGTGGCGAGGGTGCCACCGGCATCCTCACCGAGGATGCCGATGTCGCGCAGGAAGGCGTTGTCGAAGCCGCCGATGAAGTCGTTCTCGAACGGCGCCTGCGACAGCGAGTAGCCGACCACGACCCACACGATCGGCACGATGAGCACGCAGTAGAAGTTCATCATCAACATGTTGAGCACGTTGCGACCGCGATCCATGCCGCCGTAGAAGAACGCCAGGCCTGGGGTCATGAACAGCACCATCGCTGCCGACACCAGGATCCAGGCGACGTTTCCGCTTTCCATGTGAGCTCCGTTGGTTGACAACCGGCACGCCGACGGAGGCGCGCGGAAGGTGAGTAGGGCGGATGCACCCTTCCGCGGAACTGTTACGTGTCTGTTTCGGGAGTACCGCGCGTCGGTGAACAAACACGCCGGCCGATGCCTGTGCATGCACAGCGGTGCGCCGGCGGGCTTGCCTTCCGGCCCCCGGTGAGGCGGACCGGGGAAGGTGGAATGATCTGCGGGCGGGCTGACCATTCCACCCCCTCGGACCACGTGGCGGGCCCGCTCTTGCGAGCGGCCCAAGCCGGATGGTGCCGTCACGGGCGGAGACGACTTCGTCATCAAACCGCAAACAACCAACGCCGCGCCATGCGACGTTGGTACTAGTACCCCCGTGACCCGGGGGGTACGACCGCTCTGGCCTCCCGCGACGGACCGGCGTCGTGAATCCACGACAGTCCACGACGGAGCAGCCGGCGACGCCGGGTGTCTAGAGTCGGGACCGTGACCGTGACCGATCCAGCCCCCCCGTCCTCACCCGACGCCGCCGCACCGAAAGCCGAGCGGTGGACCGCTCAGTGGAAGGAGCTCTACGCCGAGGTGATCACGACCGGCCTCTGCACCGGCTGTGCGGGATGCGTCGTCACGTGCCCACACGATGTCATCGGCTACGAGCACGAAGAGGGCAAGTACATCCCCTTCCACCTCGAAGAGGAACTCGGGCTCGACAACTGCATCCACGGCGAGAAGGGCTGCACCACCTGCACCCGGGCGTGCCCGCGATTCCGGGCGTGGGAGCCTGCGGCCGACATGCACCTGTTCGGTCGGGTCCGCGAGCCGAACGAGATGTCGGGCATCTGGCGCCAGTTGCTGCTCACGCGGGCGGCGAACGATGAAGAGCACACCAAGGGCCAGGACGGAGGTTTCGTCTCGGCGATGCTCAACTGGCTGCTCGACCACGACTACATCGAGGCCGCCCTGGTCAGCGGGGTCGAACCCGACGACGCCTGGAAGGCCAAGCCAGCGGTGGTCACCAACCGCGAGGAGGTGCTCGCGACCGCAGGCAGCCGCTACACCTACTGCGCCAACCCGCTCGCACTGCCCGAGGCGAAAGCTCGCGGGTTCAGCCGCCTCGCGCTGGTGGGCATGGGCTGTCAGACGTCGTCACCACCGGTGATGTGGGATCGCAAGGCCGGCAAGGTCAGCAAGCCGTTCCTGTTCAACATCGGGCTCCTGTGCTCGAAGACCTTCGACGACGCGATCTTCCCCGAACTGTTCGAGGCCAAGTACGGCCTCGAGAAGCACGAGATGGCGAAGATGAACATCAAGGGCGTCTTCCAGATCTGGATGAAGGACGGCTCGTACCACGAGATCGACCTGAAGGAGTGCCACAAGTGGACCCGCACCGGCTGCAAGAACTGCCCTGACTTCGCGGCCGAGCACTCCGACATCGCCACCGGCGGGATCGGCAAGGACAACGACTGGACGCTCACGATCGTGCGCACCGAACTGGGCGAGGAGGTCATCAACCGGATGATCGCCGACGGCACCATCATCGCTCGTCCCGCCCAGGAGGACGAGGTGGCGATGAAGCTGCTGCGCACCCTGAGCATCGTCAGCCGTCGCCGCTGGCCGGACTTCGCCGACGGCGCACCGAGCGTGGGCGTCCCACCGCCCAAGAAGAAAGAGCCAGTGCCGGCTGCAGCCGCCGAGCCTGCCACCGACGGCGGTGCGCCCGCAGCGGGCTGACCGCGGGCGAGCCCGGCTCAGCCGGTGCCGCAGATCTCGACCGCTCGCCTCACGGCCGGTGCTCGCCGAGGAGACGGAGCACTCCGGCGACGATGTCGTCCTCGCCGACCAACACCAGATTCGCAGCGTCGCCGAGCGGGATGAACGAATCCTCGGCCGCGAGGCGCTCGATCGCCCCGGTGTAGCCGCGTTCGGCCAGCCCGGACACGACGCCTTCACCGACGCCGGCGCTGCGGCGGGTCTCGTCGACCACCAGCACCTTGCCGATCTCGTGGGCGTGTGCGACCACGTCGTCCATCGGCAACGGCGCCAACCAGCGCAGGTCGAACACCCGCGCGGTGATACCGCGCGAGGCGAGCCGGCGGGCAGCCCGCAGCGACAGGTACAGGCCATTGGCCCACGTGACGATCAGGACATCGTCGCCCTGTCGTGCGACTCGGCCCTGGCCGATCGGCACCTGAGCTCCGGCCCAGCGAGGTGGCGCCACGTACCGGGCCGTCCAGTCGCCGTCGTCGGGCTGGTGCAGATCGCGCGTGTGGTAGAGGGCGATCGGCTCGAGGAACACCGACACCGTGCCATCGACGTCGGCGGCTGCCACACAGCTGCGCAGCATCGGGGCTGCATCGCTGGGATGCCCGGGACAGGCGATCACGAGGCCCGGGATGTCGCGCAGCACCGCCACCGCATCGTCGTTGTGGAAGTGACCGCCGAAACCCTTCTGATAGGCGAGCCCGGCGATGCGCACCACCAGCGGGTTGCGATACGCACCGTCGGAGAAGAACGACAGGCTTGCGGCTTCGCCTCGCAGCTGGTCCTCTGCGTTGTGGAGGTAGGCGAGATACTGGATCTCGGGAATCGGCAGCAGACCGCTCACCCCTGCTCCGAGTGCAAGGCCCAGAATCGACTGCTCGTCGAGCAGGGTGTCGAAGACCCGGGCTGCGCCCGCCTTCTTGGCGAGACCGCGGGTCACGCCGTACACGCCGCCCTTCGCGCCGACGTCTTCACCGAACACCATCGCGTGCGGCATCGACAGCAGCACGTCGCCCAGGGCACGGTTGATCGTCTCGGCCAGCGTGAGCGCGCCTTCGTCCTCGGGGAGCGTGCCACCGAAGAAGGCGCGACGATCCTCCGGCGCCGCGGCGGCGATCGAGCGCGAGGCAACGCTCGCCGGTCGCCGGGGCGACAACGGCGCCATCACCTCGTTCGCGGTCTCCAGCTTCCGTCGGGTCGACAGGTCGATCGCCAGCGCCCGAATCTCGCGCCGCCCCGCCAGGTACCGGTCCACGAGTTCGGACGGTGACGCTGCGCCGGCATCGACCAGCAACCGAGCCGTGCCGAGGAGCGGGTCGCGGTCCAGGTCGGAACGCAGCGCCGATGCCCGGCGATACCCGGACTCGACGTCGGTGCCTGCATGTCCCATGTACCGCACGGTGCGGAGGTGCAACACCGCCGGTCGACGTTCGGCTCGAACCCATTCGGCCAGTTCACTCGCGGTGTCGTAGGAGTCGGCGAGATCGCTGCCGTCGGCACGGGCATACCTGATCCCCGGACGATGCGCCAGCGTCGCCTCCACCCAGCCGTTCGGCGACGGCACGCTGATCCCCCAACCGTTGTCCTCGCACACGAAGAGCAGCGGGAGGCCGATGCCGTTGTGGGCGGTGTAGCCGGCCGTGTTCAGAGCACCTTGTGCGGTGGAGTGGTTGACGCTGGCATCGCCGAACGAACACACCACGATCGCGTCGTCCGACCATCGGGTCGCAAGGCCGAGGCGACGAGCACGGTCGATCGCAAAGGCGACACCGACGGCGCGCGGCAGGTGCGACGCGATGGTCGACGTCTGCGGGATGATGTCGAGATCGGCATGGCCGAACACCTTGTGGCGACCGCCGGCGATCGGCTCGTCGGCCAGCGCGAGCATGCCGGCCAGCACATCGCGTGCACCGACGAGGCGAGCCGGACGTACCGCCGCTGAACGGGCGAGGTAGAAGCCGCCGGAGCGGTAGTGCAGCAGCGCCGGATCGGTGGGCCGCAGCGCCGCCGCCACTGCCGCATTGCCCTCATGACCCGCGGAACCGATGGTGTAGTAGCCCAACCCCTTGCTGCGCAGCCACCTGGCAGCGTGATCGAGGTGGCGGCTCTGCAACTGCGCTTCGAACAGCGCATCAGCATGCGCGACCGTGAGTCGTGAGCCGTCGCGAACCGAGTCGTCAGGCCGTCGTCGAGATGCGGCGCCACCGTCGATCGCTCCGTCGCGGCCGATGGCATCGATCCTCTCGATCAGTGCAGTCTCGAGCCGATCCAGGTCGGGCGCGTACAGGTGTTCGGCGGCCACGTCCCCGACGCTACCGCTGATGGGAGCCGCGGGCCGCTGACGGATGTCGACAGCGGCCGGTGGCAAGCTGGTGGTCGTGCCGCTCCATGCCCAAGCCGTGTCCCTGCTCGCTCTCATGGCCGCGATCGGTGACCCCCCGGTCGATTCCGGGACACCAGACCAGGCTCGTGCCGCCCGCAAGGCACGCCAGCGCCCTCCGGTCGAGGACGTTCACCACATCGAGGATCTCGATGCCGGTGGCGTGCCCGCCCGGTTCTACCGACCGAACGACCGACCCGACCTCGGTCTGCTCGTCTACCTGCACGGGGGCGGTTGGGTGATCGGCGACCTCGACTCGCACGACAACGTGTGCCGGGCACTCGCCAACGGCAGCGGCCACGCGGTGCTGAGCGTCGACTACCGGCTCGCGCCCGAGCATCCGTTCCCGGCACCGTTGGAGGACTGCGTCGCCGCCCTCCGGTGGGCTCACGAGAACGCTGTCTCGCTCGGCTGTCGTCCCGATCGCCTGGCGATCGGCGGCGACTCTGCCGGCGCGAACCTGGCCGCCGTGGTCGCCAACGTCGGGGTGGTGCCGCTGTCGTTCCAACTGCTCGTCTACCCCGTCACCGACCTCACCAGATCGCAGCCCAGCTACGACGAGAACGCGACCGGCTACTTCCTCACCAAGGACGCAATGGGGTGGTTCATCGACCACTACCTCGGAGCGGGCCCGGGCACGCCGACCGATCCACGAGTGTCGCCGTTGCTGGCGAGCGACCTTGCGCTCGCGGCCGGTCCGCCTGCCATGGTGATCACTGCGGAGTTCGACCCGCTTCGCGACGAAGGGGACGCGTACGCCGCCCGACTCGCTTCGCTCGGTGTGCCGACGAGCCACGTTCGATTCAACGGGATGTTCCACGGCTTCTTCTCCCTCGCCGACTTCGTCGACGACGGGGCCGCCGCCAACGCGCTCGCAGCCGCAGCCCTGAAGAAGGCGTTCAGTCGCTGACGAGGCCACGCAAACGGCCTCGGATTCAGACGAGCCAGGCCTCGCGGGAGATCGGTATGTACAGCGACGGGCGTTCCATCGAGAACGGCGCCAGTTCGGGCCGGACCGGCGCGCCGGTGGCCAGTGCGGCGAGCTCCCGCCCGAACCACGAGGCGAACTTGAAGCCGTGCGCGGCGCCCAGCCCGACCGAGACCTGCGGGATGCCAGGCAACCGATCGCAGACGAAGTCCCGATCCGACGTGAGCGTGTACAGACACGTCGTGGAGCGTGGGGCACCGAAGCCATCACCCAGGAGGCGCTCCATGAACGCAGCGAGGCGCTGCTCCATCGTGGGGTCGGGATCGAACGTGCGCGTGTCGGGATCGACCTCGGCTCCACCGCAGTCCTCCGCACCTTTCAACGCATCCGTCACGCCGTACACGGGGAAGCCGTAGAAGCTCGGATCGTCCATCCAGATCCACACCGGCAGACGACCGATCGCGAAGCGTTCGAGGTCGGCCCGCGGGAAGTAGCTCACCTGTTCCCGCGTGACCGCGAGCGGTATCTCGTGCCCGAGCGGGGCCAGCAACCGGTTGGTCCACGCATCGGCCGTGACGACCACGTGCCCTGCACGGATGACCTCCGAACGTCCGTCGCAGACGATGGTCACTTCGACCTCACCGCCCACCAGGCGGAGCCCCGTGACCGAGGTGTGGGGTCGCAACTCGGCACCGTGCTCCACGGCCAGTCGCTGCAGTGTCGCGGTGCCTCGTCCGGCCGGGACGATGCCGGTGTCGTCGCACTGGATCGCCTGCACCTCGTCGGTGAGCAGATCGCCCGCACCGAACGCCGGCCAGCGCCGTCTCACCTCGTCGCCATCGATCCACTCGAACGGCACTCCGGCAGCAGTGAGGCTCGCGGTGTAGGTGCTCGGGTCGATGGCAGCATCCGGCGGGAAGAGGTCGATCCCGCCGGTGCGAGTGACGATCTCCACATCCGCGTCGTGCTCGACCGCGCGCCATGCGTCGTAGGCACCCGCCGCGAGCTCGACATAGCCGGGCGTGTGATAGCTGCGGCGGATGATTCGCGAGTGGTCGTGCGACGCGCCGCGTACGTGGCCGAGTTCGAACTGTTCGAGCCCGAGCACGTCGACGCCGTGCTTGGCCAACCAGTAGGCCGTCGCCGAGCCGAGCCCACCCAGCCCGACCACCACCGTCGCACGGCTCTCCCCCGCCACACCGCGCCGACCCTGGCCACCCGGCGATCGCTCCACATCCCCACGCTACTCTGAACGTTCATGCAGGATTCAGAGGTTCCCGTGATCGTCCAGCGGATCTCGGTCGAGGCAGCCGACGGCACCCCGCTGGCAGTGACGCTGCACCTGCCCGAAGGCGACGGACCGTTCGCGGCGTTGATGGAAGCTCTGCCGTACCGAATGGACGACATCACCTCGTCGTACGACGACAGCTACCTGCGCTTCGTTCGCGAGGGCGGGTTTGCCGTCGCTCGGGTCGATCTCCGTGGCACCGGCAGCTCAGGCGGCACGCTCGTCGACGAGTACACCGATCTGGAGCGTGACGACCTGCGCACGGTGATCGAGTGGCTCGCGGCCCAGTCCTGGTCGAACGGCCGAGTGGGCATGTTCGGCACCTCGTACTCCGGCTTCAACTCGTTGCACATGGCAGCCGACGGTGTGCCACAGCTCGGGGCGGTCGTGGCCATGTACGCGACCGACGATCGGTACACCGACGACGTGCACTACTGCGGCGGTGTGCTGCGTGCTCTCGACCTGATCGACTACCCGCTCTACATGGTGCCGATGAACGCGCTGCCACCCGTGCCACTTCGATGGGGCGACGATTGGGAGACGGAGTGGCACCGGCGGGTCGATGTTGCCCCTCCGTGGCTGTTGGAGTGGCTGCGCCATCCGCTCGACGACTCGACCTGGCGCCGCGGGTCGGTGCGGTCGGGTCCCGACGGCGAGGGCTACGGCCGCATCGGTTGCCCGACGATGCTGATCGCCGGGTGGGCCGACGGTTACCGCAACAACACGTTCCGCACCGTCGAGCGACTCGATGTGCCGTGGCGCCTGCTGGCCGGCCCATGGGTGCACAAGGACCCGTCGACCGCCCGGCCCGGCCCGAACGTCGACAGCGACCGCGAGATCATGGCGTTCTTCCACGAGCACCTGCGCGACGGCGAGCCGTCGAGTGCCCATCGAGCCCAGGTGTTCGTCCGCCGACCCACGGCACCCCAGCCTGATCTCGCCCACCACCACGGGACGTGGCACGAGTTCGACGTCTGGCCGGCCCCTGGATGCCGCATGATGCAACGGCGCGTCTCCAGCGTCACCTCCAGCGACACCTCCAGCGACCCCTCCAGCGATGCAGACGCGGAGGTCGTCGTCGACGAACTCGAGGTGCGGGGTGATACCGGCATGTGGGCCTGGAACTCATGTGCAGGAGGGCTGCCGTGGGGACAGCCGCTCGATCAACGCTCCGACAATGCGGCGTCGATCACCTACGACTGGCGCCACTCCGAGGAGGTGATGCTGCTCGGCAACGCGGCGGTGTCGATGCGCGTCCGCTCGTCGGCGCCGGTCGGTCATGTCTCGGTGAAGTTGTGCGACGTCGCGCCCGACGGCACCTCCACGCTCATCACGCGCGGGATGCTCGACCTCACACAACTCGGCTGCTGGCCGTCCGACTCGTTCGGGGTGAATGGTCGCGAACCGGCACCGCTGATTCCCGACGAGTGGCTCGATGTGCGCATCAGGTTCGAGGCGACGACGTGGACGTTCGTGCCCGGCCACCGGCTGCGTCTCGCCATCGCAGGCACCGACTGGCCGAACTGCTGGCCGCCATCACAGCCGTTCGCCTTGACCGTCGATCGAGGTTCGGTGTGCCTCGACCTGCCGGTGGCCGACGAGTTGCCACCGCTCAGCCACGAGTTCGGTCCCGGGCCAGGACCGAGCGACACGGAGGCCGACGGCGTGGAGTGGCGATACGAGCACGATGTGATCGGCCGCGAAAGCCGCGTCCACAGTCGGTACGGCGGTCGCTATGAGGGCCACGACGGCATCGTGATCGACGACGTGTACGAAGGGTCGTTGGGCATCAGCACGATCGATCTGTCGCACGGCTGGGCCCGCGGCCGATCGAGCTTCGACCTCACACTGCCGCTCGCCGACGGATCGACCACGGTGTGCAGCACCGAATCGACCCTCCACATCCGGAGCGACCGCGACGCCTTCCACCTCGCGCTCACCCTGACGGCAGCGCGCGACGGCGAGCAGTTCGCCGAGCGCACCTGGACCGAAACCCTCCCCCGCTGACACCTCCAACCCCGCGAGCGGGTCAGGCGTGGCAGGCGGCGGTGTGGGCTGCGGCGCGCTCGGTGAGTACCGGATCCTCGCCGCGACACCGAGCCTCGATGCCCAGCCGGGCCGCTTCGCCGGATGCGACCAGCGGGCAGCGTGGGTGGAACCGACAGCCCGGAGGGATCTTGCTCGGGTCGGGCGTCTCGCCCTGCAGGATCTGTTGGTCGAGACCACGTGTCTCTGGCACCACGCTCAACAGTGCTCGGGTGTACGGGTGCTGCGGGTCGGCGAGCAGCTGCTCGGTGGGGCCGATCTCGACGATGCGACCGAGGTACATCACCGCCACTCGGTCGGCGATGTTCCACGCCAGACCGAGGTCGTGGGTGACGGCGATGATGCTCACGCCGCGCTCGTCGACGAACGAGCGCATGAGGGCCAGGATCTCACCACGGATGGAAGCGTCGAGGCTGGCGACCGGCTCGTCGGCCAGCAGGACGACGGGGTCGAGCGCCATCGCTGCCGCGATCAGCACACGCTGACGCTGACCGCCCGAGAGCTCGTGCGGGTACCGGCCGAGATAGCGCTCGGCCGGGCGCAGCCCAGCACTCGCCAGAGCCGAGGTGACCAGCACCATCTCATCCCCGCGGACCTTGTGGATCCGGAGCCCCTCGGCGACGGCGTCATAGATCGTGTGCCGGGGGTTGAGGGCGCCGGTCGGATCCTGGAAGATCATCTGCGCCGTCCGACGCAGCGTTCGCAGATCGCGTGCACGCCGAGTGACCTCGTGACCGTCGACGATGATCGACCCGGACGCGAGCGGTTCGAGTCCGATCATCGAGCGGATGAGCGTGGTCTTGCCGCAGCCCGACTCGCCGACGAGTGCGAGCACCTCGCCCCGACCGAGGTCGAGGTCGACCCCGTCGACAGCTCGCACGGGAGACGAGGCGGCGCCGAAGCGAACGTGTGCGCCGCGGACCGTCACGAGCGTCTCCGACAGAGCGCCCTGCGACGCGGCCTCGGCCGAACCCTTGGGTGAGGTCATCGGTGGAATGTGCGGCGAGGTCATCGCTGCCCCACGTGCACACACGCTGCGGCCGCGTCGGGGCCGAGCTGCGGGAGCTGTCGTAGCTGCACGTCGGTCGTGCGACACTCGTCCTCGGCGACGCTGCACCGCAGATGGAAGGGACAGCCCGAGGGCAGCGCCGAGGGATCGGGTGGGTCGCCGGCCAGACCCGTCGGCCGCAGGCGTGACGACGGGTCGCCGATCGTCGGGAACGCTCCGGCGAGCGCGCGGCTGTACGGGTGCTGCGGCTCGCGGAAGACGTCGACGCCGAGACCGGTCTCGACGATGCGGCCCGCATACATCACCGCGAGGCGGCGGCATGCGTGGGTGAGCACCGACAGGTCGTGGGTGATGAACAGCATCGCCAGACCATGATCCTGTTGGAGCGACGCCAGCAGGTCGAGCACCTGGGCCTGCACCATCACGTCGAGTGCCGTCGTCGGCTCGTCCGCGATCAGCAGCTTCGGTTCGCACGCCAACGCCAGCGCGATCAGCACGCGTTGACGTTGCCCGCCCGACAGCTGGTGCGGATAGTGACTGGCCCGGGCAGCAGGGATGCCCACCTGCTCGAGCAACGCTCCCACCCGAGTCGCAGCCTGCCGACCGTCGAGGCTGCCGTGGAGCCGGATGGCCTCCGCGATCTGGGCGCCGACCCGATGCACCGGGTTGAGCGAGTGCAACGCTCCCTGGAAGACGATCGCGGCACTGGTCCACCGAACGGCACGCAGCCGACCCGGCTTCATCTCGTACACGTCCTCTCCGTCGAGGAGCACCTGGCCGTCCACCTTGGTGCTCGCCGGGAGGAGCCGCAGCACGGCACTGGCGATCGTGCTCTTGCCGCACCCCGATTCTCCCGCCAGACCCACCGTGTCGCCGGCCTCGATCGTGAGACTCACCCCCCGTACCGCAGGGACGTCACCGCCGCCGGTGCGATACGTCACCGAGAGGTCACGGAGCTCGAGCGCGCTCATCGATCACGCAACCGTGGGTCGAGGATCTCCTCGAGCGCCCGCCCGAACAGGGTGAACGCCAGCACGACGGTCACGATGCCGACACCGGCCGGCAGGTAGTACCACCACGCGCTGCGACTGATCGCTCCCGCCTGGAAGGCCTCCTCCAACGTCTTGCCCCACGAGGCCTGCGTCGGGTCACCGAGCCCGAGGAACGACAGCGTGGTCTCGGTCAGGATGGAGATCGGCACGGCGAGCGTGGCGCTGGCCAGGATGAGCGGCGCGACGTTGGGCAGCACGTGTCGTCGGATCACGTGCAGCTGCGTCGCACCGAGGGCGCGAGCGCGATCGACGTAGAGCCGCTCCCTCACCGTGAGCACCTGCGCGCGAACGAGTCGTGCGGTCGACGGCCACGACGTGATCGAGATGACGAAGATCACGTTCCAGATGCCTCGGCCCAGCACGGCGGCCAGCACGATGGCGAGCGGGAGGAACGGGATCACCAGGAACCAGTCGGTGAAGCGCATCAAGGTCGCATCGAGCCACTTGCCGGCAAAGCCGGCGACGATGCCAACCGCCGACCCGATCGCGATCGTGAAGATGGTGGCCATCAGACCGACGAACAGGCTGACGCGCGAACCGGCGATGAACTGCGCGGCGACACTGCGGCCGAGATGGTCGGTGCCGAGGAGGAACTCGCCACTCGGCTTCGCCCAGGTCGGGTTGTCGAGCGAGGCCACCGCACTGAGCGCGCTGTCGTCGACCAACCAGGGGGCGAGCAACGCCATCGCCGCGAAGCCGAGCAACACGATCAACCCGGCAAGGGCCAAGCGATCGCGCCGGAACCGGCGAAGGACATCGGAGCGGGTCACCACGGTCATCGGCCACCGACTCGCGGATCGAGGTAGCCGTACAGGAGGTCGACGATCAGGTTGGCCGCGATCACCGCAGCAGAGAACAGCAGGAACAGCCCCTGCAGCATCGGGAAGTCAGGTCCACGAATCGCTTCGAGGGTCGCCTGTCCCAGGCCCGGCCACGAGAAGATCGATTCGACCGCGATCGAACCGGACAGCACGAAGCCGAAGTTCAACGCGGAGAGGCTCACGACCGGCAGGACGGCGTTCGGCACGGCGTGCCGACGGCGCACCTCGACATCGCGCAGACCCTTGGCCCGCGCCAGCTGCAGGTAGTCCTCGCGCACCGTGTCGAGCATCGACGAGCGCATCACGATGGCGTACTCGCCGACATACGCGATCGCCAGCACCAGACACGGCAGCGCCATGTGGTGCAACCGATCGGCCAGCAGCGCGAGACCGCTGGCAGTGGTGCCGGCGTCCTCCAGACCTCCGGTCGGGAAGATGCCCAATTGCACCGAGAACAGACCGAGCGACAGCATCGCCAGCCAGAAGTCGGGGACCGAGTACGTGAACATCGACAAGGTCGTGGAGCTCACATCGAACGCGCTGCGCCGACGCCACCCGGCACGGATGCCGACCAGCACGCCCACGACCATCGACAGTGTGGTCGCGGTCCCGACCAGCGCGATCGTGGGCCACAGCGCCTCGCCGATCTCGGTGGTCACCGGACGGCGGCTCTGGAGCGAGATCCCCAGATTGCCCGACACCAACTCGCGTGAGTAGGCCCAGAACTGCTGCAGCTTCGATCCGTCGAGGTTGAACTGC
>JANNQK010000174.1:0-9415 GCA_031400715.1 Actinomycetes bacterium | reverse complement strand
TGATCGAGGCCGACTTCGGCGCCGAGACCCGCGACCGCATACCCGACAGCCTGATCGCCGAGGTGCGGGCACTCCCGGGCGTCGCCGAAGCAGAAGGCGACATCCAGGGCTTCGCCCGCATCGCCACCTCCGACGGCACGGCGGTCGGCCAGGACGGGCCGCCGAAGTTCGGTGGCGTCTGGATCGATTCGGCCAGCTCGCCATGGTCGCTCGCCGAAGGCAGCGCCCCGGCTGATGGCACGCAGGTGGTGATCGACCGCCGCTCGTCGAAGGAGGCCGACATCGCCCTCGGCGACACCATTCAGGTGACGAGCCAGACCGGCGTCGGCGACTTCACGGTGTCGGGGATCGCCACATTCGCCGGCTCCGACACCTCGGGCGGGGCGACATGGGCGTTGTTCGATCTGCCCACCGCTCAGGAGTTCGTGATCGGCCAGCCAGGTCTGGTCGACTCGATCGCCGTGGTGAGCGATGGCTCGATCACCGACGAGGCGCTGACCGAACTGGTCGAGCAGCAGTACGCCGGGCGCGACATCGAGGCGCTGACCGGACAGGAGATCACCGAGGAGAACCAGACCGCCGTGCAGGAGGGTCTGCAGTTCTTCACGATCTTCCTCACCATCTTCGCGGTGATCTCGCTGTTCGTCGGCAGCTTCATCATCTACAACGTGTTCAGCATCAGCGCCGCCCAGCGCCAGCGCGAAAACGCTCTGTTGCGAGCGATTGGGGCCAGCCGTGGTCAGGTCACACGCGTGCTGTTCGTCGAAGCGATCGTGGTCGGCCTCGTCGGCGGTCTTCTCGGCTTCGTCGGCGGTGTCGGATTGGCGACGGTGATCATCAAGCTGTTGACCGCGACCGGTTTCGGCCCGTCCGACACCGCTCTCACCATCAAGCCATGGGTGCTCGTCGTGAGCGTGCTCGTGGGCGTCTTCGTCACCCTCGTCTGTGCGATCGCACCCGCCATTCGCTCCGGCCGGGTGCCACCGCTCGCCGCCATGAGAGACGTCGCTGTCGATCGATCGGCGCTCAGCCGTGGCCGCCTGATCGCCGGAGCACTGATGCTCGTCGCGGCCATCGCGTTCACAGCACTCGGTGTCACCGGCAGTGCGATCTGGCTCGGACCTGGCATCGCGGGGCTGTTCGCCGGGCTCGTGACGGTTGGCCCGCTGCTCGCCGCGCCGGTCTCGAGGATCGTCACCAGGCCGCTCACGGCGATACGCGGAGTGTCGGGCGAGATCGCCGGCCGCAACGCTGCCACGAACCCGAAGCGCACCGCGCTCACGGCTGGCGCACTGGCGATCGGCCTCGCCCTGCTGATCGGTGTGTCCACGCTCGGATCGTCGATCAAGACCTCGATCCGCGAGGCCATCGGCGAGCAGTTCACCGGGGACTTCACGATCGGCACCAGCGATCAGGGTTTCGGCGGCCTGCCCGAGAAGCTCACCGACGAGCTCAACGAGCTCCCCGAGGTCGCCAATGCGGTCGGTATCGGTGTCGGCGCGATCCAGCTGATCGAGGAGGGCGAGCCGGTCGGCAAGCAGGTGCTCACGGTCGACCCGGAGCGCGCCGCCGGTCTGTTCGATCTCCCGTTCAGTGCCGGCGGATGGGAAGGCCTCGACGGGAACAGCATCCTGTTGTCCGACGACAAGGCCGAGCGTGATGGTCTCGAGGTGGGTGACACGTTGCGCGTCGTCTTCCTGAATCAGGAGACCCGCGATCTCACCCTCGTCGGCACGTTCGAGCGAGACGACTTCAGCAACGTGATCGTGGCTCGCGAGCTGTTCGACGGGCAGCCAGGCGACATCTTCACCGCTCAGGTGCTGATCGAGTCCGCCCCCGGCCTGTCTGCCGACGAGGCCGAGACGGCCATCCGCACCGTCTCCGACAACTACCCCACCGCCAAGCTCGAGACGCGGGCCGAGTTCATCGATTCTCAGTCGTCGCAGGTGGACGGGTTCCTCAACTTCATCTACGCACTGCTGCTGATGTCGGTCTTCATCGCGGTGCTCGGCATCGTGATCACGCTCCTGCTCGCCGTCTACGAGCGCCGCCGTGAGCTCGGTCTGGTGCGGGCGATCGGCATGACCCGTCCGCAGGTGCGCAGCAGCATCCGGTGGGAGGCGATGATCACCGGCGTGCTCGGGGCGTTGATGGGCACGGCGCTCGGCCTGGCCCTCGGCTGGATCGTCGTGAAAGCGCTGTCGGATCAGGGCCTCACCACCTTCAGTGTGTCGGTCACGTCCATCGTGATCTTCGTCCTGGCGTCGATCGCGCTGACGGTGCTGGCGGCATGGTTCCCGGCCCGGCGGGCGGCCAACGCCGACGTCCTCCAAGCCATCGCCACCACCTGACCCCAGAAACCCCACGATGAGAGATGAGTGGCCCACGCGCCCTCATCTCTCATCGCCTTGGGGCAGGCGGTCGGCGCGATGAGAGATAGGCGGCCCACCGGCACTCATCTCTCATCGCGATGGGTTCTGGGGTGACGGCGGCATGATGTGCGGATGCAGCAATCCCTGAGCGCCGCGGTGCTCGAGTTCCTCACCGAGCGGCACCTCGCCACGCTCACCACCCTTCGGGTCGACGGCAGCCCGCACGTGGTGCCGGTCGGCTTCACCTACGACCACGATCTCGGAGTGGTGCGGGTGATCACCTTCGCCACGTCGGCTAAGGCGGCACACGCCAGGGTGGGAGCGCGCGCCGCGGTGTGCCAGGTGGACGGCGGACGGTGGATCACCTTCGAAGGAACGAGCGAGGTGAGCGCGGACGCCGACGATGTGGCCACTGCGGTCGCGGCATACGCGGTGCGCTACCGACAGCCCAAGGTGCGCGACGATCGTGTGGTGGTCCGCATCGACGTCGACAAGGTGCTGAGCAACGCCGGCCTGAGAGCGGCATCATGAGCGCCGGATACTCCACCACCCCCCTGGCAAAGAAGCTCGGGCTCGCCGACGACAAGGTGTTCACCGTGCGCCGCGCCCCCGACCACTTCGCCGGGTTGCTCGACGCCGACGGCGGACTCGGCGGTGCCGTGTGGCAGCAGTCGTTGATGCCACCGCTCGACATCGTGATCGCCTTCTACACGCAACGCATCGTGCTGAAGGCCGACTGGCCGAAGCTGACAGCACCGCTCCCGCCCGACGGAGCCGTGTGGATCGCATGGCCGAAGCGCACCTCCGGCGTCGAGACCGACATCACCGAAGACGTCCTGCGCGCCGAGATCCTGCGGACCGGTTGGGTCGACAACAAGGAGTGTGCGATCGATGACACCTGGAGCGGATTGCGATTCGTGAAGCGCAAGGAGCTGCGCCGACCGAAGGACAACACGAAGGCGGCTCGCGCTCGCAAGCGCTGAACTCGCGCAGGCACGGTGACTCGGCGTTCGAGCACGGGAGCTCGAGCGGGATCTCGACCGTGCCTTCGACCGGGAGCTCGACCGGGAGCTCGGGGGAGAATCAGCCGGCGAGCGGGTGACTGCGACGCCAGGGCAGGTTGCTCAAGAACCTCGCGGCGGCCGGATGCGGATCCATCTCGCGGACCGCGTCGTGGCCGACGAGCTGCATGGTGTCGAGCGAACGATGTACCTGGCAACCAGGGCACCAGTAGAGCAATCGATCGTTCACCGCTGGTTGGCACACCTGGATGGTGTCGCCGCACCGCGCACACCGCTGCCCGTTGCGGCCGTAGACGGCGAGGTCGCCGCGCACGAACGAGCCGGGCTGCGTGATCGACGCCGTCACCCGAGGGCTGTGGCGAAGCTTCGACCGCAGCAACGCAGCGGCGGTGGTGATCACGAACGAGCAATCGTCGGCATCGAGCGCCGACACCGGAGCGAATGGATGGAACCCGCACGCCCACAGCACCTCGCAGCGATACACGTTGCCGATGCCGTTGGCGACATGTTGGTCGAGCAGCGCGTCGCTCACCGGTGCCAACTGGTCGTGATAGTGGTATAGCCGGTTGATGCTCTCGTCGAGATCGGCGTCGGGTCGGCTCAGGTCGGGGCCGTGGGGTCCGAACCCGGGATGGCGGAACCGATCGAACTCGCGATACGTCTCGATGATCGGGGCGTTGAAGCACACCGCGATCCAGTCGGCGGAGTGCACCTCTGCCCTCATCTGCGTGCCCGGGCGACGCCAACGCTCACCGTGGCGGTAGAGGTGCCACGAGCCATTGAGCCTCAGGTTCGAGTGGAGGATGAGACCATCGTCCCAGACGATCTCGAGGTGCTTGCCGTGGCTCTCGACTCGCTCGACGATGCGCCCGATCGCCGGTGGGGGCCCTTCGAGGACGGGTGACTCGAAGCGCGTGATGGGGCGGCCGACCAGAGCCGTGCGCAGGGCGGCGGCCGCCCGATGGATCGCATCCCCCTCTACCACGTGAGAAACAGTAATGACAACGCTTGTGCGATCGCGCGATACCCCATGATTGGTCGTTCCCGGTAGATTCGTCACCCATGGGCGGAGCACCCGATCTCGACCACTCGTCCCGGTCCTCCGACGACGACATCGATCCCGATCTGTCAGTGGTGCCGGCCTTCGATCCGGCCGGTGATCCGGACGGTGATCCGGACGACAGCGATCCGGACGACAGCGGGATCTCCACGAACGTGACGCCGTTCGATGCCGGCGGCGATCAGGCCTCCCGGATCGCTCATGCCAAGCAGCGCCACGGGGCTGCCGGGGGCATGCTGGCAGCCGGCATGCTCGGCATCGATCAGTTGGTGAACGGCCGCAAGCCACGCGAGGAGATCCCGGTGGTGGTGACGGCCAGCAGCGATCCGGTCGACATCGATACCGACGGCATCCGAGTGTCGCTCGCCGGTGCCGACGTGATCGCGCCGGCCCTGCCGCGAACCCTTCCGAAGACGCCACCGGCGCGACGGCGCCGGTGGCGCTGACGATGACGTTCCAGGGCACTCGCCCACGCACGCCGACCGCTCGCTCGCGGCGCGTCGGCATGGTGGCGTGCTGTGCGATGTTCGCCGCATGGCCGGCGAGTGCGAGCGCGGCACCCCCAGCACCGGACTCGACGGTCACCGACGACGATGCCGTCACCGACCCGGCACTGCTCGATGCACTCGACACGGCGACGCCCGGCGAGCGCATCGCGGTCGAGGTGCTCACCGACGACATCGCCGGGGCACGAGCCGCGGCGAAGGAACTCGGTGGCGTGATCACCGGATCGGTTCCCGGCGAACTGGTGCAGGTGTCGATCGCTGCGTCGCGGGTCGACGACCTCGCCGCGGCCGACGACGCCGACAGCGTCCGACGGCCGCTGATCGCCAACCGCCCGGTCGACGCGTTGGCCGAGGCATCGCCCCGCACCGAGTTCGGTGCGGTCACCGGGGAGAACATCGCCGTCACGAACGCGAAGTCGTGGCACGACGCGGGCATTCGAGGCGCCGGTGTGCGTGTGGGCATCGTCGACTTCTTCGACCTCACCCTGTGGAACGTCAACGAGCACGGCGCGTTCCCCACCAGCGACAGGCGCTTCTGCCTCGATAGCTCGGGGTCGGGGTTCTGCTCCGCAGGTGGTGCGTCGGGCGACGAGCACGGCGTCGCTGTCGCCGAAGTGGTGAAGGACATGGCCCCCGACGCCGAACTGTGGCTGGCCACCGTGGGCACCGCCAGCGACCTACGCGCCGCGATCGACTGGTTCGCGGCCAACGGCGTGCAGATCATCACCCGCTCGCTCGGCGCCGCGTACGACGGACCTGGAGACGGCACCGGCCCACTCGCGGCCGTGGTCGACTATGCGGCCACGAAGGGCATCACCTGGTTCAACTCGGCCGGCAACGACGCTGCCGGTTCGTACGGTCGTTACACCGAGGGCGTCGATGCGGCCGGCTACATCGACTTCCTCGCCGGACCCGGCGTCGACACCACACTGTTCATCGCCGGCGATCGAAGCGGCTGCGTCGGGTTCGATGGCATCCGGTGGTCCGACTGGAACAAGGCACCCAACGCCGTCACCGACTACCAGATCGAGTTCTACAACGGCACGGGCCTCCTCGTCGACTTCGTCAACGACCGCCAGACCGCTGGTGCGCCACCGCTCGAGGCAGCAGACGTGTTCGCGTGCCCGGGCTCGGTCTCGGTGAAGATCAAGCGCCTCGTCGTGGGCGGCGACGCCAGCCCCGACGTCATGGAGGTCGCGCTGTTCGCCGGCGACCTCGAGTACAGCCAAGCGGCGTTCAGCGCGGCCAAGCCGGTCGTCGACTCGCGCAACGCGTCGCTCGTCTCGGTAGGAGCCGTCGATCCGGCGACGAGTGGCAGCATCGGCAACTACTCGTCGCAGGGTCCCACCAACGACGGACGCATCAAACCCGACGTCACCGCACCGAGTTGCGTCAAGAGCAGCATCTACAGCCCGGCCCGCTACGGGCCGTCGGTCCAATGCTTCAACGGCACCAGCGCCGCGTCGCCATCTGGCGCAGGCTTCGCCGCCCTCCTCCTCGGTCGCGGTCTCGCCATCAGTGGGCCACATCTCGCCGCGCTGACGAAGCACCTCGTCACCGATCTCGGCAGCCCCGGCGCCGACAACACCTTCGGGTCGGGCCGATTGAACCTGCCGCCACCGCCCGCGCCGACGATCGATGCCCGCCCGGCGCGATACGAGCCGCTGGCCACCCCCGTCCGCGTGCTCGACACCCGGGCAGCCATGGCGACGCCGGGCGCCCCGGTCGGCCCGCACCCCTCGTTCACGGTGATCGACCTCACCGTCCCGGCCGGCGGCGCGTCGGCGATCGCGTTGAACGTCGTCTCGACCGATACGTCCGTGCCGGGCTACGTGCAGGTGGTACCGGCGCTGCAGGGAACCCTCGGCGGGTCGTCCACGTTGAACGTCGCTACGCCAGGCCAGGTGCAACCCAACTTTGCGATCGTGCCCGTCGGCGCGGGTGGCGCCGTGACGCTCTACCTGTTCGCCGGAGGAAACGTCGTGGTCGACCTGCTGGGCAGCTTCGTCCCGGTCGCCACGCCCACGGTCACCGCCGGGCGGTTCGTGGCGGTCGACCCGGTGCGCGTGCTCGACACGCGGCCAGAGTCGTCCGGTCCGGTGCCTCCGGAGTGGACGCCTCACCGACCCTCCGCGGGCGAGAGCGTCCGGGTGGTGGGCATCCCCGCTGGAGCGTCGGCTGCGGTGGTGAACGTCGTCGCCGACCAGGCGGTGGGCAGCGGCTTCCTGCGCGCCCAGGCCACCGGCGCCACCGGCCTCACCACCTCCAACGGCAACTTCGTGGCCGGGATCGCGTCGGGCACGCTCAGCATCGTTCCCGTGGGACCCGATGGTTCGATCAGTGTGCTCGCCAGCACCAGCACCCATCTCGTCGTCGACCTGATGGGTTGGATCACGGGAGCGGCGACGCCGCCGGGGAGCGCAGGCCTGTTCGTCCCGCTCACTCCCAGCCGCGCGTATGACAGCCGTGCTGGCGCCGGCATCCATCCCACCGTCACCAACCGCGTCATCCAGATCGGCGGAGGTGGCATCCCCATCGGTGCGAGCGCGGTGTCGATGAACCTCACCTCGGACAGTGCGGCCGGTGCGGGGTACCTCACCGTGTTTCCGGCGGACACCGGTCAGCCACTGATCTCGAACCTCAACTACCCGGCATTCGATCCCCGTGCGAACGCTGGCATCGTGCGTTTGTCGGCCGGCGGCGCATTGAATACCTTCGTGAACCAGACCACACATGTCATCATCGACGTGAACGGCTACTTCACAGGACCTACGTGAGCGATCAACTCGACATCAAGACCGGCTGGCTCGACAACGAGACCCTCCAGAACATCCGCGCCAACGTGCCTCTCGTGTACGTCGATGCCGTGCCCGTGCGGGTCGACGACCTGGGCAACGTGGTCAGCGTGGGACTCCTGCTCCGTCAGGCCGCCGACGGCTCGCTGAGCCGACTGATCGTGAGCGGTCGTGTGCTCTACGGCGAACGGATCCGGGATGCGCTGCTCCGCCACCTCGAGAAGGACCTCGGCCCCGTGGCCCTGCCGCAGATTCCGCCCAGCCCGTCGCCGTTCACGGTGGTGGAGTACTTCCCCGACCCGGAGGTGAGCGGATTCCACGATCCGCGCCACCACGCCGTCAGCCTGGCGTACGTCGTGCCGGTCGCGGGCGACTGCCAACCCACGCAGCAGGCACTGGAGTTGGTGTGGTACGCGCCAGCGGAGGCGGTCAGCGGGGCGGTTCGCCGCGAGATGACCCAGGGCCACGACCGCTTGTTGCGCCTGGCACTGGCGTCGGTCGGCGCACTGCCCTGATCTCGCCTGATCGCCCCACCACGGTGGGTGTTTGGTCTCGCAAGGTAGTCACAAGACCGCTCAGTGTTGCCAAACCTCGGTCCGATGTACCACGTGTCCTGCGTTGACGCCCCGCAACTCGCCGGGTGAACAGCCGCCGCAGGCGCGGTCGAACCCTTGGGAGATCCGATGACATCCACGATTCCACACGACCGGCGGCATGCGCCGGTTGCGCGCAGGTTGACGGCCCTCGCTGTGTCGGGTGCGTTGCTGGCACTGCTCGGCACCACGGTTGCGCACGCCGACCTCACCGCTCCGCCCGTGACCCCCGACCTCACCGCTCCGGTGACCACCGAGGGGGCGCGCCCCGACCCCGCGACGCCGATCGCTGCGCCAGCGGCTGCTCCGGTGGCTGCTCCGGTGGCTGCTCCGGCAAGTTTCACCCTGCCGCTGTTCGGCGCCGGTCTCACGGTCGACATCACCACCGGTCCCGGGGGCGCACTGTCGAGCGTGACGCTGAACGAGGCCGACGGCTTCACCGCCGTCGCCGACCGCCCGAACAAGGTCGTGTTCGTGAACGAAGACGGATCGGCCAAGGTGGTCGTGAAGTCGAGGAACGGCGGTCAGCGCGTGGAGGCCCGTGCCGGCTCACTCGCCGACATCCTGGGGCTCGGCGGCTGGAACGGCGAGGTGTTCCCGGGCGTGCCCGGAAGTGTGGCGTTCGAGATCGTCGACGACGGGGGCTCCCCGAACATCATCGTCGGTGCCGTCAGCGGCCCGAACTTCGAGATCGGTGAGGTCAAGAGATCGACCGGGGACGACGGTGATGATGCCGGTGACGCAGGCGAGCGCGAGGCGAAGGTCGCCATCCGCTTCAGCCAGGACGGCCAGAGCCGTTGGCTGACCATCAAGGCCAAAGTGGAGACCGACGACGACGAAGACGGCGACGACAGCGACGAAGGCGCTGGCGAGGCGAAGGTGCAGATCTCGCTGTCGAAGATCAAGACGTCGTTCACCGGTGTCGACGCTGTCGGCCAACAGGAGTGGAAGGGCACCCTCTGCGACGGCACGGGGGCTTGGATCCGGTTCACCGTCGCCGCCGACGGAACCCTGAGCATCGACGAGGTGATGCCGTTGCCGGAGCGTCAGAAGGTGGAGGGCAAGGG
>JANNQK010000173.1:0-2562 GCA_031400715.1 Actinomycetes bacterium | reverse complement strand
GGGTGGCGGTTGGTACGCCGACAGCGATCTCGCCACTCCAGGTGCCGAGTGGATGGCGCCGTTGTCGCTGCAGGCCTTCGGCCGCGTGCTGCACACCATCCCGCCGAACTCACAGGGCTACCTCACCCTTGGTGCCGCGTCCCTCGCCGAACGGCTCGGGCTCCCGGGCGACCCCGACGATCCACGGTGGGCCCACCTGCTGATCGAGGCAGCCAAGGTCGCCGGCCGGGACAGGCCCGAGCTGCTCCACGACCGAGCCGACGGCGGGCGGCTGCTCCACGCGATCGCAGAGCGTCTGGCCGACATCGACCCGCACCGCGCCTCGCGTCTCACGCCCCGGCAGCATCAGGGCGACACCACCTATCTGTGCACGGTCGACGCCGGTCGAATGGGGGTCTCGCTCATCCAGTCGAACGCGTCAGGATTCGGTTCCTGGCTGGTCGAACCAACCACCGGCATCAACCTGCACAACCGGGGTCTCGGCTTCTCGCTCGAGGTCGGCCATCCGGCGGAGATCGCACCAGGTCGCCGCCCGCCCCACACGCTCTCCCCGGCAATGGCGACGGGCGACGCCGGGTCGCTTCGGGCGGTGTTCGGCACGATGGGCGGCGACGCACAGCCTCAGATCCTGCTGCAGCTCGCGGCGCGATTGTTCCTGCACGGGCAGAGCCCGGCGGTCGCGATCAATGCCGGGCGCTGGATCCTCGACGGGCCGGTCACCGGGTTCGACACCTGGACCGGTGCCGGTGGACCGCACGTGCTGCTGGAGGGGCACGTGCCGGACGACTGGCGCGCCCACCTGGTGGAGCTCGGCCACGAGGTGCAGAGCTCACCGTCGTGGTCGAGCGACTTCGGCCACGCCCACGCGATCGTCATCGGCGACGACGGCATGTTGAGCGGAGCCGCAGATCCGCGCACCCGCGTCGGATCTGTTGCCGCCATGTGAACTCCGGTCGGACATCGGCTTCGAGACCGGGCGACCGGCGACCCACGGGTAGCGTTCGCGTTCATGCGTGTCGACACGAACTTCTTCTGCACCGTGCCAATGCCGGACGCCGGCGATCCGCTGGTGCCGGCCACCAGTCGTCGGTTCGGCAACGACGCGGTGCTCGCGTGCTACGAGAACCTCGTCGACTGGGCCAAGACAGCCGATCGGTTGGGCTTCGACACGATGTGGCTGACCGAGCACCACTTCCAGTACGAGGGCTACGAGGTGCTGCCGAACCTGATCATGTTCGGTCAACACCTGGCCAGCGTCACGACCGACCTCCGCCTCGGCCAGATGTTCAACGTGGTGCCGCAGTGGCACCCGCTCCGGCTCGCCGAGGACTTCGCACTCGCCGACATCGTGACGGGCGGTCGGATGGAGTTCGGTGTCGGGCGCGGGACCGTGCCCCGCGAAGCGTGGGCTCTCGGCACGGTGGTGGCCAGCGGCGACAACGCGATGTCGGCCGAACACGACCGGATCAACCGCGAGATCTTCGAAGAGGCGCTCGAGGTGATCAAGCTGGCCTGGTACAACGACAGCTTCAGCTACCGGGGCAAGCAGTTCGTCTTCCCGCCCGATGACGTGCCCGATCGCGGCACCGTCGTCCAGGAACTGACGCTGATCCCCAAGCCACTTCGCCATGACGACATCTACCAACCGGTCACCTCGCCCGAGACGATCGAGTACGTCCCTCGCGTCGGCCACAAGGCGATCTACTGGCTCACCAACGCGGAGAGCCAGAAGGCCAAGTGGGACCGATACGCCGAGATCCGCGAGGAGGTGGGCACGCCGGTCGGCCCCGGCGAGGACCGGTGTCTCGTCCTGAACCTGCATGTCGGACGCACGCGCGAAGCGGCGATGCGCAAGGGCAAGCCGGGCCACGACGAGTTCGTGAAGTTCCTCTCGCCGTATGGGCGGTTCAACAGCTACCGCAACCCCGACGGCTCGAAGGTCGCGTTCGATCATCAGCCCACGGTCGAGGAGAGCAATCGCGAGAAGATCCAGGTCATCGGCTCGATCGACGACGCTGTCGACGCCATCGGCTTCTGGCGCGATCTCCTCGACCTGAAGCACATCTGTTTCTTCTTCGACCTCCCTGGTCTCACTCGCGACGAGATGAACGAGCAGATGCACCTCGTGGTCGAAGAGGTGTTCCCGCGCCTCGGCGAACCGATCGAACGCAGGCCCATCAGCGGTCGCCCGATGGTGTGAGCTCGGCGGCCCGATGACGACACCACACAGCGGCACACCGGTCGACGTCGCCGGCCTGCTCGAACGGCTCACGCCCGAGCAGGGGTGGCTCGTCCTTCCTGCCTTCGCCGAGCCCCACGCCCACCTCGACAAGGCGTTCCTGGCCGAACGGGTCGAGAACCCGACGGGTGATCTGATGGGGGCCATCATGGCGATGCAGCGCCACAGCCACCTGATCACCTTCGACGACATCGTCGAGCGAGGCGAGCGAGCTGCTCGTCTGTTGCTCGCCAACGGGTGCACGGCGATCCGCACCCACGCCGATCTCACGAGTGAGAGCGGCCTCACCAACGTCGAGGCACTGATCCAGGTGCGCGAGCGGC
>JANNQK010000172.1:0-8652 GCA_031400715.1 Actinomycetes bacterium | reverse complement strand
GCTACAGCCCGGCGTCGTTCAACAACGTGATGACCGTGAGCGCACTCGCCGACTTCGATGGACGCCCGGGCGGTCTCGGCTCTCCCACCTGCCGCTTCGATCAGGACGACACCTTGGCCGACTTCTCGAACTGGGGCTCCGTGATCGACATCGCCGCACCCGGGAGCTGCATCCGATCGACGGTGCCGATCGAACGTGGTGGCTACGGGGAGCTGAGCGGCACCAGCATGGCGGCACCTCACGTCGCTGGCGCGCTGGCGCTGCTCGCCCGTGCAAACAACCCGTCGACCGCCGCAGGCGTGCAGGCGCTCTCTGCAACTCTGCTGTCTGCTGGCAACGACCAATGGTCCGACGACTCGGGTGACGGGGTCCGCGAGCCGCTGCTCGATCTGAGTGCTCCGAGCCTGTTTGCCGCGGTTGCGGTCCCATGCGCTGCGCTCGACGGAGCCGGTCTGCTCGGATGGTGGTCGGCCAACGACACGTTGACGGCGACCAACGGGCCGACGCTCACCGGATCGACGTCGTTCACGGCGGCTGTCGTGGGCCGTGGGTTCCAGACCAGCAGCACGAGTTCGCTGTCGAGCAACACGCTTGGCATCGTCGGCTCGACGGCGAGTGTCGAGGCGTGGGTGAAGCCGGCGCCGTCGGCTGGCACGATGCAGGTGCTGATGGGCAGGTGGAGCTTCCCGAGCACCGACGACTCGGCGCGTTCGTACTCGCTGTCGTTGACACCCCTCGGCGACCTCGTGTTCGAGACCGATGAACTCACCACGCAGCGCCCCGACGAACTGCGGGCACCGGCTGCCACGCTCCTCGATGGCACCTTCCATCACATTGCGGCCACCTGGGGGCAGACGTCGATCAAGCTGTACATCGATGGATCACTCGTTGCCTCCAGAGCGTCTCAAGGCGGCTCGCTCAACGCTGCGAGCAGCGTTCCGTTTCGAATCGGCAGCAAGAGCGGCCTCGGGGATCCGTTCCGTTACCGAGGCATCATCGACGAACCCTCGGTGTGGGAGCGGGAGTTGACGGCGACCGAGATCGCCGATCTCGCCGCGGCCGGCCCGGCGGGGAAGTGCCTGTTCGTGCCGTGAGCATGCGTCAGGCGGCGGTGGCGACGATGTAGCTCCAACCGCCGCGACGCTCGACGCGTTCTGCGGCGTCGATGCGCACGACCACGCTGTCGACGTCGGGCCAGTCGAGTGCGAAGAGGTGCCCGAGAGCGGCCGCTCGCAACTCGAGCGCCCATGCCGTCAACTGCACGTCGGCCAGCACTTGGGTCGGATCCCACCGTGGTGGAATGCGTGACTCCTCGACGTCACCCAACAGCACCCACACCTCGAGCTGCGATGGCAGGCTGATGTGTGCGGCAGAGCTGAAGACCACTCGCACCTTGGCGGCCGCATCGTGTCCCTTCCCGCAGCGCATGCCGATCGCTTGGCTTCGGAACGAGGAAGTGGCCTCGGTTGCGATCTCGTCGAACGCGGGCCTCGCGGGCAGTCCGGCTGCGTCGGCCGTATGCCGACGATGGCGTCGGACGGGCAACCACGGCCGGGCAGTTCGGGGGTCGCGCTGCGATGTCGGTGCATCGAGCACACCGACTCCACCCGACCTCGGACCCATCCAGTTCATGGTGCCGAACGTGCGGAGGAACGGCGATCTGTCAATGCACCTCCGCACACCGGTGCGCACGTCGTCGCGCGATCATGCCTCGTCGGGCGCGATCGAACCATCGGTGTAGAAGTCGCTCGCCACATCCATCAATGTGGCGGCGATCACCACGAGCGACTCGTGCGTGTGCTCGGGGCCCAGCTCGACCCCAGCGTCCACCGGCGCCCACCACATCACCGACACGGCCGTCGTGTCGTCCCACTGCACCCCCACGGAACACACATCCGGCAGGCATCTTCCGTCACCTTCGCCGTCGTTGACGACCGTTCGGCCGTTCACCGGCCACGTCTCACGGCCCAGCTCGATGGGGGTCGCGAAGAAGTCGGGAGTGGCGCGCAGGATGAGCACCAGATCGGGTTGGCCCGCAGGACCAACGAACCTCACCATGCCTACCTGGATGTCGCCGGTGTCGTCACGGACCGCCGACTCGAACGAGTATCCGTCCGGCAACTCCTGCAGCGAGAGCTCGGTGAACTGTGGTTGCTCTGCGGGCAGGGAGGGAACCTGTGCGACCACGGTGGTCGTCGGTGATGGGGCACGCACTTCGAACAGGTCGGAGCTCCAGCCGCCGAGCGCAACCCGGTACGCACCTGCCGGGAGGACGGTCGTGGTGATGGTGATCGTCGCTCGGTCGCCCGGAGCGAGAGCGATGCTGCCGATGCCGCACTCGGTGGCCTCGGTGACGCCGGCCTCGACCACATACGACGGCTGGATGAGCTTGGTCTGGACGTCGTCGCGGGCGAGGCACCCGGTGAACGTGATCGCCTCTGGGAAGGCAGCGCCCTCTCGGAGCACGTACACGGCGTTCGGCACCGATCCGTCGTCGTCCTCGGCTCGATAGGCGATCTCGATCTCGATCGTGGAGCGATCCCGGTCGACGACCACGCTCGCGGGGCTGATGGTGAGCGCCGGTTGAGTGGTCGTCGGGGCCGAGTTCGGCGCCTGCGTGATCGGCCGGCGGACGGCAGCGATGAGAGCGATGACGCCGACCAGGGCGGCCACGGCCGCAAGGCGAGCGACCCACGGGGCAATGGAGCGGCGCCGGCGCGGTTCGACCGGTGTGACGGCAACGTCGACGCTCGGCGAGCGCTGCGAGTCCGAGAGCGACTTCGATGCCCGGCTGCGAGCCGTCGCATCGGCCCACACGTCCGGAACATCGACAGTGGCCAGCGCACTGAAGCGGCCGGTCAGCACCGGGTCGATCTCCGGTTCGATCTCGCGGCGATGGTCGGTCATCCGAGCCTCCGCTCGATCTCGTTCGGGTCGAGCGCGGCTCGAAGCGATGCGTGGGCGCGATGCAACTGCACCCTCACGGTGCCGGCCGAGGAGCCGATCATCGCGGCGATCTCCTCGCTCGTGAACCCGCCGGTGTAGCGAAGCACCACGCACGCGCGCTGTTGGTCGCTGAGGGTGCCGAGCAATGCGAGGAACTCGGCGACGGAGTGCTCGATGCGGGCGTCGGCCGCCAGACGGCGGGCGGCATCGGCGTGCGACCGCTCCTTGCCCAGCAGTCCGAGCGCAATGCGGAACGCGGAACGCCACACCCACGCGGACACGTCTTCGACAGCATCACCACGTCGGAGCACCTGGGCGAATGCTTCGGACTCAGCATCGCTGGCAACGTCGGGATCGCCCGTGAACGCCAGCAACGATCGCCACAGGCGCGCGTGTTCGCGGCGGTAGACGACCTCGACGCGCAACTGTCCCACGACCTCCATCGTGGTGTACAGGGAACGCCGGAACGCGGTTCGTTAACGGCGAACTCAGACGGAAGCCGAATTGCCGCGGGACCCCGCACCGACCCGGGACGGTGGTCCCGTGCAGCCGTGCGGCTGATCCGCGGGCTGTCACACACTGCTGACGGGTCAGAGACCGCCGGCGACCGTGATGGTCTGGCCGGTCACCCAGGCGCCGCCGTCGCACGCCAGGTACAGCGCTGCCGCGGCGATGTCGTCGGGGGTGCCCAACCGCTTGAGCGGGATCCGAGCCTGAGCAAGCTTCTCCAGATCGGGCACGTCCATGTCGAGCGCGGTCATCATCACCTCGGTGGGCACGTAGCCCGGGGCGACGCCGTTCACCCGAATCGTCGGAGCCAACTCCAAGGCCATCGTCATCGTCAGCGAGTTCACGCCAGCTTTGGCAGCACCGTAGTGACCGCTGCCGGGCACGCCCCGTGTGGCCGCTGGGGAGGTGACGTTGATGATCGTGCCGCCATTGGTCATCCGGTCTGCCGCGATCATCGATGCGATCCAGACAGCCGTCAGGTTCAGCCGGATGCAGGCATCCCAGTCGGCCTCGGACAGCTGGCGCAACGGCGTGCGAACCGTGGATCCGCCTGCGTTGTTCACCCACACGTCGAGTCCACCGAAGGTGTTCACGGCCGCGTCGGCCAGTGCCTCGAGCGCAGCGCGGTCGGTGACGTCGGTGGCCACGGCGATCGCCTGACCGCCGGCCGCGACGATCTCGTCGGTGACCCGTTGGATGCGGTCGACGTGCCGAGCTGCCACCACGACCGAGGCGCCCGCCTCGGCATAGGTCTTGGCGATGCCTTCGCCGATTCCTTGGCCGCCTCCGGTGACGACGGCGACTTTGCCCTTCAGATCGAAACTGTGCACGACTTGCTCCTGTTGTGAGATGGATGTCTGTAGATCGGAACGGGCCCGGGAGGCCGGTGTTCAGGTGCCGGTGTTCAGCTGGCGGCAGGCAGGATGACTCGCTCGCCGAACTCGCTGAGACGGTCGAGGCCACCCGGACCGGCGAAGAAGAACGCCGGGATCATCACACGCCCCACACCGAGCGCAGCGAGTTGTTCGACACCGGCGATCGGGTCTGCCATCTGCACGCCGAACATCGCGTTGACCTCGATGCTGTCGGGGTCGCGCCCGCCGGCGTCGGCAGCGGCACGCAGCCGCGCGATCAGTCCGCCCAGACGCTCGGCATCACCTTCGCCGGGGAAGTACCCATCGGCGATCCTGACGGCACGCTTGATCGCGGCATCGGTGTCGCCGCCCACCAGGATCGGGATCGAGGACTGCACCGGCCTCGGGCTGCACGTGACCGGCGGGAAATCGACGAAGTCGCCGTGGAACTCGGCGTGCGGACCGGCCCACAGGGCTCGCATCGCGGCGACGTATTCGTCGTTGCGAGCGCCGCGCCGTTCCCACGACACCCCGAGCGCATCGAACTCCTCTTTCATCCAGCCCACCCCGAGCCCGAGCTCCACCCGACCACCCGACAGACGATCGAGCGTGGCGAGCTCCTTGGCCAGCACCAGCGGGTTGCGTTGCGGCACGATCAGGATGCAGGTGCCGAGCCGCAGCGTCGGTGCGGCAGCGGCCGCGAAGGCCAGCCAGATCAGTGGATCAGGGATCGGAGTGTCGGGCTCGGCGGGGATCTTGCCATCGGCTGTATACGGGTAGGGGGACTCGATGGTGGTGGGCAGCACCACGTGTTCGCCGCCCCAGATCGACTCGAAACCGGCTGCCTCGGCCCGCCTGCAGATGTCGAGTGCGGTCTCACCGTCGATGGCGATGCTGCTGGCGAATGCCAATCCGAACTTCATGTGTGCCTCCGAGGTGGAACGTTGCAGCGCGGACCCTAGGCATGCGCCTGCAGTCCTTGCGAGCCGGACTGCGACCCGCCTGACAGGTCAGGCCGAGACGTCGACCAGCTCGATCTCGACATCGACGGGCGAACCTTCGACGAGCCCCTCCGCCGCGCGAACCTGCTTCTTCACGGGGAGCACGTACGACTTGTTCTTGCTGTCGGGGAAGACCGACGTGGTCCAGGTGGTGCGGCCGACGGTGACGCGCACACGCACCGATCCGAAGCCGCGCTGCGTCGACGTCGTGCGGGTGAGCTCCTCGATCTCGTCGGCATGGTCGAACGGGAGCGTCACGAAGTACCAGGGGTTCTCGCCCAGGTACACCCACAACTCGGCCTGGAACCGGTAGGACACGACCGCAACCGTAGTTGCCGCGGCCCCGTCGCCGACCCGAGGCAACGGGCCGCAGCCGGTGACGCCGGGCTCCGCCCCGGGTGCGGTGAGTGGTCGCCTTGAGGGGCTGCCGCCGAGCGCTGTGACGACGACACCGCGTACGTCAATGGGTGGTCAACCTTCCGGCAAGGTGGGTCAAGGTGACGGGTGGCGATGCCGAACGAGTGCGACATGTCGACACCACGCACGAGATCGCGCTCGATCGCCGCACCCGCCCTGGCGCTCGCCTTGGCAGCAGTCGCCACGCTGGCGCTCGCACCACAGGCCGGGGCGGGTGGCCCGAACAGCGCCGGCAGCGCCGGCGCCCAGCGCGTGCAGCGCACGGGCACCCTGCTCGAGAACCACGGCGACCATCTCCAGGGCGGCGCCGGTCACGCCGAGGATGCGTACTCGGTGCAGCTGCCGAGCGGGGTGATCGTGGCGCTCGACCGCGTGCCCGAGGGTCGCGCCCACGGACTCGTGGGCCGGCAGGTCAGGGTCACCGGCGCCGAGCGCAACGGTCGCCTCGACGTGAGCGACGGGTCCGTCGTCTCCGCCGACGGCGGCACGGGCGGATCGACGACCGGCACCGCGGCGGCCATCGCCCCCGGCATGAAGACGGTGGCGGTCGTGTTGGTGAACTTCGCCGACGACACGCGTCAGCCGTGGACCACGGCCCAGGCCCGCAGCGTCGTGTTCGACGGGACGTCGTCGGTCAACACCTACTACCAGGACGCGTCCGACGGTCAGGTGTCGCTGTCTGGAGACGTGTTCGGCTACGTGACCGTCACCAAGGACAACGTCGGCTGCGACTGGTCGCAGTGGGGCGCCGATGCGCGGTCGCAGGCGATCGCCGCCGGGATGCCGCTCGGCAACTACACCTACACCGTCTACGCCTGGCCGCGCACGACGCTGTGCGGGTGGGCGGGCCTCGGGTATCTGCCGGGCACGTCGTCGTACATCGACGGGTACCTCGACGTCCGCGTCGTGGGCCACGAGCTGGGGCACAACTTCGGCGTGCACCACGCCAGCACCATGTCGTGCACGGACAGCGCCGGAGCGCCCATCGCGATCTCGGGCACGTGTTCGTCGAACGAGTACGGCGATCCGTACACGATCATGGGTTCGTCGAGTCGGCTGCACAACAACTGGCACCGAGCCCAGCTCGGCTGGAACATGACCACCACGACCGCGACCACCAACGGCGCGTACTCGCTCGCGCCGGCCGATGCCGGCAGCGGCGTCCGGCTGTTGCGGGTGCCCCGTGGCAACGGCACCTTCCTCAACCTCGAGTTCCGCCAGACCACCGGGGTGTTCGACACGTTCTCGCTCACCGATCCCGTGACCCAGGGAGTGTCGGTCCGGATCGCGCCGGACACGAACCAGATCGTCCAGTCGCAACTGATCGACGCCACGCCGACCAACCCCGCGAGCTTCGCCGACTCGTCGTTGAAGGCAGGGCGGTCGCTCACCGATCCGGTGAGCGGCGCGACGATCTCGGTCCTGTCGGTGTCGGCCGCGGGTGCGGAGGTCTCGATCGACTTCGGCCCCGACGGGATCGCACCCTCGGCCGTGTCCGGACCGACTGCGTCGACCACGGCCACCTCGACGACCTCGAGCGTGACACTGCAGTGGGGAGCGGCCACCGACAACCGGGGGGTCGTCGGCTACCGCGTGTCCCGCGGCGGCGTCGTGTTCACGACGACCACGGCGCTGTCGCACACCGACGCCACGGTGACGGGCGGCCAGTCGTACACCTACGGGGTGGAGGCACTCGATGCGGCAGGCAACGTCGGCCCGCTGTCGAGCGTGACGATCGCGGCGGCACGACCCGACTCGACGCCACCGACCGCTGTCACCGGTCTCACCGCGAGCGCCAACAAGGCCCGCACCGTGACGTTGCGGTGGAACGCGTCGACCGATGCCGGCGGTGCGGTGACCTACACGATCTCCCGATCGGGTCGGAGCTGGACGTCGTCGACCACGAGCACCACCGACAAGCCCGGTCGCGGCACGTTCACCTACACGGTGATCGCCCGCGACGCGGCGGGGAACTCGTCATTGGCTGCGACGGTCACCATCACCGTGAGGTGACCTCGGGCGCGGGTCACCGCGACGACGGGGTTGACACATACCGAGTATGTAGCCATACTCGGTATGTATGGCAGTCAGAGAAGGACTCCTGGCGCTGCTCCACGAGGGGCCCCGCTACGGCTATCAACTGAAGACCGAGTTCGAGGCGGCGACGGGCGGTGTCTGGCCGCTCAACGTCGGCCAGGTGTACACCACGCTCGACCGGCTCGAACGCGACGGGCTCGTGGAGGTGCGCGGCATCGAGGGCGAGACCGCCCCGTCGCAGAAGACCTATGCGATCACCGTGGACGGTGTCGCCGCGCTCGGCGAGTGGTGGGAGGCGGTGCCCTCCGACGACCCGCCGCCGCGTGACGAGCTGATGCTCAAGGTGCTGATGGCGATCGAACGCGGTGACGACCACGCCCTCCGGGTCATCACCCATCAGCGCACCGTGCTGCTCACGCTGTTGCAGGCCAAGCGCAAGGAGCGCCGCACCACCGCCGGCGAGACCCTCGCCGCGCGGTTGGTGACCGATGCACTCGTCGCCCGGGCCGAGGCCGATCTGCGCTGGCTCGACACCTGTGAGGAACACCTCCAGCGTCGCCCCGCGCCTGCTGCCGCCGCCGCCACCCACCCAAACACCTCGACCCGAAGGGCACTCCGATGACCACGGACCACACCACACCGCCGGCCACCGATGGCGCGACCGGCCACGCCGCCGTCGAGTTCTTCGACGTCGTGAAGCGCTTCGGCACCGGCTCCAACGAGGTGCGCGCCCTGAGCGGCGTGTCGCTGCGCATCGAACCCGGCGAGTTCGTCACGATCATGGGTCCCAGCGGCTGCGGGAAGAGCACGCTGCTCCACCTCGCCGGTGTCATCGCCACTTGGCAGACCGATGCGAAGCTCCCGCCATCTCTCCGTGGAACCCACAC
>JANNQK010000171.1:0-2344 GCA_031400715.1 Actinomycetes bacterium | reverse complement strand
CCCGTATCGCGAAACAGGCGACTCGCGAGGACCGCCTGGCCACCGCGACCCACGTGATCGACAACAGCGGCACCTTGGAGGACCTCGTGCCCCAGATCGACGCGCTGTTCGCCACACTGACCGCGCTGCCGCAACTGCCCGTCGATTGGCAGCTCCCCCCACCGAAACCGAAGGATCCGTGAGCGATACCCGCACATGCTGCGGTCCGGCTCACGGACGATGGTCAGAGGTCGAGGCGGGCGACGATCTCGCCGTCGTCGATCTCGCCGGTGGGCACGAAGCCGAGGCGCTCGTAGAACGGGCGCGGACCGCCGGGCGCATCCACCCACGAGACGCCCAGGGCCGAGTGGCCCTGGGCCCGCACGTGATCGACCAGCGCAGCGATCGCCTTCGCTCCGATGCCCCTGCGTTGGTGCATCCGGTCGATGAGGAGGCGCCACAGGAATGGGAACGGTTCGACCGGTGACACGTCGGCGCACATCATGAACCCGACCACCTCACCGTCGGCCACGACCGCCCGGAACCACGGCACGGCGGCCACTCCGTCTTTCACGATCTCCGGCACCAACGCTTGGGCGAGGCTGCGTTCTATCGGGGCGACGAACGTTCGTTGGAACCGATGGGTCTCGAGCGCGGAGACCGCACCGAGGTTGTCAGGGGTGATCTCGACCAACTGGACGTCGTCGCACGCCGACGGCCGTGCGAGCCAGGCGGTGCGATCGTCGCGCAGGAGACCGAAGCGCATGTCGTCGAGCCACTCGCCGCGAATCAGCTCGGAGGAGCGAGCCAGGCCCTCGTATCGGAATCCGAGCTGTTCGATCACCCGCATCGAGGCATGATTCGCCGGATCGAGCGTCGCTGTCGCCCGGTGCACCTCACCCGACGCGAAGAGGGCGTCCAGGACTGCCCCGGCGGCTTCTCCGGCGTAGCCCTTGCCGTGGTGCTCGGGCGCAAGCGTGTACCCGATCGACGCGACGTGCCCGCTGGCGACCAGGCCGAGTGCGATGTCGCCCACCACGATCCGCTCGTGCTCGATGGCGAGTTGCACCCACTCGCCGGGTGCTGGGCCGTCGAGGCCGTCTTGGCCGCTCAGGGCCCCTTCGGCGTCGGCCAGGCGGTAGGGCATCGGCCAGTCCTGGTACGCGGCGATGTCGGGCAGGTTGCGATACGCGGCGAGCACCGCTGCGTCGCGGCGGCGCATCATTCTGATCTGCAACCGAGGGGTGGTGAGTGGCAGTCGGATCATGCGCGCATCCTGGCACGACCTGCGTTCGATCCTGCGAGCGGTTCGATCCGAGCGCGTCGTTCCTGGCACGGCAGGTGCGTCGAACGTGCGTTCTGGCATCGGATCCACTCCGGTAGGATTTGATCATGACTGCGCCAGTGCTCACCGGGGAACCGTTCAAGGTGGTGTCGGAGTTCCAACCGGCCGGCGACCAGCCCAAGGCGATCGAACAGCTCACCGAGGGCATCGTCCGGGGCGATCGGTTCCAGACCCTGCTCGGCATCACCGGGTCGGGCAAGAGCGCCACCATCGCATGGACGATCGAGAACGTGCAGAAGCCGACGCTCATCCTGGCGCCGAACAAGTCGTTGGCCGCGCAACTCGCTCAGGAGATGCGCGAGTTCTTCCCCAACAACCGGGTCGAGTACTTCGTCAGCTACTACGACTACTACCAGCCCGAGGCATACATCGCCTCCAGCGACACCTACATCGAGAAGGACTCGTCGATCAACGACGAGATCGATCGTCTGCGGCACTCGGCCACGGCCGGCCTGCTCACCCGGCGTGACACCATCGTGGTCGCTTCGGTCAGCTGCATCTACGGCATGGGCAACCCCGAGGAGTACCGGGGGCAGTTGCTCGACCTGAGCGTTGGTGTCGACTACGACCAGCGCAGCATCCTGCGTCGGCTCGTCGACCTGCAGTTCGATCGCAACGACATGACGCTCGGTCGCGGCAAGTTCCGCGTGCGCGGCGACACCATCGAGGTGCATCCGTCGTACGAGGAAACGGTGCTGCGCATCGAGATGTTCGGCGACACCGTCGACAGGCTCACGGTGGTCGATCCGCTCACGGGGGAGCAGTTGAAGGAGCTCACCCGTGCCCAGGTGTTCCCGGCCACTCACTACGTGGCCGGCGACGAGCGGATGCGCAAGGCGGTGCTGGGCATCGAGGCAGAGCTGCAGGAGCGGCTCGCCTGGTTCGAGGCGAACGGCAAGCTGCTCGAGGCACAGCGATTGCGCATGCGCACCCAGTACGACCTCGAGATGATCCAGGAGGTGGGGTACTGCAACGGCATCGAGAACTACTCGATGCACATCGACGGCCGCTCCTCCGGCG
>JANNQK010000170.1:0-15481 GCA_031400715.1 Actinomycetes bacterium | reverse complement strand
CCCTTCGGCGGGGGGATGCGTTCGCACACGGCATCGAGCAGCTCGTCGACACCGACACCGGTCTTGGCCGAGATGCGCAGGATCTGATCGGCCGGGATGCCCAGGACCTGCTCGATCTCCGCCGCGTAGCGGTCGGGGTCCGCGGCCGGCAGGTCGATCTTGTTGAGCACCGCCACGATCTCGAGATCGTTCTCGAGCGCCAGGTAGCAGTTGGCCAGCGTCTGGGCCTCGATGCCCTGTGCGGCGTCCACCACCAGCACGACGCCCTCGCACGCCGCGAGCGAGCGGCTCACCTCGTATCCGAAGTCGACATGGCCAGGGGTGTCGATCAGGTGGAGGGTGTACCCCTTCCATGCCACGCGCACGTTCTGAGCCTTGATGGTGATGCCGCGTTCGCGCTCGAGATCCATCGAGTCGAGGTACTGGCTGCGCATCTCGCGGGCATCGACGGCACCGGTGACCTCCAGGATCCGGTCCGACAGCGTGGACTTGCCGTGATCGATGTGCGCGATGATCGAGAAGTTGCGGATCTTGGCGATGTCCATGGGCCTGGGTGGGTCCGTCCGAGGGGCTGATCCGGGCGCTGGATAGCGCTCAACGGGGTGTGCTGACTCTACCGGTCGCTGGTATCATCCAGGGCTGCTTTGCGTACGCGCGGCGACCGATCGAGGAGATACCCGAACCACCATGGCAAACATCAAGAGCCAGAAGAAGCGCATCCTCACCAACGCGAAGGCGGCGGAGCGCAACAAGGCGATCAAGAGCGAGCTCAAGACGCGTGCCAAGAACGCGGTCAAGTCCGCCGGCGCCGACGACAGCGACGAAACCCTCCGCCTCGCGGTCAAGCGCCTCGACATGGCCGCTGCCAAGGGTGTCATCCACAAGAACCAGGCCGCTCGCCGCAAGAGCCGTCTGATGAAGAAGATCAACGCCGCCGGCTGAACCTGGCGTCGCACCCCTGCCGAGCCCGGGTCCGCCCGGGCTCGTGTCGTTTTCAGCGCCGGCCGGTGCCCACCAACTTCGACAGGCGAGCCACCAGCACCTCCATCACCAGCGACTCGGGCCATTCCTTGGCGCCGCGCAGATCGAGATCGGCCTGGGCCAGCAACGCGATCGCGCGGGTGACGCCACTACCGCTGAGCTGGCGATACTGGTCGAGCGCCTTGCGGGCGGGAAAGCCAGGCTTGATGCCCAGCACGGCGGCGGCCGCGCCCTCGTCGCGGGCGTTGGCACCGTCGAGCTTGAGCAGCTTCGAGTAGTGCCCGTGCAGGATGGCCATCACCTGCAACGGATGGCGCCCGCCGGCGATGGTCATCCGTTGCAGGAGTTCGAGCGAGCGGGTGGTGTCGCCTCGGTCGATCGCATCCGTGAGATCCCACGGCGGAACGCCGCCGGCTTCACCCAAGAACGGCCGCACGTCGTCGGCGTGCAGTCGTGCCGACGTGCCATACGTGCTCATCAGGGTCTCGATCACACCCTGGAGCCGTCCGGCCTCTTCGCCCATCCAGGCGTTGATCGAGTGCATCGCCGGACCATCGAGCCTCAGCCCAGCCGCGGCGAACTGTTGCTCGACCCATGCACCGCGATCCTTCGCCCGGGTCGGCGCCGCCGTCTCGCTCACCTGTGCTCCGGCGCCCTTGATCGCGTCGCTCAGCGACTTCGCGATGCGGCCGCCGCCGGCAACCAGCACCAGATGCGTCGACGGCAACGGATCGGCCAGGTACGCCACCAAGGGCGTGACCTCGTCGGCCGTGAACCGACCGATCTCACGGGCGATCACCACTCGATGCTCGGTGAGGAACGGCGGGGTCTGCGCCGAATCGACCACCGATCGCATCTCGTAGTCGGTGGCGTCGAACTCGTCGACCATCAGCGAGCGGTCACCGTCGCCGACCAGACGGTGCACCAACTCGGTCACCCCTGACAGCACGAGCGATTCGTCGTCGCCGGAGATGAGATGGACGGTCATGGGTTCCCCATCATGGCGCCCCGATCGACCCGCCACCACCACAGGGCCACCGCCACCTGAGCCAGCCATGCCGCGACCGCCCATCGGCCCACGGGCATCGCCCACTCGGCCAACTGCGCCACGGTGGCGACCCATCTCGTGCCCACCATCGACGGCGCCATCACCGGCACGACACACCAGGACGGCAGCATCGACGCCATCAGCGCGGTCGGGATGCCGACCAGCATGACGAAGCCGGCGACCGGCACGGCGAGCAGGTTGGTGATGATGCCCAGCGCAGGCATGCGCTCGAACACGAGCAGGCTGGGCAGCGCGACGCCAAGTTGCGCACCCACGGTCGACGACACCGGCACGGCGAGCCACGCCGGCCCCCGCCATCGGGCGGCGAGCCAAGGTCCCATCACCGACACGCCGGCCGTGGCGCCGCACGACAACCAGAACCCCACCGACCACACCAGCAGTGGGTCGACGAGCACGAGCGCGGTCACCGCGAGCGCCAGGATGCGCGGCACCGAACGATCGCGGCCGAGCGCGTATGCCAGCGCCCCGATCGCGGCCATCGTGCCGGCCCGCACCACCGACGGTTCCACCCGGGTCAGCACGACGAACCAGGCGATCAATCCCCAGGTGGCCCCGAGCCGCCACCACGGGCGCAGTCGTTTCAGCAACACCCCGGCCATCGCGAGGACGTAGCTGACGTTCTGCCCCGACACGGCGGTCAGATGCGACAACCCGACGGCGCGGAAGCGGTCGACCACCTCTCGCGACTGGCGCACGTCGTCGCCCACCACCAAACCGGTGAAGAGGGCCGCGTCATCGGCATCCATCGACGCCTCGGCCGATTCGCGCAGACGGCCACGCAGCCGATTGCTCGCCAGCGCGATCGGTGCGCTTGCGCCGACGCCACCGACGTCGGCCACCTCGAACCTGCCCACCACATGACGCACGCGCGATCGACGGTCGTCGGGGCGAAGCGGCACGCGTTCACCGTCCACCAGCACCTGTTCACCCGCGTGCAACCGACCCAGCCGCCGCCGCGGCGAACCGTAGGCGTACACCTGGAACCGTTCGCCTTCGATCTCGAGCACCACGCCGACGCTGCGCCCCACCGGAGCCGGATCGCTCACGAGCGTGGCCCACCCGACGAACGGCCCGACCGATCGGGGCTCGGCCGACGACCACGCCCGTTCGCTCAAGGCAGCGCCGGCGATGAGCAGCGTCACCACACCGATCGCCACGCCGACCTGACGTCCCATCGCAACGACCCCGGCGGCCACACCCACCGCAGCCACCACCGCTCCAGGCGACCATCCCAACCACACCCCCGCGACCGCTCCTGCCGCGATCATCCCGACGTGACCGTCCGTCCATATCGTGCGCACCGCACCTCCCACGCTCTCTCCATGTCTGGCCATCGATGCGGGGACGCAGGCGGAACCTATCGGCGTGGGAACGGCGACCCTGCCACGTTCGGCGGAGGCTGCTCTCGTACGCTGGTCCGGTGGAACCCTTCGCCGACGATCGCCGCGACCGTGCGCCGCGGCCCGGAGCATCTGCGTCCGGCGCGCTCGCGGGCCTCGAGGCGCTCGAGTACCAACAGCCACGACCTGCCGCGACAGCGGACAAGGCACCGGTGGCACCGGTCACTCCCGTCCGGCCGACCGCACCGGTGCCGCCTGCCGTGCGACGAGGCGTCCGCACCAAGGGACCCTTCGTCGCGCTGCTGCTGCCGGCGGTGCTCGGGGTGGCGGCGATGGTGCTGCTGCGCGACAGCACCTCGGTCGGCACCGGGGTGTCGGGGTTCGTGCTGGCGCTGCTGGCGGCTCCCCTGCTCCCCGCGTTCGGCGCTCCGCTGCGAACCGGTTCGATCGCCGTGCCCGCGGTCGCCAGTGCGGTGCTGTGGTTCGTGCTCGGCACCTTTGCCGCACAGCGCGCCACCCGGTCGGGCGCGGGTGGCTGGGGCCGATTCTGGAGCGAGTACGCCTGGTTGGCCTCGTGCGTGTGGGTCGGCGCGGTCCTGGCAGTGGTCGCCGCAAACCTCGTGCTCGGCCGGGTGCTGCTGTGAGCCGCTCCATCAGCATCAGAGGCTGACCAACGGGCGGATCGCCTCGAGCTTGGCCGGGCCGATGCCGCACACGTCGGCCAGGCCGTCGATCGACGAGAACGGTCCGAACTGCTCACGGTGGGCCACGATCGCCGCGGCGGTCGCCGGGCCCACCCCGGGCAGCGTGTCGAGTTCCTTCTCGCTCGCCTCGTTGATCGATACCGGCCCGGGCGGTGCTGCAGCGTCGGCGCTCGCACCGCTGCCGGGTCCGCTGATCCCCACCGGCACCGTGACACCATCAGCCAGGCGCGGCACGTACACGCGGTCGCCATCCGTCAGCGGCGCAGCGAGGTTGATCGCATCCGGATGGGCGTCCGACGTCAGCCCACCCGCGGCCAGCACCGCATCGGCCACCCGCGCGCCCCGCGACACCCGGTGGATGCCGGGCGCCACCACCGCCCCGGCGACGTGGACGACGATGTCGACGGGTTCCGGACTCACGGTCGTCGTCGATCCCACGAGGGGCGTGGTCAGCGATGCGGGCGGTGCCGCCGAGGCCATCGGCAGCGACGCCTCCACCGGCGGCGGCGGAGGCGACACGAGCCAGTACCCACCGGCGCCCACCAGGGCGATCGAGACCGCGACCATCACCAACCGACCGATCCCGAACCACGCCACCCACTCGCTCAGGCGCTGCCCGACATCGCGTGGTGGCGCCGGCCGCGCCAATCGATCGTCCATGTCCGCAGGCATGTCCACGGCCACCTCCACCACCGGTTCGGGCACGTGCGTGCCGTGCGACGACTCTGCGGGGAAGGCGCGGGGAAGGTGCGGGGAAGCGCGCTGGAACCTATCGGGCGGTCACGAGGTCGACACGTCCTCGGTCAACACGTCCGTGACCGCCGTCGCGATCGAGCGACGCGCGATCCACGATGCCTCGATCTCGAGCGGGATGCGCAGGTACGCACCGTGGTGCCCTTTTCGACGGCAGCGCCACACGAGGTAGGAACCCACGTAGCGAGCGCTGAAGCCCAGCAAGCCGTACCGCCGCCATTGACGAACGTGCACCTGCTCGTGCCTCATCAGCAACGGCGAGTGGGCGAAGCCATCGCGGACGATCACGAGCGAACCGAGCGTGATGCCGTCGACGCCCCGTGGCACCGGGCCGCCTTCCCACACTCGGTATCCCTCACGCCGTTCGATGGGCATCGCGTGACCATACCCCGTCGGTCGCGACCCGTCGCTTCGGGGCCGTCGATTCAAGCCGGCACGCGAGCGGTCAGTACAAGCGGCCGGTCAGCAGCCTGCGGTAGTGCGCCGTACGGGGATCGTCGGGGCCCATCAGCTCGAGGATGTCGACGTATTGCTGGCGGGCCTCGTCGTCGCCCTTCACCTGGTCGAGCAGACCCTCGAGCTGGTGGTCGTAGTCGTCGATCGGCTTCTGACTCAACCGGGCCGCCGCGGCGACCTTGCGAGTGTGCTCCGACTCGGGGATCCGGGCGAGCAGGTGCAGCGCTTCGTCGGGCTGGCCCGCCTCGACCAGCAGCATGCCGAGCGCGACGATCGCATCTTCGTTGGCCGGCTCGATCTCGAGTGCGGCCCGCAAGCTGACCTCGTCGCCGGCGGCCAGGAGCTGCGCGAGCTGGAGGTCGCCCTCGGTGGGCACCAGCGCCTGCACGAACTGCTGGATCACGTGCTCGGGGTAGGCCCCGACGAAGCCGTCGATCACCTGGCCGTCCTTCATCGCATAGACCGCCGGGATCGACTGCACCTGGAACGCTTGACCCACCCCAGGGTTCTCGTCGACGTTCACCTTCACCAGGACGACCTTGCCGTCGGTGGCGTCGACCGCCTTGTCGAGCAGCGGTCCGATGGTGCGGCACGGACCGCACCACTCGGCCCACAGATCGACGATCACCGGAGTCGTCATCGAACGCTCGATGACCTCGGACTGGAACGTGACGTCGGTGACATCGATGGCGGGCATGACGACAGGCTATCGACGCGTGCCGCCCCGGTCACCGTGATCGCCGAGTCGCGAACAGGCCGACGACCTGGATACCGTTCGTCTCGATGTCCGAGTCGACCGCCACGCCTGACCCGTCGCCTGCCTCGCCCGACGTGCCCGGCATCGCCGTGCCCAACGTCACGCGCTGGCTGGAGAACCACCTCCCCGGAGCGCAGGGCCCGTTCACCTTCGATGCCATTGCGGGTGGTCACTCCAATCTCACCTACAAGGTCACCAGCGCCGCCGGAACCCGTTACGTGCTCCGCCGCCCACCGCTCGGTGCCCGGCTCGCCAGCGCGCACGACATGGGCCGCGAGCACCGCATCATCCACGGGCTGCAGCAATCGGCTGTTCCGGTGGCGCCGGCGCTCGGCTACTGCGACGACCCGTCGGTGAACGACGCGCCGTTCTACGTGATGGGCTTCGTCGACGGCCATGTGCTCCGCGACCGGATGAGCACCGAGGCCGTCCTGTCGCCTGCTGCCCGACGCCATGCCAGCGAGTCGCTCGTCGACACCATGGCTGCCATCCACGCCGTCGACCTCGACGCGGTGGGTCTGGCCGATCTCGGCAAGCACGAGGGCTACATCGCCCGCCAGCTGAAGCGCTGGTACGGGCAGTGGAACGCGCAGAAGACGCGCGAGCTCGCCGCCGTCGACCATGTGCACGACGAACTCCTGCGCCGCGTGCCCGAGCAAGGGCCGGCCACGATCGTCCATGGCGACTATCGCCTCGACAACTGCATGGTCGCCGACGATGGATCGGTCGTGGCGGTGCTCGATTGGGAGATCTGCACCCTCGGCGACCCGCTGGCCGACATCGGCATGCTGCAGGTGTACTGGACCGGGCCGAACGATGCCGCGTCCGCCTGGACCGGCTCGGCCACCACCGCTGCGGGTTTCATGGACCGCGCCGACCTCGCTGCCCGCTACGGACAGGTGAGTGGGCGCGACCTGACGCAGTTGCCGTTCTACGTGGCCTTCGCGTACTGGAAGCTCGCGTGCATCCTCGAAGGTGTCTACGCGCGCTATCTCGGCGGCGCTCTCGGCCTGCGCGACCCAGCCGAGCTCGAGCCGTTCAAGCTGCAGGTCGACGGCGCCGCGGCGATGGCGCTCGCCACGCTCGAGTCCCTCGACGCACCCGGCCCAGCGAGGACCACCTGATGACGTCCGATGCGTACCGGCTGCACGAACCGTTGCAACCGCTGGAACGACCGGTCCTGGTGGCCATGCTCACCGGCTGGATCGATGCGAGCGGTGCTGCGGCTGCGGCGCTGGCCACCATCGAACAGGCGTGCAACGCACGGCCGCTCGCCACCTTCAACGGCGACATGTTCATCGACTACCGCGCTCGGCGGCCCACGATGGAGCTGCGCGAGGGCGTGAACGAACGGCTCGTCTGGCCCGAGATCGAGCTGAAGGTCGGGCGCACGGCAGCAGGCGACGACCTCCTGGTGCTGTCGGGCCCGGAACCCGACTCGGCCTGGCGCGGCTTCGCCGCGGTCGTCACCGATCTCGCCATCGAGCTGGGCGTCCGATTGGCGGTCGTGCTCGGCGCCTATCCCTTCGCCGCTCCGCACACCCGCCCGTCGCGACTGTCGAGCAGCTCGCCGTCGGCCGATCTGATCGCCTCGGTGCCGTTCCTCAAGAACAGCGTCGATGTTCCTGCCGGCATGGGCGCCGTGTTGGAACACGCCTTCGTCGCCAAAGGTGTCCCGGCGCTCGGCATCTGGGCCCAGGTGCCTCACTACCTCGGCACGATGAGCCACCCGGCGGCGAGCGCAGCGCTGATCGATGGAGTGCGCCAGGTGGCGGGCGTGACCATCGAGCACAGCGCGCTGAGCGGCGAGGCCGAGATCCAACGACTGCGCATCGACCAGCTGGTGGATGGCAACGCCGAGCACCGCGCCATGGTCGAACAGCTCGAGCAGATCTACGACGCTGCGGGAGCAGATGCCACGAGCGCCGCCGGCTTCCAGATGCCTGCCGCAGCCGATCTCCCCACCGGCGACGAGCTCGCCGCCGAGGTGGAGCGCTACCTGCGCGATCAGGGCAGCTGACGACTCACCCGATCTCCACCCCATCGGGGTGCGCCGACCACCACCCGGCCAGGGTCGCCGCTGCCGTGAGATACAGCGGTGACGCCGCCGGGTCGAGCGAGGCAGCATCGAAGCAGGCCAAGGTGTACTTCGCCAGGTGTGCATCGGCGTGCGTGGCCGCGAACGTCGCGAGCTCGGCGACAGCAGCGCGGTGGTGCTCGACGGGAAGGTGCCACATGGCGGCTCGCGCCGCGTCGGGACCGAGGGCGATCGCCTGCGTGAGCGTGAGACCGTGGGGCAACCATGTCGACGAGACCGACGTGTCGATCTCGCCGTGGGCGAGCGATGCCCGGAAGCCGAGCACATGGGTGGCGGCGACGGCGAGCGCTCGCGCCGGACTCGCACATGCGTGGGCCACGCCGATCACGGCCTGAGGCATCGTGAGGCAGTGACTCCACCCGTACGGCGCCTCGTCGCCCGGTTCCGACAGCATCGACCACGCGGCCGCACGGGCCAGCGCCGCGCCGTACGCATCGACGTCGGCAACGGTCACGTCGAGCAGCGGCCCCAACAGACGACCAGCGAGCTCCGGGGTGTCGACCCGAGACATCAGCGGGAAGATGAAGCTGCTCGCCGGACGTCCGAGCCGCGGTGCAGCGGCCAGTGCACCGAACAGATCGTCGGGGTCGTCGAACTCATCGGCTGCAGCGTCGGCTCTCGCCTGGTCGATCCAACCGATGCGCCACGACGGTGCGCCGGCCAGCTCGCGACACAGCGGCCGCAGCAGACCACCGGTCACCTCACCCCTGGGGGCGACTCGCGGCAACAACCACAGGAAGATCGGTGCATGACCCGCGGCAGCGAGCCGAGGGACCACCATGTCGGCCAGCAACGAGGGCAGGTCGACGGGGCGAGCATGCGCACCGAGCCAGGCGGCGTACGAATCGACATCGTCGAGATCTCCGGCGTCGATCGCCCGCCCCAGCGCCGCGGCAGCATCCCTCAGCGAGTCCGGCGCCACGTCAGCAGGCGGTGCGACGCCATCACCGAACGACTCGAACGAGCCGGCGATCTCCATGATCCGTTCGTGGGCTCGCGGGCGTTGATCGGCGCTCACGAAGCGCAGCAACGCCGTGCGGGCCAACAGCTCGAGCGGTGCATGCAGCACGAACGAGTCGGACTCATCGCGACGCGGCACGGCGAGCACGTCGGCGACGGCGCCGACCACCTCCACGTCGGACAGCGACAGATCGGTTTCGAGACGTGCGGTCGGTATCATGATGGTCGATCGTAGAACTTCAAGTTGACGTGAAGTCAAGGTACGATTCGGAGATGACCGATCTGCTCACCATCGGCGATGTCGCCGATCGCACCGGGGTCACGACGGCGACCCTGCGCTTCTACGAGACCGAGGGCCTGCTCCGACCGCTCCGCACCGAGGGCAACCAGCGCAGATTCGAACGAGAGGTCCTGCGGCGCGTCAGCTTCATCCGCATCGCGCAACAGGTGGGCCTCACGCTCGACGAGATCCGCGCTCATCTCGCCTCGCTCCCGCAGGAACGCACCCCCACGAAGGCCGACTGGGCTCGGCTGTCGCGTGCCTGGAGACCACGGCTCGACGAGCAGATCGCCGTGATGCAGCGACTGCGCGATCAGCTCGAGGACTGCATCGGCTGCGGTTGCCTCTCGTTGAAGTCGTGCGCGCTCTACAACCCCAGCGATGTCGCGTCCCGTTTCGGCGCCGGCGCCCGCTACTTGCTGGGCGACCCGCCCGACAGGCCCGGTGCGTGATCAGTCAGCGACGCTCACCATCGAGGCGAGTGGATCGAAGGTGGGCAACGACGCGCACACCGCTTGGGCGAGCTCGATGAACCGTTCGGCGGCCGGGATGAGCGTGCGCCCCTTGCGGCGGGCGAGGGTGACCACACGCGGCGGCACGTCGGGTTCGAGCGACGACACGTGTACCCCGGCGTCGTTGGTGTCGACCGCGAGGAACGGCAGGATCGCTCGCCCCATGCCGGCCCTCACCATCGCCTGGACGGCGGCGTTGTCGTTGGTGCGGAACACGTAGTCGGGCTCGACGCCGTGGCTGCGCAGGCACTCGTCGATCATCAGCTGACAGAAGCACGGCGACTGACCGATCAGCGGTGCGCCGTCGAGCGATGCGAGCGAAACGAAGGGATTGCGGTCGCCCACGGGCGACACGAGCACGAACGGGTCGCGCATCAGCTCGATCGATTCGACACCGTCGTGATCGGGAGCACCGACCAGGAACGACAGGTCGAGCTCGTCGGCCAGCAGCTTGGTCACCAGTTCGTCGTTCTCGTCGCTCTCGACGCATCGCACCGAGAGGCCGGGACGCTCGCTGCGCAGCCGACCGATCACGTCGGGAAGCACGTTCACCGAGACGCTCTGGAACGAGCCGATGACGAGGCGACCGACCTCACCGGCGCGCAGCGATCGCAGCTCGTCCTCGGCCAGCCGCATCCGATCCGACATCGAGTCGGCGTAGGCGAGCAGCACGGCACCCGTGGGTGTGAGCTCGACTCGTCGCGGACCGCCCGGCCGATCGAACACGCGCTCACCGATGGCGCGTTCGAGACCGGCGATCTGTTGGCTGATCGCCGACTGGGTGAACCCGAGCCGCTCGGCCGCCCGGCCGAACGAACCCTCCGCAGCGATCGCCTGGAGTGCGCGGAGCTGGCGGACCTCGACATCGTGGAGCATGGCCAGATCATAAGTCAGAGCAATAGCCATGACAAGAGATCATCGCTATACGCGATCATTGCCTCGGCGTACCGTGATCCACATGAGCCCGACTCCCGCCGTGACCGCCCGCCCCCTCGAGCCCTACCTCGCCCAACTCGCCCACCTGATCGCCGAGCACGGGGTTCATGCCTTCGAAGGCGACATCGCTCGCTTCGTCGTGCGACTGCGAGCAGTCGGCCACCACTCCCCCGCCGTCTCCGCCCTGCTCGGAGTCCTCTCCGACAGAACCGCCGCCCCAGTCGCCCGCCAGCGGGCCTTCGGTCACCTGCTCTGCAGCGTGCTCGACGGCACCGCCCGCGGCCCGCTGACGCAGGCGACCACCAGCGAGGACACCAGCGAGGACACCAGCGAGGACACCAGCGAGGACTGCTGCGCCCGCGACGCCGCCTGAGCGCACGTCCCGGTCCCACGGCTGGTCGCACGAGTCCGATCCGGTCTCGGTCCACCGAGTACGTTGCGCCTCGACAGGCCACTGCGAATCGAGGGGGATGACATGAAGGTCGACGGAGGCATCGGCAACGATCTGCACAAGGCAGGAGCCCAGGCCAAGGAGGTCGAAGCAGCCGGCTACAGCGGCGCGTGGACGGCCGAGACGAGCCACGACCCGTTCTTCCCCCTGCTGCTGGCAGCCGAGCACACCGAGACCCTCGAGCTCGGCACATCGATCGCGGTGGCGTTCGCCCGCAATCCGATGAACCTCGCCAACATCGGTTGGGACCTGCAGGCCTACTCGAAAGGCCGGTTCATCCTCGGCCTCGGCAGCCAGATCAAGCCGCACATCACCAAGCGGTTCAGCATGGAGTGGAGCCACCCTGCGCCGCGCATGCGTGAGATGGTGCTCGCCATCCGCGCCATCTGGGACACCTGGGAGAACGGAACGCCGCTCGCGTTCCGCGGCGACTTCTACACGCACACGCTGATGACCCCGTTCTTCACCCCCGACCGCGCCGACCTGGCCGGCTTCGGGGTGCCGAAGATCTTCCTCGCCGGAGTCGGCGAGCTGATGACCGAAGTGGCCGGCGAGGTCTGCGACGGCTTCATCTGCCACGGCTTCACCACCGAGAAGTACCTTCGCGAGGTCACCATTCCCGCGCTCGCCCGCGGCCGGGCCAAGGCCGGCAAGACGATGGACGGCTTCGAGATCATCGGCCCCAGCTTCGTCGTCACCGGCCCCAGCTTCGTCGTCACCGGCGGCAACGAGGCCGAGATGGAGGCCGCAGCGACCGGCACCCGCCAACAGATCGCGTTCTACGGCTCCACCCCTGCGTATCGGGCGGTGCTCGACATCCACGGATGGGGCGGCCTGCAAGACGAGCTCAACACCTTGTCGAAGTCGGGCAAGTGGGTCGAGATGGGCACGCTGATCGACGACGAGATCCTGAACACCTTCGCTGTCGTGGGCGAGCCAGAGACCGTCGCCCCCGAGCTCCATCGCCGCTATGGCGACGTGATCCAGCGGATCAGCTTCTATGCGCCGTACAAGACCGACCCGGCCCGCTGGAGCAAGGTGCTCGCCGACCTCAGAGCGAGCTAGCTCGGCCCCTGCGTTTGTGACCGCCTGGCTCTGACACGTCGCTGACACGCGCGCGTCCGATCGTCGGCGTCGCCGTCATCGTCGCGTCAGGGCCGTCGTGGATCATCGAGGTGGTGGCCGATCCCGCCCACCACATTTCTGAAGGAGAACGATGAATCACGACAAGAAAACAGGGGTACGACCGACATCGAGTGTGAAGAGCGGACGGTGGACGGCTCAGATCTCGGGAGACTTCGTGATCTTCATCATCGGAGCGCGGGTGAACTCGAAATGGCACCTGTTCCGATCGCTCGCCGATCTCGGCGGACGGCGAAGCTTGAACCACATGCTCAGGTACCTGTCGGCACACCCCGAGAAGGGCCTGCTCGGACACGAATCGTCCGGCTTCACCTCCATCCAGTACTGGCGCTCGTTCGAACATCTCGAAGCCTTCGCCAAGGACCCCGACCCGCACATGGACGTCTGGCGCAACTACGTGAAGCGGGTTGGCAAGAGCGCCCGCTCGGGCATCTGGCACGAGACATTCCTGGTTCGCGATGGTGAGTACGAGGCGATCTACACCAACGTGCCAGTCCGCGGGCTCGGCAAGGCCAGCGAACTCGTCCCCGTTGCCGAAGCCGTCGGCGCCCGCCAACGCCTCAAGAAGGTGGCCGCAACCTGACCGCTGACGTGGCTGACACGTGTGGTCACAGGGAAGGCGACGGTCTCGAGTCGACGCCTGCTGAGGTCAGCTCCCTGGCGCGTCGGGCATCGATGCGGTCGTGCTCTGCGAGGCGGTGGCCGACGGACTGCATGAGTTCGTCTGCGCGGGCCAGCAGATCGACAGCGGCCGCGATGTTGCCGGCGCGGGCGTCGATGCCGGCGAGTGCATCGAGTGCGAGTACTTGCACGGCGCTGTCCCCATCGGTTCGTGCTGACTCGAGGATCGTGGTGAGTCGTTGAGCAGCATCGGGGATGTCGTCATCGGCGTCCATCGCCGCAAGGAGACACTGGGCGATGGCCGCTTCTGCTCCACCGCCGGAGGCTCTGAACCATTCGTCGGCGGTTGACAGGGCGACCCGGGCGGGCTCGACCTCGCCGAGTCCGTGGAGGAGCGTTCCGAGTCGCACACGTGTGAAGGCGGCGATGCGCATCAGCCCGACAGCGGTGGCGAGCCGGATCGCCTCTTCGAAGTTGGCGATGGCGGTCTCGTGGTCGCCCGATTGGTGGAGGACGACGCCCAGGCTGGCGAGGTGGAAGGCTTCGGTGGCCGTCATGTGGGCGCGTCGTGCTGCTTGGGCGGCTCGGGTGAGGTGGGCGGCGGCGTCGGGGTAGCGCAACTCGATCTGGGCGAGTTGACCGAGGATTGCTTCGAAGTGGCTGGCGAGCCAATCGTCACTCACGAGTGGGAGCAACCGTTCCGCCTCGGCGCCGGCGGCACCGGCGCGCTGGCTGTCGCCTGCAGCGAAGCTGGCGTACCCGAGCAGCATGGCCCGCAAGCCGCGATCCCACAAGAGCGTCTCAGATTGCGCGTGGGCGTGCCAGCGCTCGAGCACGTCGATGGCTGCTCCAGTGTGGCCACGTTGGAAGAGAACGAAAGCGCTCGCGAATCGACTGATGGTGATCACGCTGTCGTCGCCGGTGCGGTCTGCAATCTCTACGGCGAGGGCCGCGTCGGCCCATGCCCGCTCGAGGTCAGCGCCGGATTCGTTCCAGGCGATGAGCGACAAGGCCAGCGCCCGGTCGGCGTCGGTTGCGGACGAACCGCACGCGTGAAGAGCGAGGCGCAGGCGCTGCGCGCCGGTGGCGCCTTCCCCGAGGATGACCGATGCCCAACCGAAGCCGAGGGCGATCCGGAGCGCCTGCGCAGGATCGGTCGCCGCGGTCCACGCAAGGGCGGCATCGAGGTTCGCTCGCTCGGCTCGGAGGAACGCGACGTGACGAGCCTGGTTCGCTGTTCGTTGCTCGTCGAGGGCGACCACGGATGCCATCTCGAACCACTCGGCGTGCGCCGTCCGAGCACGGTCGGTCAGCCCGGCTTCGTCGAGGCGACCCCGCGCAAAGGCACCGACGCTGTCGAGGAGGCGGTAGCGGACCTCGCCATTGGCCGCGATGTCGACCGTGACGAGCGAGCGGTCCGTGAGTCGGGCGAAGACGTCGACCGTCGATGCCCCAGGGACACCGAGCGCCATGGCAACGTGCTCGGCGGCAGCCAGCGGCGCGCCATCGGCGAACCACGAGAGCGCGCACAGGCCGTTCTGTTCGTCGGGGAACAGCAGGTCGTAGCTCCACCCGATCGCGGTGGAGAGCGCTCGGTGCCGTTCTTGTCGTCGCCCGCTCGGGTCGCTCAGCAGGCGGAAGCGGTCGTCGAGGCGGCGGGCGATCTCCTGGACCGACAGCGCCTTGGTGCGTGCTGCTGCCAGTTCGATCGCGAGGGGCAGCCCATCGAGTGAGCGGCACACCTCCTCGACGGCGGCGGCGGTGTCGGCGTCGAGACGGAACGACGTCCGCCGATCGGTTGCACGTTGAGTGAACAACATCATCGAGTCGGCCATTGCCAGGGGTTCGAGCGCATGCACGATCTCGCCGTCGAGCCCGAGCGGGACCTGGCTCGTCGCGAGTATCCGGAGGCGTGGGGCCGCGTCGAGAAGCCGAGCACAGAGGTCGGCTGCCGGTTCGAGAAGGTGTTCGCAGTTGTCGAGCACCACCAGGATCTCTGTCGCTCTGACCCGGTCGAGGATCATTGCTTCTGTCGCACCGACGAGACCGAACGCCGCGCCCATGACCTGGGGGATCGCTGATGGTGCGCGAGTGGTGTCGAGGCGGACCAGCCACGCCCCGCCGGGCACCCGGTGACGGCGAGCGATCTCGACGGCCAGCCGGGTCTTACCGACACCTGCGGGGCCGACCACATTGACGAGTCGACCGTGGGTCAAGAGTCCACTGACCTCGTGGACGTCGGTGTCTCGACCGACGAGCGGCGACGTGAGCGCGGGCAGGTTTCCTACGTTGACCGACGAAGATGCTGCCGGGTCTCGTGCCGTACCGTCGAGCGCGGGATCCTGCACCAGCACCTGCCGCTCGAGCGCCTGCAACTGGGGCCCGGGGACAAGGCCCAGCTCGTCGGACAGGTGCGTCCG
>JANNQK010000169.1:0-26777 GCA_031400715.1 Actinomycetes bacterium | reverse complement strand
GCACGGATGAGGTAGGCATCCTCCAACGCATCGAGGACGTCGAGGCCGTGAGCGCCAGGGAAGTCGAACGTCTGTGCCCGGAAACCGTTGGGAGTGATCAGGCGTTGCTCGAACCAGTCTCGGATCGAGCGCTCCGAGGTGTTCGTCTCGGCCGCCACCCGGGCGATCTGGTCGGTGTAGAAGTGGGCGAGAGCATTATCGGTGTCCGCGTACTGCTCGATGTCCACCTTGGTCACCATCGTCACCGTCGGTGGAAGCCGCGACCACAGCTGGCTGCACACCACCTGCAGTTGAACGGGCTCCACGTACGGCCCAGTCATGCGGGTCGGCGCACCGCCCCTCGTCACGATCACGGTGCGCAGGTCGTCCACGAGCGAATGAGCCGCTTCATCGGTGAACTGCACACCCATCGTCGCAGCCGGGTTGCGTACGGCCGCCAATGCAGCGCGTTCGTCGAGGAAGTCGAGACGCAACCGGGTCGCCAACCGTCGCGGAAACGTCTCGAGGTACGGGTCGAGACGCGCGATGTAGTCCTCGCGCATCGCGATCACGACCCAGACGCTGCGGTCGCGGAGCAGTTCACCGAGTTGTTCGAAGAACAGGGCCTTCGCCGCGATGTCGACCGGGTCGAGCGTGAACACCTCTTCGAACTGGTCGAAGATCAGGCAGATCTCCGTGTCGGGATGCAGGCTCGACAGCGCCTCGCCGGACACGTACTGGGCGAGCGTCAACGCACTCAAGGCCTCGGAGCCGCGGCGACTCTCAGCTGGGAGTGCCTCCTCCAACGACAGCATTGCGCTCAGTGCGTACCGGTTGCCGGCCACGTCCTGGCTCACACGGATGGTCGGAGCAACGAAGAAGCCCCTCGCTTCGAGAGCTGGCCTCAACCCGGCTTCCAGGAGCGATGACTTGCCGGCACCCGACGGGGAGTACAGCAGCACGATCCGATCGGCAACGACTGCGTCGCGTAGCTGATCGAGTTCGCGATCGCGCCCGTGGACCCGCTCACCGAACCGCAGCGAACGCGGACCGACGTACGGATTCGTCCTCACCTCGACGTCCGCCCCAGCGGTGACATCGCTCATCCCGGCCGACCACGTTCGGCGAACAACGCAGCAGTGAAATCATCGACCGAACCCCAGAACATGTCGAGCGACGGAGTGCTGTCCCGGCCGAACGTCTCGCTCAAGTAGTGCCGGGTGGCGCTCGACGACACCACGGTCCCGGACGGATCGACCTGCGCCGCAATGTGCTTGTAGTTCTTCAGCCGCCGGTTCCCTTCCTGGCTCACCAGCGCCTGCCACAACGTCCGAAAATCCCAGTCGTCGAGCCTGAACCCCAGTACCAGCAGGGCCGAATCTGCCAGCGCGCTGCGTACGACCGGAGGAATCTTCGTGTCGCGCTGGCTGGTGACCCCGATCAAGAACTTGAAGTAGTCGTCCTCGGTCACCACCAGTGTGTCCGGCCACTTCAGCAGACCGAACACGTGGAACACCAACGGCTGTTCCGCGGACGGACGGAACGGCATCCCGTCGTTCGTGTCGAACGGTGACGGGGGCCAGTCCTCGTCGGTCACGTCGAGCTTCCACCGGCACACCTCGGTCACGGGCTGCCTGCCCGCAGCGGTCAAGGCATGTTCGAGCACCTCCGACGGGTGCGCCGTCACGTAGATCGTGCAACCCAGATTGGCCAGCATCTCGTGAGGGTCCGGAACCGTTCGGTCGCGCGCATCCCACACCACGTTGAACAACTCGTCGAGATCGAGCCCCGCCTCCGCCGCATCCGGACTGAGGGCGCCTCTCAGCTGATTGTCCAGAAACGCCCGCAACCGTTCTCGCAGCGTCAGGCTCCCAGCCGTCACACGCACGAATTGGGCGACCTGCGGAAGGTCGTCCTGAAGATGTTCGGCCAACGGGAACTCGAACTCCTTTGCGAGCGATCGAGCCATGTTGCGACGGCTCCCAACGAGCGAGTCGGTCAACGCGACGCCGAGAATCGGGGTGAGCCTGTTCTGATCGATCTGTGTCGAAAGCGACTTGATCAGTCTGCGGCCCTCGGATCCGACGACGCCCGAATCATTCGCCTTGTCGAGCAACTCGTCCAGGTCACGCGCCACCGACTCGAACAGACTGTGCCGCCCGCGCATCAGCCGTGCGAGGTCGTATGCAATGTCCTCGCCGCCGTCACACAACCGCCGCAGCACCTGCACCAGATCGAGTTGCTCTGGCTCATCCAACTGATCGGGCACGACGATCCGGTTCCGCAGACTCGGGATGTCGCCCATCGGCGCGTCGGGCTGCACCGGCAGTACGGCTGGCAACGGCGACGAGGGCGGCACGAACGCCAGTGCTGCGGCGAGTGCGACGACCGATTCGTGGCCTCTGTCCTGGTACTGCACCACGTTCTTCGTCTGCACCGGCCCTGGCGCCGATCCGATCGGCGTCTCCACGATCATCAGCGGCAACAGCGGCCGCTCCTGCGCTTGCGCGTACTGCAGTTCGATCTCGCAGTAACGGGACCGCACCGAGGCCGGGCTGGTGGCGAACACCACGAGATCACATCCCCGCAGTCGCTCGCAGATCCGGTCCCACCAGTCCTGCCCACCGACGATCTTCACATCCCGCCACACCTCGTGGCCGAAACGCTCCAGATCGGCCTGCAGCGACGCAACCAGCTCGGTGTCGCGGCGGGCGTAGCTCAAGAACACCTTCACTCTGATCCCCCACCCCCTGGTCCGATCCCCAGGCGGTCGAGACAGTAGCTGCATTCGCCAATTCGAGATTGCACGAATCGTCGCTGGCGAGCATTCTCTCACCGTCTGGCTCGGCCGGCAGGCTGAGTCCGCGAGGCGTCGGTCGATGGCGAGGTCGGACCGCGGCAGACTGTCCCCGGCGACCCCACACCGAGTGCACCGCTGAGAGGAAGTGACGACCACGATGAAGACCGCCTTCTCGGTGACGACGCGAATCAAGGCGACGCCGGCTCGAGTGTTCGGGTTCCTCGCGGATCCGTCGACCGCCCCCGTCATCGACCCCGCCGTCGTGAGCTACGAACCCGAGGGCGGGATGATGGGGCTCGGTGTCAGCAACCGCATCCGCATGAAGATGCTCGGCATACCGGTCACCGTGACGAGCGAGACGATCGCCTGGGAGCCGGGCAGCCGGATGGCGTTCCGATCGATCAAACCCGGGCGACCCGTGGTCGCCGTTGCGACACATCTGTTCGAACCATGTCCGGAAGGAACCCTCTACACCTGGTCGATGGACTTCGTGTCGACTGCCCCCGGCGGGCGGTTCATCGCGACAGCGAGCGCTCGCTTCTTCGAGCGAAATGCGATCGTTCAACAACAACGGGTGCGAACGGTGATCGAAGCCGTCAGCCTCGCCGGGCACTGACGCCGGCGCGACGTCGTGTGCGGTCCCGACGACCGCAGTCTTCGCTAAGGTCCAGATCCTTGGTGCGCCGCCTCGTCTCACCGTTCATCGTCGACCGACTCGCGGCCGACGACAACGGTGGCTCGCTCGAAGCGGCGACGCTGTTTGCCGACGTCGCCGGCTTCAGCGCTCTGACGAGCGCCCTGATGGAGCACGGCCAGTACGGCTCCGAAGTGGTGGCACAGGTGATGACGGCGCTGTTCACGCCGTTGGTCGACGCGGTGTACGCGCACGGCGGAGCGATCACCGGCTTCGCCGGCGACTCCTTCACCGCTCTGTTCCCGGCCGACGGTTCGGCCGTCGATGACCGGTGCATGGTCCGCGCGCTCGCCGCTGCCACCGCGATGCGGCAGCACCTCGCTGCACGCGGTCACTACGAGACGCCGTGGGGTGGGTTCGACGTCGGCGTGAAGATCGGTCTGGCAGCGGGCACCGTGCGCTGGCGCATCCTCCGCCAGCGCGACCAGCGCGCGGCGTACTACGTGCGCGGCCCCGCCATCGACGGATGCGCGGCGGTCGACGTCCACGCTGAGCCAGGTGACCTGGTGCTGCACCCGTCCGGCCGCTCGCTGCTCCGAGAGGCGGTGACCCTCGAGGAGATGCCGGGCAGCACCGAGGACGGGTGGGAGCTCGGTTTCGCACGCGTCGTGGCGGTCCAGACGACCCTCCCCGATCCGCAAGCCGTGCGCCTGCCTCCGGTCGACGCCGGGATGCTCGCCACCTTCTTGCCACGCGAGGTCATCGAGCAGACCGAAGTGGGCGAGTACCGCCATGTCGTGAACGTCTTCGTCAACCTGCAGGGCGACCCCGACGACGACGAACTGCGCTCCGTCGTGCAGGTGATCCGCGACCTGCAGACGAGCTATGGCGGCGTGTTGAACCGGATCGCGTTCGGTGACAAGGGCTGCAACCTCCTGCTCTTCTGGGGAGCGCCGGTCAGCTTCGAGAACGACGTCGAGCGTGCACTGCACTTCGTCCTCGATCTGCAGCGAGCCGTCGCCCGGCCACTGCGCGCCGGTGTCACGACCGGCATCTCGCACGCAGGTTTCGTCGGCTCCGACCTGCACGCCGAGTACACCTGCTACGGGTTGGGCATCAACCTGGCGGCTCGATTGATGACGTCTGCCCCGTGGGGCGCGATCTGGATGGACGCGGCGGTGCATCGCCGAGCGGCAGCGGAGTTCGTCACGTCGTCGATCGGCGAGCGACGCTTCAAGGGCTTCGCCGATCCACAACAGGTGTTCGGCCTCACGGATCGCCGCGTCGAGGTGCAACGTCGCTTCGGCGGTGACACGGTCGGACGCGACGCAGAATCGGCCGCGCTGGCGGCGTTCGTCGCACCGGTGCACGAGGGGCGATTCGCCGGCCTGCTCGTGGTGCATGGCGAGGCCGGTCTGGGCAAGAGCCGGTTGGTCGGTGAGTTCCTGGGGCCGTTCGATGGGACCGCGGTCGCGTCGTCCGTCGATCATCCCGCTCCCCCGCCCACGTTGCGCGTTGCGACGGCCCCGGCCGACGCCATCGCGCGCCGACCCTTCAACCCGTTCCGCTATTGGCTCCGCAACCGATTCGCCCGCAACCCGCGTGCACCCGAGCGCGAGAACAAGGCAGCGTTCGACCAGCGGTTCGACGCGCTGCTGGCCACCGTGCCCGACGTCGAGTTGCGACGCGAGCTGGAGCGGGTTCGCTCGGTCCTGGGTGCACTCGTCGACCTGCAGTGGGAGGGATCGCTCTCGTCCCAGCTCGACCCACGCAGCCGTTACGACCACACGGTCGACGCGATCACCCACCTGCTGCTCGCCGAGAGCCTGTGCCAACCGTTGTTGTTGGTGCTGGAGGATGTCCACTGGATCGATGACGGCTCAGCCGAGGTGGTGCGGCGCCTCGTCCAGGCTGCGCACGGCACCACCGAACGACGCGACGCCACCGACGAGCGGCCGCGGTCGTTCCCCCTCGCGATCCTCGCCACCGCCAGGCAGGTCGACGACACGACATTCGGAGCCGCAGTCGAACACCAGCGCCTCGCGCTGTCACCGTTCGGGCGCACCGAGGTGGCGACGCTCTCCACGCTGATCCTGGGCGCTCCGCCCGCGCCCGAGCTGCTCGACCTTCTGGAGGCCCGCACCGGCGGCAACCCGTTCTTCATGGAACAGCTGCTGCACCACCTCCGAGACGAGCGACTGCTGCAGCTCGCCGAGGACCGCTGGACCGTGGACCGTGCGGCACTGGCCGACGCATCGCTTCCGACGGACGTCACGATCATCCTGGTGGCGCAGCTCGACCGTCTCGGGCAGTCGGCTCGAGAAGTCGCCCAGGCCGCATCCGTGCTCGGCCGTGAGTTCAGCCACCACGAGTTGCTCGAGCTCCTGAGCGAGGCCGGAGTCGAACGCGCCACGGTCGGACCCGCCATCGAGGCAGGTCGAGCAGCCGGCATCTGGACGCCGATCGGTACGACGCGCTCGGCGTTCCGCCACGTCCTGCTGCGGGACGCGGCATACGACATGCAGATCCGGGTTCGGCGCGCGGCCATGCATCACCGGGCAGGGACGATGCTCGAGCGAATCTGGCTCGACGACCTCGAACCGCACTACGTCGACATCAGCCATCACTACGAGTCGGCCTGTCATCTCGGCGTTGACGAGGCACGTCAGCCCGCTACCGACTACCTCGCCAAGGCAGGCATGCAGGCGGCCACCACCTTCGCCAGCGCGGCCGCAGCCGACCTGTTCACCCGGGCACTCGCGCTGGTGCCTGACGACGACATGAACGGCCGCTTCCAGCTGTTGCTGGAACGCGAGTGGGCGAACGATCTGCAAGGCGAGCGGACCGCGCAGGCCGCGGACATCGACGCGCTGGAGGTGTTGGCACGAGACGCCGGCGAGCCTGCGATGCAGGCGGAGGCATCCCTGCGCCGCTCGTACCTCACCGGCACCACCGCCGACTTCGAGGCCGCGTTGGCCGCGTCCGATCGCACCATTGCGCTGGCGCGGACGGCCGGGCTGCCCGAGGTCGAGTCGACCGCACTTCGGACCGGCGGCGCGGCGCTCCGGGCGATGGGCCGGTTCGACGAGGCACTGGAACGCTTCGAACAGGCGCTTGCAGTCGCCCAGGGCGCTGGGCTCGAGTACCAGGAGGCGACCGCGTGGACCGCCTGGTCGTCGCTGAGCATCCGTCGGGGGCGGTGGAAGGCGGCGGCGTCAGCGCTTGAGCGGGTGGCGAACACGTTCGAGCAATCGGGTCGGATCGTGCGCCGGGCACACGCGCTCGCCGAGTCGGGACTGGCGTTGAGCGCAGGTGGTCAGCTCGCGGACGCCGAAGTCCGCTTCGAGCAGGCGCTCGCGCTGACACGAGAGGTCGGCGACGTCGCCGGGCAGATCCCGCCGCTGTACGACCTGGCGCACGTGCTGGTCGCTCGCAGCGACTTCCTCGGTGCCGACGCCGTGGCGGCCGAAGCTGCCGACCTGGCCACACGGTTGCGCAATGCCCACCAGCTCGCCCGTGCGTTGATGGCGCGCGGTCGAGCCGCATTGCTGAGCGGCGACCGGCAGGCGGCACATCGGTTCCTCGCCGCATCGCAGCAGTACGCAGACGACGAGTTCTTCGATCTGCGCTCGTGGGTCCTCGCGCATCGGGCAGCGCTGGCGCTGCTCGACGGCCGGCCCGGAGACGCTCTGGACCTCGCGGCCGAAGCGGTCGAGCTGGCCCGCGCCGTCGACGACCGGATCGACTGCCTGCTCGCGGTGCTGTATCGCAGCCTCGCCCACGAGGCGCTCGGGCAGGTGACGGCAGCCGAAGCCGGGTTCCGGGAGGTCGTCGAGATCGAACAGGCGATGGAGGCGGTCCCCGGCCGAGCGTGGGACGGTCGCGCAGGACTGGTGCGCCTGTTGCACCGGCAGGGACAGCTCGACGCTGCGCTCGCAGCAGCGCAGCCGATCGTCGCCCATCTCGCGGCCCAGCAGCGCAACGGCGATCGCAACCACGGCCTCGGGTCGTGCGAGCAGCCGTTGCGGGTCTATCTGAGCGTGGCGCGGCCGCTGATGGCCACCGGCGACGGTCTCGCGGACGTCATCGTGAAGCGGGCCTCGACGCTGCTCGCCGGCTGGGCCGACTCCTTCGACGAACCACACCGCCGACAGCAACTGCTCGAGATCCCGCACCACGAGGAGATCGAGCAGATCGTGCGACGCCGCGCCATCGATCGGTGATCGCCGACCGGGCGCACAGTTCGCCGACACGCTGCCACTCGAAGCCGCGGCGCGCAGCAACGGGTCCACATCGACGGCCGATGGCCGCAGTCATGTCCCGTCAGGCACCGGTACAGTCCGGCGCATGAGTCACCACCCGTCGACATCCGGCGTCGAGGTCCGACTGGGGTTCTTCCCGCTCGCGTTTCTGCTCCTGTTGTGCAAGCCCGTGATCGAGATCGACGGCAGTCAGCCGATGCGCGCCAGTTGGGGCACGACGCAGGTTCCGGTCGCCCCAGGCAGACACCAGATCGTGGCGTACTGCCCGTACCTGTTCTTCCGGCGCATGGGCGAGGCGGCGATCGTGATCGACGTGCTCCCGGGCCAGGTCGTGCAGGCTTCCTGGAGTGCCCCCTGGCTCGTGTTCCTGCCCGGCAAGTGGAAATCGACCAGCACCGCCAACCTCGGTGCGGCGCCGACGGTCCAGGCGATGTCCGTCCGGCCCATCGCAACAGCGACCCCAACGGCGCCCGCCGGTTGGCACCCCGATCCGTACAAGCGATACCAGCTCCGCTACTGGGACGGACAGACCTGGACGGCCCACGTCTCGACCAACGGCACTGGCGGCGTCGACCCCGCAGGCTGACCATCCCTCGGCTGTGGGTCGCCACAGCCACCGCTGAGCGCCATCGGCATTTCGACAATGCGACGACCGTGATCGCAGCACTCTACGAACGTGAGATGGGCCACGTCGCCGCTGCGATGGCCAGCGTCCTCGCCTCGATCGCTGCATCGATCACCGTCGCTGCATCTGACGTCGTCGCTCGGGGTGACGTGGCGCGCAGCGACGTCGAGGCGAAGTTGTCTCCGCACACGCACCCAGATGGTCGGAGGCCAACGATCCCCCGGACCACCTCTCCGGTGTGCCTTTCGCCGACGCCGATGTCACCGACGAGTCGTTCGAGGACCGACTCGCCCAGGAACAACCCGAGTGACCAGCGTGCTCGCGGCGTTGGCGGGCATCGAGACGCCCTCGTCGTGAGCAAGTGAGCACACTCGAACTGCCCGCTGCGGGATCGGAGCCGGTCGACCAGCACACACTGGCCGGGGGCCAAGAAGGACGGCGATGATGCGTACGTAGAGAATGCGGGGGTTCGAGTTCACTCCCCCGTCTGCGTTGCTGGCCCTCCCGTGTCCGACCTGATCGACGCGCTCGACTGAATGTCAGCGCCGGTACAACCTGCTGGATTCATCAGGACCGGCGGAGACGGCCTGCTCGACCTCGGCCCTGATCGTGGCGACGGGATCGGCAGGGACCATCTTCCCTTGTCCCGGCCACGTTCGTGGCCGAGGATGGGTGCATGGACGACAGCAACTCGGCTCCCACCACGCCCGTCACGGGCGACGCGAGCCGATCGCTCGTCGTTGGCCTGGCACTCCAGAGGCTCGACGGGAATGCTCATCTCTTGGCACCGCTGCTCTCGTTCGCGCAGGACGCTCCGGATCGCCCGGTGTTCGCGGTTCGGGACGGAGCGGGATATCGCGACGTCTCGTCCGCCGAGTTCGCACGATCGGTGCATCGGGTCGCTGCCGGGTTCATTGCTACCGGCGTCCAACCCGGTGACCGCATCGCGCTGATGGCGAGCACCCGACTGGAATGGTTGCTGTTCGACTTCGCGATCCTGGCCGCTGGTGGCGTGACCGTGCCGATTTACGACACCTCGTCCGCCGAGCAGATCCAATGGATCGTCAGCGACAGCGGCGCAGTGCTGCTCGTGGTCGAGAACGCAGCGATGAGAGCGGCCGCCGAATCGGTCCCAGCCGGAATTGACGGCTGCCGAGAGATCCTCGTCATCGACGACGGTGCCGTAGGCGAACTCGAACGGCGAGGCGCAGAGATCGACGACGCCGTCGTCAGCGGGGTCGTCGACGGCCTGCGCGCCGACGATCTGGCGACGGTCATCTACACGTCAGGCACGACCGGCCGACCGAAGGGATGCATGCTCAGTCACCGGAACCTGCGGGCGAACGTTGCACAGGCTGCTCTCGCCGTCGGGCCCGCACTCCGGTCAGAGGAGTCGGGCCTGCTGTTCCTCCCGCTCGCCCACGTGTTGACGAAGGGCTACGTCCTGTTCGCGATCGAGCGTCGCCTGCGGTGTGCGTTCGGGTCGGGTGCCGCTCACCTCGCCGAGGAGTTCCCGCTCGCGCAGCCCACGGTGATTGCCGGTGTGCCACGCATCTTCGAGAAGGTGTACGAAGGAGCGCGGCAGAAGGCGGTCGCCGCCGGCAAGGGCAAGATCTTCGACAAGGCGGCGGACGTGGCGATCGTGTGGTCGCAGCAACGTACGGCGGGCAAGGTGTCCCCGGTGCTCGGTGCCCAGCACTGGCTGTTCGACAAGCTCGTCTACGGCAAGATCCGCGCCGCGTTCGGCGGGAAGCTCCGTTTCGCGTTCAGCGGCGGCGGCCCGCTCGGCGAACGGCTGACGCACTTCTTCGCCGGCATCGGAGTCGACGTCTACGAGGGATACGGCCTCACCGAGACGAGCCCGACGCTCACCATCAACGCCCCTGGCGCGTGGAAGCCGGGCACGGTGGGCCGCCCCGTCGCCGGCACCTCCATCCGGATCGCCAACGACGGCGAGATCCTCGCGAAGGGGCCGCAGGTGTTCGCCGGTTACTGGCACAACGACACGGCGACGAGCGAGGTGTTCGACGACGGATGGTTCCGCACCGGCGACGTCGGCACGCTTGACGCGAACGGCTACCTACGGATCACCGGCCGAAAGAAGGAGCTCATCGTCACGTCGGCGGGCAAGAACGTCGCCCCCGCGCCGCTCGAGGACCGGCTCCGGGCGGGCGCACTCGTCAGCCAGGCCGTCGTGATCGGCGAGGGGCGACCCTTCGTCTCGGCGCTCGTGACGCTCGACGAAGTCGCAATCGAGCAGTGGTGCGAGGTGAACGGCCGAGCAGGAACCACGATCAGCGAGCTCGTCGACGACGCCGAACTCAGAACCGAGATCCAACGGGTGGTGGACGACGCCAACGCCTCGGTGTCGCGCGCCGAGTCCATCCGCAAGTTCGCCGTCCTCCCCTCCGACTTCACCATCGAATCCGACGAGCTCACACCGACGCTCAAGGTCCGACGGGGAATCGTCGACAAGTCACGGGCAGCCGTGATCGATGCGATCTACACCCGCTGATCAGCCAGTGTCCGTCGAACCCGATCGACGCGCTGCGCCGGAGCCACGTCTCCACCTGCTCGCCGACGGGGCGAGAGTGATGGTGCGCCCGCTCGTGCCCTGCGACCGGGAGCAGCTCATCGCCCGATACGGCGAGCTGTCGTCGCGGTCCCGCCGGCTCCGATTCGTGTCCGCGCCCGCGCACCTCTCGGACCGGTTGCTCGATCACCTCCTCGACGTCGACTACCTCGACCGGCTTGCGCTCGTGGCGACACTGGTCGACGAGCCCGGAACGCCGAGCGTGGGCATCGCGCGCTACATCCGAAGCCGTGTGGACCCGACCTCGGCCGACGCCGCGGTCACGGTGCTCGACGCGTACCAGTGCCGTGGCATCGGCACTTTGCTGCTGACCTCCCTCGTCACTGCGGCGATGGGCAACGGCATCGAGATGTTCACCGCGGACATCTTGTGGGACAACAGCAACCTGCTCGACGCGCTCCGCGCCGCCGGCGCTTCGGTCATGCCAGGCGAACCCGGCCTGGCCACGGTGCGGGTCACCATTCCACCCATCCGCGAAGGACTACGCGAGTCGTCGCTCCACCAGGTCATGCGAATCGCCGGCGCAGAGCCGCCCCCTTGATCGGCGAACCGTCGACATGCATCGGCTCACCGAGATCCACATGCGGAGAGCGCCAGATTTTCGCCGTGTTCGATGAACGATCAGCCCAGCCCGGCGACCCGACTCGAACAGAGTCGGAACCCGGTGCCGACAGTTCGGTAGATGGCCTCCGCAGTGACGGCGTCGTCAGGGTACGTCGGCGGCCCCGGACGGCTTCGATCGTGCGGCAACTGCGGAGCAGCTTGGTGCCATCGCTCGATCTCAGCGCGCTGTCCTCTTGGGGCGAGTGACTCGACGTTTGCGCCGGCCGAAGATGAACAGTTGGAGTTGGCCGATCAGCCGACCCTCAACTCGGAACGAGCCGTTACGGTGACATGGACGCGACCAGGATTCCGCATCGTGTTGGGATCCGCCGCAATCCAGTGAGTTTCAGGATCGTCGCTCTGGACCTTGGTGACGTGTGGTGTGCGCATCCAAGCGATGCCATGTCAGACACGTCAGCTGCGATCGTTCGTCGCGGTGTGTCTGTCGAATCGCATCCGGACGAAACGAGATGACGATGACGAGCCTCTACAACCACCCTGAGATGGGGTCCGCTGCTGGCAGCCCCGCCGGGCAGCGTGAGGGCGCCCAGACGACATTGCCCTCACCGCGGAGCGATCAACCGGGGGTTCTCGACGACGTGATCGCGGACGTTGTGGCGTTGCGTGAGTCGCTGCTGGCGGCGGAGGTCGAATGGCACGACGAGATTGCGTCGGTTCATCCATCGCATCGCCGATCGGCGGCGAACCTCGTCCATTACATGCAGATGAGGACCAGCGACATCCGCCCGTTGCAAACCAAGCTGGGTTCGCTCGGGCTGTCGTCGTTGGGCCGCTCCGAGCCGTACGTGATGGCCACTGTCGAAGCGGTACTCGTCGCGTTGGCCGGGTTGGCGGGCGACCCTGCGCCGATCCGCCGGGCGAGCATCACGCTCGATCAGGGTCACGAGTTGCTCATCCGTAACGCCGACGTGTTGCTCGGTCCGGCGCCCACGCGACGCTCGACGCGGATCATGGTGACTCTGCCAAGCGAGGCCGCCGACGACGCGACGATGATCGCCGGTTTCGTCGATCGCGGCATGGATGTGGCGAGGATCAACTGTGCCCACGACGAGCCTGACGCGTGGGGTCGGATGGTTGCATCGTTGCGGGCTGGCGAGAATCATGACGGGCGGCGATGCCGGATCGCGATGGATCTCGGCGGTCCGAAGTTGCGAACGGGGCCGCTGCTTCGCGGCCCGAGGGTGGTCAAGGTTCGGCCCCGTCGAGACGACGTCGGCCATGTCGTGCGTCCGGCGCGGGTGTGGCTCTCGGGTACCGTTGAGCCGCCCGATGACGGTGACGGTCGGTTCATCCACATTCCTGTCGACGATGACGGCTGGGTGCAGCGGCGTCGCCCTGGAGACCGGATCGACTTTCGCGATGGTCGCGGATCACGACGACACTGGACCGTTGCTGCAGTCCTCGACAGCGGGTGTGTGGCAGTCGCTGACAAGACGTCCTACGTGGTGGCCGGCCTTGCGCTCAGCAGCGGTACCGAGGAGACCGAATCCGACACCGTGTGCGTGGGCGAACTCGTGGAGATCGAACAATCACACCGTGTTCAGCGCGGTGATCGGGTCGTGCTGACTCGGTCGTTGGAGCCGGTCGTGGCGACAGCGGCAGGAACGGATCACTACATCGGTTGCAGCCTGTCGGCCGCGTTCGAACAGGTTCGTCCCGGCGAGAGAGTCTGGCTGGACGACGGCAAGATGGGCGGGTCGATCGAGGCGGTCAACGCCGACGAGATCACAATCCGGATCACCGACATCGGCCCTGACGGAGCGAACCTGCGAGCTGGGAAGGGCATCAACCTTCCCGACACCGATCTGCAGCTCGACGCGCTCACGCCCCAGGATCTTGACGACCTCGCCTTCGTCGCCCACCACGCAGACATGGTCAACGTCTCGTTCGTTCGTCGTCGCGAGGACGTCGAGCAACTGCAGGGCGAACTCTCACGACGCAATGCGACCGGGCTGGGAATCGTGTTGAAGATCGAGAACGTGACGGCGTTCGGCAACCTGCCCGAGCTGCTGTTGACCGCAATGAGAAGTCCGCAGGTCGGCATCATGATCGCTCGCGGCGACCTGGCGGTCGAGGTCGGCTTCGAGCGGCTCGCCGAGGTCCAGGAAGAGATCATGTGGGCCTGCGAGGCTGCGCATGTGCCGGTGATCTGGGCGACACAGGTGCTTGACACGATGGCACGAACCGGCCGGCCGTCACGCGCAGAGATCACCGATGCAGCCATGTCGGAACGAGCCGAATGCGTGATGCTCAACAAGGGCCCCTACGTCGTCAAGGCGATCGACACGCTCGACTCGATCCTGACCCGGATGCACCACCATCAGGACAAGAAGCGAAGCCTGCTCCGTCAACTCTCCGCGTGGACCGAAGCTCGACCGCTCCCGGACGCCGTGCACGGTTCGCTGTCAGCAACGTCGCATCACCGGAAGGCCAGCGAATGATCGACTCCAAGTCTCCCGTCAGTTCCATCGTCGACACGGTGATGATGCGATCGCACGGCCGATGGGAACGGCGGCTCGTGCTCCGCCTGGTCAACGCCTCCATCAAGACGTTCGACGACGCACCAGTGAAACAGTTCGTCGAGGTGCTCGTCGAGAAAGAAGTGACTGACGAACTCCGGAGGATCGACGTCCTCCACCCGGTTCCGGCCTGACACCATCGGCGTGACGGCCCGTCACTCGCACGACTCGGTTCGCGACGCTCATGCCCGAGTGTGGCGCACGGGCGTCGGCGGCGGTCGGGCCGTAGGATCGGAGCGAGGCTCGAGGACGACGACGGCGGTCTGCATGGATCGGCGCGCGGCGAAGGAATCGAGCGGCCAGGCCACCAACGCTGCACTCCGGAATCCCGGCGGCGTTGCCGTCGACGCGGCCGGAAACCTCTACTTCGCCGACGTCGGCAACCACCGGGTGCGGAGGGTCTCTGGCGACTGATTGCGGCGGCCAAAGTCGGTGCTGGAGTTCTGAGAGCGCTCGTCACGAATGAACCACCTCATCGTCGGGCGGTCCAGGCGCGCAGGCTGTTCGCGCCCCACCGCACGCGCCAACTGCCTGCCAGAGCACGATTCGAAGTGATCTTCCAGCGTCACGTCTCCCGGCCGGGGCCGATCGCCTGGCCCGTCCTCACCGACGCACGCCGAAGCTGCCGAACTGGCCGCACGGTTGCGCAATGCCCACCAGCTCGCCCGTGCGTTGATGGCTCGCGGTCGAGCCGCAGTGCTGAGCGGCGACCGGCAGGCGGCACATCGGTTCCTCGCCGCATCGCAGCAGTACGCAGACGACGAGTTCTTCGATCTGCGCTCGTGGGTGCTCGCGCATCGGGCAGCGCTGGCGCTGCTCGACGATCGGCCCGGAGAAGCTCTGGACCTCGCGGCCGAAGCGGTCGATCGAAGGTGAACTGGCTCGAATGAGAAGCATCATCACATGTCACGAACCTGTGGCTGACTACATTCCGATCATGATGATGCGAACAGCAGTCCTAGCAGCCCTCGTCACGGCCATCGGTAGCGGGTCGATCGCCGTCACCGAAGCAGCCCCGTCACCACCGCCTCCTCCCGTCGAACGGATCGTGAGCGACTATCGGCCAGCCGGAGGACCCAAGACCGACTTGTCGGCGGGCAGCGGTCAGGCCGGAGCGCGTACCGAAGGCATCGCCGGCGGATTCGTCTTCGTTCCCGTCAACCCGTTCCGCACCTGGGACAGCCGCGACACCGGCCTGGGCCGACTCCCGGGCGGGTTCGTCAATCGATTCACCGTGCTGACCGACGTGAACGACATCCAGCAGATCCCGGTCGAAGCCATCGCCGTCACCTACAACCTGACAGTCACCGACACACTCGGCGCGGGTTACCTGGCGCTGTATCCAGTCGACATCGACTGGCCGGGCAACTCGTCCATTAACTGGACCACGAACGGACAAACCATCGCCAACGGAGGCACCGTCGCGATCGGCAACTTCGAGGGCGTCATCGGAGGCATCGAGGTCTACAACGGCCCCTCGTCACCGGGAACGCACTTCATCATCGACATCACCGGCTACTTCATCTGACCAGCCACCTCCGGTCGAGATGCCGGAGACCGTGGGAGGGCCAGTCAGCTGTCGCGCAGTGTGAGGTACGGACGATCCGGCACCTCGATCTCCACGATCGAAGCGACCTCGGTCGAGGTCCCCGGCTCGACTCCCCATCGCTGTCCAGGCCAACGACGAAGCGGAGCGCATCAGCGGCGCAACAGGTGAATCGGAACTGGGATCATGTGGTCAGGGCTAGCGACCGGCTCGCACCGTCGTCGCGTCGCGCACCACGACAGCACGGGTCCGATCAGATCACGGTGAAGACCAGTGATCCTCGGTAGGTGCCAGCGTCTGCGGTGACCGGTATGAGCAGGTTGATCCGTGCGTCGATCACGGCCATCCCCAGACTCCCGCCCGCGGCGCTGAACGCGAGCGATCGGCTGATCGCGCCGAGGCCGGGATCGAATGGCGCTCCGAGACCCGTGGTCGAATCGCTCGCGACAGGGATGCGTGCCAGACCCGGCTCGACGCTCATGTCCGAGCCGTCGAGGTCCGGCGACGAATCCCAGGTGACCATGGGGTACCAGCCGAGCAGGTTGCCCGAGAACCGGTCGCTCGCATCGGTGGTGGAGACGAAGTCGCTCATCGTGCCGCCGACAGCCCATGTACTGGCCTCGTCACGGGTGTTCACCACGGTGAGCTGCGCGATGCGCCCAGTGACGGCGAAGTACTGGCCGGCCACGGGGCCGGCGGTGAGCAGCCGTCCCGTGCCGAGATCGATCGCGCAGTTCGTCGGGTACGTCGGCGACGGCACACCGGCAGCGTCGACCGGATACGGATACTGCGAGAAGGCCGGATCTGGGGGTCCGCCAGCTCCGAGCGTCGGTGCGGTGCCGACCGCCGGCGGTGGCCCGGGGAAGCTGACCGCTCCCGGGGTCGGCTCGAGCAACGGCAGCGGTCCGAGGAGTGGATCGACCGCGGCCGGCGCTGTGCCGTACACGCCGCAGCGTTGGGTGAGCACGAGCGCTCCCTGCGGACGCACCACCTGGAGATCTTGCACCACCGATGACAGGCACGGGCTGACGAAGGTGCCACTGGCGCCGCCACCAGAGAACGGGAGGTTGTACGACGACAACAGCGTCCAACGGTAGGCAGTACACGGCGACAAGGTGCGGATGAAGTCGAAGGTCGTCTGCGTCGGTGAGAGGCCGTAGACGTTCCCTGCGATGATGAACGAGCTCGACAGCAGGGTCGCGTTCACAGGCGGCGTGGGTCGGGTGACGCCAACACGGATCCGTGGCGGTTCGAACGGGAGGGGCGAGGTGACGTACTCGATCCCGACCACCGCCGCGGGCAGGACCGGGGTAGTGGTCGCGGTGACGAAGGTCGTCAACGGCGGACCGGTGCCGACCGAGTTCGTCGCGCGGATCTGCACCAGGTATTGCCCGCCGACAACGAGGCCCAGCACGCTCCACTGGCACGCGCATGGTGACACGAGCGTGATGGGACCCTGGGGGTCGGGCACACCGCCGATCCAAGTGACGGTGATGGTGTAGCTCGACGGTGCCGGATCGGCGCCGGCCGGAGCGGTGAGGGTCCCGTACACCTCGCCGTCACCCTCGCTCACGCTGGCACCTGGAGCCTCCGGGATGAGTCCGACGTGCCACCTGTACGTGTTGCTGTCGACCCAGTCGGTGATGGTGAGTGGCGACGCCCAGAAGTGCGCCATCACGCCACCGAGTGTGCAGAAGTACCCGATCCAATACGTGTCATTTCCGCTGATCTGATTCGTCTGCAGACTGAGCTGAACCGTGCCGACGATTTGGCCGGTGCCGATCGCCGTATTGCGGTTCAGCTGAGGCGTGCCCGTGGTAGAGAACAGGGGTTGCGGCTGTTTGCCCGGACCGGGCACCCCACTGGCGAGCGAGATGGCGCCGTTGCTGATGACGAGGGCGTCCGGCGTGCTGACGGCGGCGTCGAGCAGGAACATGTGCCAGCGGTAGCCCCCTCCGGCGGTGTCGCCGGGGCATCGGTTGTCCGGCGGGGTGAGGGCGATCGAGAAGGGTGTGGACGCGGTCCCGGTGGTCACGGAGAAGACCTGGCCGACGTAACCACTCGCCTGGGCGGGGACCGTGATGCTCTGCACGACGACGCTCGCCAACGCCAGTGCGGCGAGACCGGCGAGCCATCGACGCACGAGAGCGACCCAACCGTCGCCGGGGCGACACCGACGCTTCGGAACTGGTGTGATCAACGGATTGGAGCATCTCGAGGTGCACAATCGGAGGCCGACGAATGGCGGCCAGGTGAACGACGGTCGAATGATGGGCTCCCGAGCTCGCGACGGCACTCACCGCATGCGCCAACTGCTTGCCAGAGCACGATTCGAAGTGATCTTCCAGCGTCGCGTCTCCCGGCCGGGGCCGATCGCCTGGCTCCTCCTCACCGACGCACGCCGACACTGACGAACCACGACTGGGCGGTCACACGCGAGCGAAGCGACCGACTTCGTCGTCGAACCGCTCCCGAATCTCGGCGGTGACCGACGCCGGGGTGCGCTCGACGGCGGCAGTCAGGTCGTCTGCAGAGATGTACGAGGGCTCGCTGCCCTCACGGACCCGGTCGAACGCTGCGGCGGCAGCTCGCTGCGCCGCCAGTTCGACATCGCCCGGCGTGTAGCCGTCGGTCGACCTCGCCAGCACCGCAACGTCGACGCATCGTTGATCGAGCGGCGCCAACGCCGCTTCCCACAGCGCGGTGCGTGCCCTCAGATCGGGCGGACCGATGGGAATGACCAGATCGAACCTGCCCGGGCGCAGGACTGCGGCGTCGATGCCGGCGACGAAGTTCGTCGCACAGACCAGAAGATGCCCAGGGGCCGATCGGAAAGAGGGGATCATCTTCAACAGCTCGTTGACCACGCCCTTCGTTGCGGGGTTGCGTTCGCGCGCAGAAGCGATCTCGTCGAACTCGTCGATGAAGACGACCGCGCGATCGAGCTGCAACAAGTCCGTCATCGCCAGCCGCAGTTCGGCCGACAGCGAATCGTCTCCGCTCTCGAGTTTCGACGGGAGGAGCTCGATGAAAGGCCAGCTCAAGCGGCTTGCGATCGCCTTGGCGAACGTCGTCTTGCCGGTTCCCGGCGGACCGAACAGCATCACCGTCGCCGGAGCGCGCACACCGATGCGTTGCGCCGTCGCGGGATCCGAGAGAGGTGCGACCACGCGGCCCTCGATGATCCGCTTCTCGGCGTCCATTCCTGCCACCTGATCCCACAGTCGATCCGACAGGATCGCGCCGCCGTACTGATCGACGATACGCATCGCCGTCGGTGCCAACGGTTCGAGCTTCTCGTACAACACCAACCCGTGCGTCGGTGCGAAGCCACGATTGACCAAGGCGGTCTCGCCTGCCTGAGCGCTGGAGAGCAGTGCCGAGATCTTCCTGACGCCGACGTGCAGCAGCTTGTCCTCGAGCCGTTGGATCATCGCCGAGCCGACTCCCTCCCGGCGCCAGCGTGGGTCGATCACCACCACGTTGATCCAGGCGTCATCTGCAACCGTACGAGCCTGCACCAGCCCGACGATCCTGTCGCCGTCGACTGCGACCACACCGGGCGCACCCGAGGAGACGTCACTGACGAACTGGGCGATGTCGGCCGGCTTGGTGTCCACGAGCCCTCGGCAGTCCTCGAGCAGTCGGACAGCCGGACCGATGTCCGACAGCAACAGATCCCTGATGAGCGGCATCATCGCAGCGATCCTCGCTCCCACCGACGCAGGCCGAGCACGTACATCAGGTCTTGGGACAGTCCGACGTTTTCGAAGAGTCGGATCATTAGTCCACTTTAGCCCTCATTGATCGGAACCTTCTGTCGGGCGACGGAAACTGGACACATCGCTGCACGACGTGTGTGACATGCGCCGAGCGATCGGAAGACGGCCCTCGATGGGTGATGGGGTGGACAGGTGAAACGATGGCGTCAGTTCTTCGTCGCTGCCGTCTTCGCCGCATTCGCTGGTGCGCTCATCGTCAAGCGGCAGGAGATCGGCGAGGCTGGTGGTGAGATCGGCAAGCTGGATGCGACCTGGATGATGGCACTGCTGCTCCTGGTCGCAGTCGGCGTCGTGGTCGAGGGCGTCTACACCAGCTCGGTCACACCACAGCTGACGCTCGGGCAGGCCGTGCTGATGCAACAGTCGGTGACTGCGGCGAACAACACCGTGATCGGCAGCGGGCCGGTGGCGACGGGCGTCCGGATCGCGATGATGCGCAGCTGGGGCATCAGCGACACGTCGACCGGCGTGAGCATCGTGGCCCTCAACGTGGTGGCCGCCTATCGCCTGTGGCTCATCGCGCTCGCCACCGCGGTCGCCGGAGCGGCAGGCGCCGATGGTGGCGTGCTCGACCCTCGCCTCTACACCGTGGTGATCGTGTTGGCGATCGTCGTGCTCGCGGGTTCGACCGCCTTGTGGTGGGTGCTGCTGTGGCGCCCGCGGCTGGCCGGGGCCATGGCCGGGCTCACGCAACGAGCGTGGAACCGGCTGCGGCGGTCGATCCGGCGGCTCCCTCACATCGATGTGCACATCATCACCGATCGCGCTCGAGTAGAGGCTCGTTGGATCGTTCGGACGAACGGCCGCCGGATCGCACTCGCCACCATCGCCGATCAGTCGAGCGCCGTGCTGAAGCCGCTCGCCGTGGTGCGTGCGCTCGGCATCGGAAGTGAGGTGATCTCGACCTGGCAGGTCCTGATCGCGTACGGCCTTGTTCGCCTCGCTGTCGCACTCACGCCGATCCCAGGAGGCGTCGGCGTCACCGAGTTCGGTCTCGTTGCACTCCTAGCGCGATTCGGCGGCCCCGAGTCGACCGTGCTCGCAGCCGTGCTGGTCTTCCGTGCGCTCACATTCGTGTTGCCGATCGTGACCGGCGGGGTGTGCTTCGCTGTGTGGCGATATCGCCTCGGGGAGGGCCTGGGTCGACCCCGCGTCCGGACCGTAGCGGCCGACGCTCCGGCGAGGCCTCCCGAACCAGGACCCGCCGTCGGTCGGCGGGCCGGACCCGGTCGAACGGACGGCGACGGCCGACGGCCGATGTCGCGTCGCCCCGGGTGACGTGGTTTGAGATGGCTCGATGCGCGGTCGCAGTCTCGACGGGGTTGACGGCATCGTCGTCGCCTCGGACACGGGGATGACCCGGCAGGGTGTAGCCTCCAGCATCGTCGGATCACGTCCGATCACCGCGCTGCTCTGGACCCCGGTTTGCGCCTCATCCGTGAGGAGAAGCCATGCCGCAGCCCGTCCCAGATCCAGAGATGTCGTCGACCGGCGGCGTCGACGTGTTACCGCGGACGTTTCGTCCCGCAGGTGAGCTGGATCTCGCGACTCGGTGCGAGATCCATCAAGCGTGTCTGGCTCACGGGGGCGACGTGATCGTCGACCTGTCCGATGTTTCGTTCATGGACTGCAGCGCCTACGGAGGGCTGATGGCTGCAGCACACGACCTGAGGAACGTCCACCGCACCCTCTCGATCGTCAACCCCACGGGGCAACCGGCCTGCCTGCTCGCCCTGATCGCAGAGACGTTTGAGACGCTTGAGACGTTTGGCACGTTTGAGGCGACGAGCGATGAGGTAACCCGAGCCAAGCCGTCAGGAGGCGCAGTGTGGCAGGCGTAGCGATCATCACCGAAGCGTGCATCGGTGTGAAGGACAGAGCATGCGTGGATGTGTGCCCGGTGCAGTGCATCTACGATTACGACCCGGTCGCGAATCAATTGGTCTCCGAGGAGGTGGCCGGCAGCGGTGTCGTCGAGACGGCACACACTCCCAATCGCGCCGCCGTGGAGATCTTCGGCTCCGACCTGCTGTATGTCAATCTCGACGAATGCACGTCGTGCACGGCGTGCTACCAACCGGACGTGTGCCCGGTCGGGGCGATCTACTCCGAAGAGCACGTACCTGACGGCTCGGCTCGAGCGAAGTACAACTCATCCGATCCGACGAAGGGACACGACCACACCTTCTTCATCCAGCACAGTCGAGACGTTTTCGACGTCGAGGGCCAACCGGCCTGACCAATCAGTGAGAAGGCAGAGTCATGAACACCACTACCAGCAATCACGCAACGCCGCCCGCCGGCATCGTCCTGCGACGACGCACCATCGACATGGTGCTGATCGCGCTCGGGACGGTGCTGACGCTCGTCTTCCTCGTCGCGGGAGGCTTGCTGACGTGGGGATGGAGCTTCTCCAGCGACTACGTGGGTGACGAGCTGTCTTCGCAGAACATCACCTTCCCCTCCGCCGAGGCACTCATCGAGGGAGATCGACGCGACCTCATCGAGTTCGCCGATCAGCAACTGGACACCGGCACAGAAGCACAGGCCTATGCGAGCTTCATCAACGGCCACCTGGACGAGGTTGCCGATGGCGCGACGTACGCCGACCTCGGAGCTCCCGAGTCGGCAGCGAGAGCCGAACTCAAAGCCGCCATCGAAGCCGGCCAACAGCAGTCCGAGATCGACATCCTGCAGGAGAAGTCCGACGCAGTCTCCGGTCAACGCAACACCCTGTTCAAGGGTGAGACCCTGAGGGGTCTCCTGCTGTCGGCATACGCCTGGTCGACTGTCGGGACCATCGCCGGCATCGCAGCCATCGGTGCGTTCATCGCTGCAGCGCTGACCGCTGTGCTCGTGGGACTCGGGCTCAACCACCATCGCAAGACTCCGGAACGCGCATGACCCATCGGTGCTCGATCGGCACGTCGACGTGAACGTCGAGCAGTCGACCCGCATCGCCGTCGCCTTCGCGAGGCAGGCTGTGCTGTCTCCGTCATCGGGTCTCTGCAACGTCTGCGTCGACGTGCTCGCGGTGACGGGCGCCGGCATCACGATCATGGGAGGCGGCCAGACGGGGCCGATGTGTGTGTCGAACGAGCGGATGGCTGCGCTGGAGGATCTCCAGTTCACCCTCGGCGAAGGCCCGTGTGGAGACGCCTATCGGACCGGTGTGCCCGTGCATGCACCGTGCCTCGACGACGCCACGTTCGACCGCTGGCCGGCGTTCATCGGGCAGGCCCAGGCAGCCGGTATCGGCAGCGTGTTCGCCTTCCCGCTCGCGCTGCTCGGCGCGAACGTCGGGGTTCTGACGCTGTACCAGGATCTCGAAGGTGATCTCAGTGCCGAACAGAACGAGGACAGCATTGCGATGTCGGAGGTGCTGACCGAGACGATCTTGGGACTGCAGCAGGTCGCGCCGCCGGGGGAACTGGCCGCGGGGCTGGAGGAGGCCGTGAAGTACCGCGCCCAGGTTCACCAGGCAACGGGCATGGTGTCGATTCAGTTGGGCGTCCCGATCGCAGAGGCGCTGGCCCGCATCCGAGCGCATGCGTATGCGACTGCTCAGCCGGTCAGTGACGTCGCTGCATCTATCGTCAGCCTCAGGCTTCGTTTGACCGACAATCACGAACCGCGAAGAGGCAAGGAGTAGCGGCATGTCCGATGACATACACGATCGCAGCCTCGCTCGACGAGCGCTGACAGCGACCACCTTCGTCGAGATCGTCGACACCTTGGTCGATGATTTCGACGTGATCGACGTACTGACCGTGTTGTCGTCGCGATGCGTGGAGTTGCTGGAGGCTGCAGCGGCAGGGATTCTCCTGGCCGATGCCGAGGGGCAGCTGCGGGTGATCGGTGCATCAACCGAGGCCATCGAAATCCTCGAGCTGTTCCAGATCCAGAACGATGAGGGCCCATGCCTCGATTGCTTCCGCACCGGTACCGTCGTTGTCGTCGCCGACCTCGCGACTGATGTCGCCTGGCCGCGGTTCGCCACCGAGGCCGTGCGTGCCGGTTACCCGTCCGTGTGCGCTGTTCCGCTGCGATTGAAAGACGTCACCCTTGGCTGTCTCAACCTGTTCATGTCCCACCCCGAGGCACTGGCCCCCGCCGATGTGGCACTCGCCCAAGCACTCGCCGATGTGGCGAGCATTGCCATCGTCCAGGACCAGGTCACCCGTCAGTCGGTGATCCGCGAGGGCCAACTTCAGAACGCGCTGACGAGCCGCGTCGCCATCGAGCAAGCCAAAGGAATGATCGCCGAGCGAGCAGGTGTGGACATGGACCAAGCCTTCGCCAAGCTCCGCGCCTACGCCCGCCGTACGAACGAACGGCTGACCGAGGTCGCGACCGGCTTGGTCGGTGGAACGGTGAACATGGACGCGATCATCCGCGAGTAGTCGGTGCCGATGTGCATTGACTCTTTGGCACGCGAGTGCCGCGACCTCCGACGACAGGCCAGGAGACATGTGAAAGCTGTCAGGATCCATCGTCACGGTTCCGGCGAGGAGCCTCATGACGAGGACACGAACGTGCGAGGGGTTGCTCTCGCTGTCGAACGCATCAGCATGGTTCGAGAGCCATGGCGACGTGGGGCGATGGACGTCGCTGGGGAACTCGCCACGGACGTCACACTGGGTCTCACCACGACTGAGGCGGCGACGCGCCGGGCGACGCACGGCCCGAACGTGCTCGACTCGACAATGGTCGTCCCTGCATGGCGCAAGTTGGTCGCGCAGTTCAACGATCCACTGATCTACCTGCTGCTCGGTGCAGCCGCTGTGTCCTTCGCCGCCTGGCTGATCGACGGCAGACGAGGAGTCCCATTCGAGGTGATCGTCATCGTGTCGATCGTCGCCGTCAATGCACTCCTCGGGTTCGTGCAGGAAGCCCGCGCCGAGAGTGCCGTTGCTGCTTTGCAGCGCATGGCAGCACCGACGGTCGGCGTACTTCGCGACGGGTGCGAGGCGCAGGTCGACTCGAGTGACGTCGTTCCCGGTGACGTCCTCGTTCTCGCCGAGGGTGACTCCGTGGCAGCTGACGCTCGACTGGTCGCCGCCTCATCGCTCACGATCGCCGAAGCGTCCCTGACCGGCGAGAGCGAGTCCGTGCTCAAGGACGTTGCCGCATTGATCGGGCCGGCGGGCCTCGCTGATCGGACGAACATGGTGTACAACGGCACGGCGGTCACTCGCGGGCATGGCCGGGCAGTGGTGACGGCAACCGGCATGGACACGGAGATGGGCAACATCGCCCGACTGCTTGGTCGCGTCGACGCGCAACGCACGCCGCTGCAGAGCGAGATCGACCGGATCGGCCGCGTACTCGGGATCGCGATCGTCATCATCGCGCTCGTCGTCATTGGAGCAACGATGGTGAGCGCCGACATCGAGAGTGCAACCGATGTGATCGTCGTGCTGTTGATCGGCGTGTCGTTGGCGGCCGCGGCCGTGCCAGAGGGTCTGCCGGCCGTGTTGTCGGTCGTGCTCGCCCGGGGAGTGCAGAACATGGCTCGCCGCCAGGCGATCGTGAAGAAGTTGTCCTCGGTCGAGACCCTCGGTTCTGCGTCGGTGGTCTGCGCAGACAAGACCGGGACGCTGACGAGGAACGAGATGACCATCGAAAGGATCGTCACGCCATCCGGCGAGTTCGACCTCACCGGCACCGGCTACCAGCCGGTCGGCGAACTGATGGTCGACGGTCGACCCTCCGACGATGAGGCACTCCTCGATGAGGTGCGGTTCGTGATCGGTGGCGGAAGTCTGGCCAACAACGCGACCCTTCGCAACGACGACGGGATCTGGACGATTCGCGGCGACCCGACCGAGGCTGCCTTCCTCGTCGCGGAATCCAAGATCGGGTTCGCCCAGACCAGGCAGGACCGCTTCGAACGAGTCGGTGAGATCCCCTTCACCTCGGAACGCAAGCTGATGACCACGATGGAGACCGACATCGAACGCGAGGGGCGCATCTCGGTCGTCACCAAGGGGGCGCCAGATGTCCTGCTGACCCGCTGTACCCACGAGCGGGCACGGGGGGAGATCCGTCCACTGACCGCGGAGCGCCGGACGGAGATCCTCGCCACCGTTGACCGGCTTGCCGACCATGCCCTGCGGACGATGGCCGTTGCATTCCTCCCACTTCCCGACACACAGCCTCCGCCGGCGAACGAGTCGATCGAACGAAACCTCGTGTACCTCGGCATGGTCGGGATCATCGATCCACCACGACCAGAGGCTCGCGTGGCGATCGAACAGGCCCACGAGGCCGGCATTCGGGTGCTGATGATCACGGGCGACCACCCTCGAACAGCCTCCCGAATCGCTCACGACCTCGGGATCGTCGTGACGCGCTCCGCGGTGTTGAGTGGCGCAGACATCGAGGCGCTCGACGACGACGCATTGCAGGCGGCTGTGCGCAGCACCTCGGTGTTCGCCAGGGTGTCACCCGAACACAAACTGCGCATCGTCGTGGCGCTGCAAGCCGATGGAAACGTCGTGGCGATGACCGGCGACGGTGTGAACGACGCGCCGGCGATGAAGGCTGCCGACATCGGCGTCGCCATGGGGATCACCGGAAGCGACGTGTCCAAGGAAGCCGCCGACATGATCCTGGTGGACGACAACTTCGCAACGATCATCGCTGCGGTGGAACTCGGTCGCGGAATCCTCGCCAACATCCGCAAGTTCCTGCGCTTCCTGCTCTCGTCGAACATCGGCGAAGTCCTGACGATGTTGTTCGGCGTGATCTTCGCCGGCGCCCTTGGTCTGAAGGCAACGGGCGAAGCAGTCGCGGTGCCACTGCTCGCCACTCAGATCCTGTGGATCAACCTGCTCACCGACACTGCACCTGCGCTCGCGATGGGGGTCGACCCGCCGGCCGACGACGTCATGCAACACGCCCCGAGGAAGATGACCGAGCGCGTCATCGATCGCGACATGTGGATCGGCATCTTCTGGGTCGGCACGATCATGGCCGTGACGACTCTTGCCGCCCTCGACCTCGGGCTGGACGGCGGCATGCTCGGCGGCTCCGGCGACATCACCCACGCTCGCACCATGGCGTTCACGACGTTGGTGTTCGCGCAGTTGTTCAACACGTTCAATGCGCGGTCGGATCACGTGAGTGCGCTGCGGCACCTGTTCACCAACCGCTCGTTGTGGGCAGCGATCGGCCTGTCAGCGATCCTCCAGATCGCCGTCGTCCATCTCACCTTCATGAACCACGCATTCAAGACCAGCCCGCTCGACGCCAAGGGTTGGCTTGTGAGCATTGCTCTGGCGAGCCTCGTGCTGTGGGCCGACGAAGCCAAGAAGATCGTCACGCGTCGGCGAGCTCGCCGCAATGCCCGACTCTGACTGGCTGTACGTCGGTCCCGGGCTGCGGGCGGGGAGCCCGAGACCGACGATC
>JANNQK010000168.1:0-6261 GCA_031400715.1 Actinomycetes bacterium | reverse complement strand
GCATGACGCCCGATGACGATCGGCTTGGTCCAGCCCGGCACGAGCCGCGGGATGTTGGAGATCACGATCGGCTCGCGGAAGATCACGCCGCCGAGGATGTTGCGGATGGTGCCATTGGGGCTCTTCCACATCTTCTTCAGGCCGAACTCCTCGACGCGGGCCTCGTCAGGGGTGATCGTGGCGCACTTGACCGCGACGCCGTGGCGCTTGGTCGCGTTGGCCGAATCGATGGTGACCTGGTCGTCGGTGGCGTCGCGGTGCTCGATGCCGAGGTCGTAGTAGTCGAGTTCGATGTCGAGATAGGGCAGGATCAGCTTGTCCTTGATGAACTGCCAGATGATCCGGGTCATCTCGTCGCCGTCCATCTCGACGACGGGGTTCTTCACCTTGATCTTCTCACCGTTGATCCTGGTCATCTGCGGCACCCTTCTCCGGCGATCGAGCCAACGCGACCGCACTTGTATGTGACTTGTACAGGCTAGCTGGTGGACTCGACGACGAGTGCACAGCCACGTGAAAGTGCCGGGGAGCGAGCGTCGCTCGGCTGCGACCGCCGATGTCCTTGGGGATAGCTTTCGGCCATGGCTGCACCCGAGCTCGAGCTCCTCTTCACACTCACCGCCGAGACCACCCTCACCGGCATGATCGCCAACGGCCCGATGGGCACCAGGGTGATCGTCGACGCCAGCACCGGGACCTTCGAGGGCCCGAAGATGCGCGGCACCGTGAGCGGACCTGGTGGCGACTGGGTGACCGTCCGCGCTGACGGTTCGATGCAGCTCGACGTGCGGATCCTGCTGAAGACCGACGACGGCGCCGACATCTACTGCGAGTACAAGGGCATCGGCCTCGACGGCGCGACGAAGATCACCACCGCCCCCATGTTCCAGACCGCGCACGAGAACTACACGTGGTTGAACAGCGTCGTGGCGGTCGCCCGCGGCACCAGCGGCGGCGGCAAAGTGACCTACGAGGTGTACGAGGTCAAGTGACCGAGCTCGCCTCGGCACGCCCAGCGGCGAGTGCGTTCACACCGGCCGAGCGTGCCTACATCGAGTCGCAGCGCATCGCGCGCATCGCCACCGCATCGCTCACCGGCCGGCCCGATGTCGCCGCGGTGCGCTTCCAGCTGCGCGGCGACGTGATCGACATCGGCGGACGGGTGAACCCTGCCACCCACAAATGGCACAACGTGATCCGGAACGGTCGAGCATCGATCACCATCGACGACATCGCGTCCGAGGACCCGTGGGTCGTGCGCGGCATCAAGATCTATGGCCGTGCCGAGACCGTCGAACGTGACGGAACGACCGGCCGCATCCTCGTGCACCCGGAGATCATCTGGAGCTGGAACATCAACGAGGGCGCCCCGACCTACTTCGCCGACATGATCGAGAAACGGGTCGTCGGAATGTGACCCCGCGATGAGAGATGAGTGCCCCTGCCGCACTCATCTCTCATCGCTGGCGATGGGGAGGGCTTCGTTACGATGCCCGGATGCACATCGGCGCCGACCGTCCAGCGACCGTGACCGTCGAGCCGCTCACCGGGTCGATCGGCGCCATCGTCCACGGCGTCGACCTGTCGGGCGATCTCTCCGACGAGATGATCGCCGACGTGCGCACCGCGCTCGTGGGGTACCGGGTGATCTTCTTCCGCGAACAGGAGGTCACGCCGACCCAGCAGGTGGCATTCGCCCGGCGCTTCGGTTCGCTCACCCCGGCCCACCCGCTGCTCGGTGGGCTCGACGACGACCATCCCGAGGTGCTGGTGCTCGACAGCAGCGATTATCCGCTCGGCGTGGGCTCGCGGGGCAGCAGCACCAGTTACAACGACCGCTGGCACACCGACGTCACCTTCAGTGAGCGACCACCGACCGCCACGGTCCTCGTCGCGAAGCAGCTGCCTGCCCGCGGCGGCGACACGCTGTGGTGCGATCTCGTCGGGGCCTACGAGACGCTCAGTGATCCGATCCGAGGTCTGCTCGACCAGCTGATCGCGATCCATGACGCGTCGGCCACGTTCAGCCGGTTCCGCGACGACGATCCGTCGGGCGATCAGAACAGGCGGCTGGCGTCGCTGAAGTCCGTGCGCCACCCCGTGGTGCGAGTGCACCCCGAGACCGGCGAGCGGGGTCTGTTCGTGAACGACACATTCACTCGCGAGATCGAGGGTCTACAGCCGAACGAGAGCCAGGCACTGCTGACGATGCTGAACCAGCACGCCGTGCAACCCGAACGCGTGGTGCGCTGGCGATGGCAGCCGGGCGATGTGGCGTTCTGGGACAACCGCTCCACCGCCCACTACGCCACCGCCGACTACACCGATCGTCGCGTCATGCACCGCGTCACCATCGCCGGCGACCGCCCGGTCGGCGTCCACGGCCCCATCGACTGACCCCACCGCGTTTGGTCACTTTCGCACCACATACGTGCGTCCGCGCACAAACGCGGGGGTGCGGAGCAAACGCTCAGAGAGGGTTGGGCCAGTCTCGGTCTTCGGTGGACTCGCCGCTCGCTTGAATCGCCTTTCGCTTGGCGGCCAATTCGTCGGCGAGGTGCTCGATGTTCTCGGGGATGGCCGCGGCCAGGTGTTCCTTCAGGTACTTGGCAAGGCTTGGGCTGCGCCCCTGGGTGCTGACCGAGACGATCACCGGGCCACGCCGCTCGACCGCAGGCAGGATGAAGCTGCAGCGATCGGGGTCATCGACCGCGTTGCAGAACACACCGCGGGCCTCGCACTCGCCGAAGATCTGCTGTTGCACGACCGGGTCGTTCGTGGCCGCGACCACCAGCCATGCGCCATCGAGGTCGGACGTGGCGTAGAGACGCTGCACGAGCGTGACGCCGTCGAGCGACTCGAAGCCGTCGGCGAAGTCGGGCGACACCACGGTGATCGACGCGCCCGAGGCGACCAGCCCTTCGGTCTTGCGCAGCGCGATCACTCCTCCGCCCACCACCAGCACGGGCCGACCTGCGAGGCGGACGACGATGGGGTACCCGTCGTCGATGCGTCGTGCCTTTGCGAGCTCGGACGGGTCAGCCATCGCTGGGCAGCGTATGGGCCGCCACGAGCATCGCCGCATCCTGTGCGAAGGTGGCGACCGCACCGATCACCAGCACCGCGGGCGACTCGACATCAGCGTCCGCCAGCTGCTCGAGCCGGCCGCTCCAGATGCGCTGGCGCGGCGTGGTGGCATGCATCACCACGGCGGCCGGCGTGCCTGCGCTGAGGCCGGACTCGATCAGCCTTCCCGCGATCACGCCTCGTCGCTCGATGCCCATCAGCACCACGAGCGTGCCTCCGAGGCGTCCGACCGCCGACCAGTCGACCGGGTCGCTGTCGGTGGCCTCGTGCCCCGTGACGATCGTGACCGCTCGGGCGACCTGGCGATGGGTGACCGGGATGCCGGCTGCGGCCGGAGCGGCCAACGACGAACTGATGCCAGGCACGATCTGGCACGCGATGCCGGCTTGGGCCAGCACCTCCACCTCTTCGCCGCCACGACCGAACAGGAACGGGTCGCCACCCTTCAGGCGCACGACCCGCCGGCCGGACCGTGCGTGCAACACCAACAGTTCGTTCAACACTCCCTGGGTGTGGCTCCCGCCGGGTCGCTTGCCGACGTCGATGAGGTCAGCGCCCGGTCTGGCGAGCGCGAGGATCTCGGGCGACACCAGCCGGTCGTACAACACCACGTCGGCCTCACCGATCAGGCGCGCCGCCTTCAAGGTCAGCAGCTCCGGATCGCCGGGACCGGCGCCCACCAACGAGACCAGCGGCTCGCTCATGCGGGCACCCCCTCCAACGACGCAACCATGCCCGCTCCCACCGTGCCGTTGCTGACCTCGTCGATCACGATGAAGCTGCCCATGGTGCGGTTCGTTGCATATGCATCGACAGGCAACGGGAGCGACGTGATGAACGTGACCGTTCCGATCTCGTTGAGACCCAGTTCGTCGACCCCGGCCTCCGAGGTGAGCGTCGCGATGTCGAGCCGGTCGTGCAACTGCGTGGCCACGGCCTTCAACGTACGCGTTCCGTGCTTCAGCAGCACGTGGCTGCCGGCACGAAGTGGCTTGTCGGCCATCCACGCCACCCGGGCAACGATCTGTGGCACCGTCCGTGGAGCGTCGTGAGCATCTGCGATCACGTCACCGCGCGACACATCGAGCTCGTGTTCGAGCTGGACTCGGATCGCCGGCGCATTGCCCTCGACTGCGGCAATGCGACTGCTCGTGCCCGACGGCAACACCACGATCTCGTCGCCCACCCTCGGGATGCCCGCGGCGAGCGAACCCGCGTACCAACGCCGCTCGGCCTCGATGCCGGCTCCACTGCCCACGGCAGGCTTGATCACCAGCTGCACCGGAAGGCGCAGCGCACCCTCGTCGTAGCGGGGCAAGGGCAGCGTCTCGAGGTGCTCGAGCAGACACGGACCTCGGTACCACGGCGTATGCGGCGACGGGTCGACCACATTGCCGCCGTCGAGCGCACAGAGCGGGATCGCCGTCACCACCGGCACGTCGAGGCGAGCGGCGAGCTCGGCGAACTCGTCACGAATGTCGAGGAACCGCTCCTCGGACCAGTCGACGAGGTCCATCTTGTTGACGGCGAGCACCAGATGCTGGATGCCGAGCAAGGCGGACAGCGCGGCGTGGCGCAGCGACTGCTCGCGAAGCCCGTGGCGGGCGTCGACGAGGATGACCGCCACGTCGGAGGTGGACGCACCGGTGACCATGTTGCGCGTGTACTGCACGTGACCGGGCGTGTCGGCGATCACGAACGAACGCAGAGGCGTGGAGAAGTATCGGTATGCCACGTCGATGGTGATGCCCTGCTCACGCTCGGCACGCAACCCGTCGGTCACGAGGGCGAGATCGAGACCCTCTCCCCCACGGCGAGCTGTCGTCGCCGCGACAGCATCGATGACGTCGTCGAACAACGCCTTGGTGTCGTGCAACAACCGCCCGATCAGCGTGCTCTTGCCATCGTCGACCGAGCCGGCGGTTGCGAACCGCAACAGCTCCATCAGAAGTACCCCTCGCGCTTGCGATCTTCCATTGCGGCTTCACTGAACTTGTCGTCGGCGCGCGTGGCACCTCGCTCGGTGATGCGGCTCTGCTCGATCTCGGTGAGCACCTCGAGCGGGGTGGCCGCATCGCTGCGAACCGCGCCCGTGCACGTCATGTCGCCGACGGTGCGATAGCGCACCGTCTCGACGAACGGCGTCTCGCCCGGCAGCGGTGGCGTGACCGCGCTCGTCGCGAGCAACATGCCGTCGCGAGCCACGACCTCCCGCTGGTGCGAGTAGTACATCTGCGGCAGTTCGATGTCGTTGACGGCGATGTAGCGCCAGATGTCGAGCTCGGTCCAGTCGCTGATCGGGAAGGCCCGCAGGTGCTCGCCCGAGCGGACACGCGGGTTGTAGAGACGCCACAACTCGGGCCGCTGGTTCTTGGGGTCCCACTGGCCGAACATGTCTCGGAAGCTGAGGATCCGCTCCTTCGCCCTCGCCTTGTCCTCGTCGCGCCGGGCGCCACCAAATGCGGCGTCGAACTTGTTGCGGCCCACCTCGTACAGCAGCGGCTGGGTCTGCAGGCGGTTGCGCGACCCCGTGGGACCCGGATCGGCCACGCGGCCCTCGTCGATCGCGTCCTGAACGCTGGCCACCACCAGGCGAACGCCCATCTGTTCGACCAGACGGTCGCGGAACTCGATCACCTCGGGGAAGTTGTGGCCCGTGTCGACGTGCATCACGGGGAACGGGATGACCCCGGGCTCGAACGCCTTCCGGGCGAGGTGCAGCATGACCACGCTGTCCTTGCCGCCGGAGAACAGCAGCACCGGTCGCTCACATTCGGCCGCGACCTCGCGGATCACGAAGATGGCATGAGCCTCGAGTTGCGCGAGACGATGGTCGAGACCCACGCGATCCGCGTCGTCGAACTCGGTGCTGGTCTGGTCGATCACGGTCACGTCATCTCTCCTCGTCGTGTGGGTCATCTGGTGGGTCATCTGGTGGGTCATCGAGTGGGTCGCGAGTGCGGCTGGTGCTGCGGCGGGGCAGACGCCACGGGCGTCAGAGGTGCAGGCCGCACTCGGTCTTGGCGTGGGCGCTCCACCTGCCGGCGCGAGCGTGCTCACCTTCGGCCGGCTTGCGGGTGCAGGGGATGCAGCCGATCGACGGATACCCCTGGTCGAGCAGCGGGTTCAGCGGCACTTCATGGATGGCTGCGTAGGTGGCGAGGTTGGCATCCG
>JANNQK010000167.1:0-41015 GCA_031400715.1 Actinomycetes bacterium | reverse complement strand
ACCTGTGGGTCCTGCCGGCGCTGTGGGTCCGGCTGGTGCGACTGGCGCGACGGGTGTTGCGGGTGCGCCTGGTTTGAAGGGTGACAAGGGAGATACCGGAGCCACGGGAGCCACCGGAGCCACGGGTGCGGACGGTGCTGTTGGTCCGGCGGGTCCGACCGGTCCTGCTGGCGCGGTTGGACCTGTGGGTCCTGCCGGCGCTGTGGGTCCGGCTGGTGCGGTCGGTCCGGCTGGTGTTGCGGGTGCGCGTGGTTTGAAGGGGGATAAGGGAGATACCGGCGCCACGGGAGCGACGGGAGCGACCGGCCCGGCTGGTCCTGCGGGTCCGGCTGGTGCGATTGGTCCGGTTGGTGCGGTTGGTCCCACGGGTGCGACCGGGGCGACGGGTGTTGCGGGTGCGCCTGGTTTGAAGGGTGATAAGGGAGATACGGGGGCCACAGGTGCCACGGGTGCGACCGGTCCGGCTGGGCCGGTTGGTGCGGTTGGTCCCACGGGTGCGACTGGGGCGACGGGTGTTGCGGGCGCGCCCGGCCTGAAGGGCGACAAGGGCGACACTGGAGCGATCGGCCCTCAGGGCCCGGCTGGATTCGGTGCCATCACGATCGTCACCGCGACCGCGAACGATCCGACGTTCAACAGCACCGATGAGCTGACGGCGACCGCCACCTGTCCCGTCGAGGCGCCGAAGGTGATCAGCGGAGGTCTGTCGGCGACCACCAACCAGCGTCACCAGGTGACAGCGACGTTCCCGAACACGACAGGGTCGTGGCGAGGCACGATCGTGTCGTTCGGCACCGCCGGCAATGTCACGTTGACGGTGTATGCGATGTGCGTCGCCTGAGCTGACGGAGACGGCCACGACGAGGCGAGGTCGATGCGAACGCGGCAGCGGCCATGATCAGCGTCCATCGAGGTTCCGACATCACGTCCTCGGTGAGTCCATGGACGAACAGAGCGATCAGCAGAGCGTCGCGATCGCGGATCGGTCGGGCGCGCGCTCGCAGCGTGAAGTCGATCGTGCCGAGCAACACCAGCCCGATCGCCACGACTCCCCCACTCAGCAGGAGCTGCACCCACAGATCGTGGCCGTGGGTGACCACGAATCCGATCCGCTCGCTTTCCTGAGCGCGCTCGAACACCTCTGTGGTGCTGCCCGCCCCGACGCCCATCAGCGGTCGCTCGGTCACGGCGTCGAGGGCGATTCCCCAGATCTCGGTGCGGCCGGTGAGCGTGGTGATCTCGGAAGACTCCCCTGAACGTGACACGGTGCGCGTCGCTCGCTCGCCGAGTGAGTCGTCCGCGGCGAGCAGCACGACGCCGATGCACGCCACGCCGAACATCGCCGGCACCACGAACGTCGGCAGCGCCGGCCGCACCATTGCCGCCACTCCGATGACGAGAGCGACCATCGCGATGCGGCCATCGGTGAGCACCAGCACCGGCAGCGAGGAAGCTGCGAGCAGCAACCCGTGTCGCCCACCGCGCATCCAACGGTCGACTCCGCACAGTGCCGCCACCACACAGCCGAAGGCGAGTGCATTCGGATCGCGAAACACGCCGAACCATCGACTCCCCCCGATGCCGCTCAACTCGGTGAGGACGCTCGCCACGACGAGCACGACCGATGCGGGAAAGAGAGCGGCCCGCACTCGAGGCCAACCACCCGCATCGACCACGGCAGCTCCGGCGAGCACGAACGCCGTGAAGCCCGCCGCAGAAGCGAGATCGAGGTGTGGCACCAGCCCGAACGGACTGACCGCCATCATCCAGATCCCACAGATGGTGAGCCACTGCGCCGGGGCTCGCGTGCCGGCACGCACTCCCCTGCCGTCGACCAACGCGATCAAGAGGGCGAACGACCACACAGGAACCAGGAACCACCACCGTGCCGTTTCGCTGTCGGACAGCCATCGCAGCGGGGTGTTCGACGGCTCGCACGCGGCGAGCACCAAGAGCACCACCAGCGACGTGTCTGCCGAAGGGGCCGACGCGATCGAGACGCGAGCGACTCGGTGGTGCTCGGCCGTGTCGGTCATCGACGAAGGAGCACCACGGCGCGCGGGGCAACCGCAAGGGCGACGAGGTCGTCGGCGATGCGTTCTACTCGCCGCACGGTGAGGCCCCCGCGGCGAACCACGATCACGATCGCCTCGGCGTCGAGGAGCGCCGGCGACGCCTCGGGTGAGGGCACGACGACCACGCAATCACCGAGCGAGCCGTCATCCGCTTGTGTGGTGAGTCGCTCGGACGCGGCTGCGTCGAGCGCGAGCACCGTGGTGGCGACCCTTCCCTCGTCACCGATCGTGCGCACGGCATCGCTGGCCGACTGCCCGAGCAGGTCGCTCCCCCGCCGTTCGTCGAGCACCGGCACGCCCGGCCAGATGCGGCGCACCTGGGCGATGGATCGCAGCCGGCCGACGCGCCGGTCGAGCGTCGGGACGAGCGCGATCGCCAAGAGACCGAAGAGCGCCGCGGTCACTGCGTTGGCGCGAACGTCGTCGCTGCGGTCGCCCCCCGCGACCGCCATCGCGATGACCCCGATTCGGGGCCGCATCGAATCCACTTCGATCCGGCTCGCAGCAAGTTGTTCTTCGAGACCGGCGATGTCGTTGGCGACGACGAGCGCGGCAGCGCGCGTCTGGTCGGCATCATCGGACAGCCCCGAGAACAGTTGGACGTCGCGCTGGCGGTTGAGCTCGTCGAGACGGGTGCGACCATCGGCCACGCGCGCCTCCAGCTCACCGATGCGCTGCTCGACGGTCGCACGTTGTTCGGCGAGGTTCTTCTCGACGAGCCCGCCTGCGATCGCATCGGCGAGGACCGTTGCGTCTGCCGGATCGCCGGTGTCGGTTTCGATCACCAAGCGCATGACGGCGTTGGTCTGGCCCGTGTCGAGATCGAACTCGACGGTACTGGCCGTGATCCCGGTGTCTGACTCGGCAGCCGCTCGAACCCCTCCTTCGTCGAGCAGCGCCGGTTGCCGAGCGATCACGGCGTCGTAGAAGGGCCACACCACCTGGTCGGTGAGACCGATGGTGACCGTCGCTGTGTCGGAACGACCGAGATCGGGCAGCGAAGCTCCGAGCGACCAGCCGAGCGCGGCGATCGCAACGATGGCTGGAGACCATCGAAGCAGCGTGCTGATGGTGAGGCGCACGCCGGCGAGGTCGGCGGTGCCCGGCCCCGTTGCGTCGAGCCGGCGTGACACGGGGCGGCCGGTGGCGTCGAGGGCGGACATCACCCGGGCAGGCTACGCGCCGGTGGCCCCGGAAGTGACGAGCTGGTGGCGACGCCGGCGGACGAAGTCGACCAACTCCTCGTCGATCGCCGCGTCGAGCGGAGGCTGCTCGTACTCCGCGACGAGCTGCTTCCAGATCGTGTTGGCCCGGTGGGTCGCATCGACGGACCCGTCGCCCGACCATGTCTCGAAGTTGCGCCAATCCGACACCATCGGCGAGTAGAAGGCACGTTCGTATCGCTGCATCGTGTGGGGCGAGCCGAAGAAGTGGCCGCCCGGTCCCACTTCGGCGATCGCTTCGACAGCGAGGTGGTCCTCGTCGACCACGATGGGTTGTAGGTACTCGGCGATCATCTGCAGCATCTCGGCGTCGATCACGAGCTTCTCGAACGAGGCGGTCAGACCCCCTTCGAGCCAGCCCGCTGCGTGGTAGACGAGGTTGGCGCCACCCATCACGGCGCCCCACAGCGACATGGAGCTCTCGTACACGGCTTGTGCATCGACGGTGTTCGACGTGGTGGTGTTCGACGATCGGAACGGAAGGCCGTATCGGCGTGCGAGCTGCCCGCTGGCCTGTGCTGCCTTGGTGTATTCGGGGGTGCCGAACGCCGGCGATCCGCTGCGCATGTCGACGTTCGACGTGAACGACCCGTACATGACCGGTGCGCCGGGCCGAACGAGCTGGGTGAGTGCCACGCACGCCAACACCTCGGCGTTCTGCAGGACGAGAGCACCGGCCAGCGTGGCCGGTGCCATCGCCCCGGCAAGCGTGAACGGTGTGATGCAGACCGCTTGTCCGGCACTCGACAGTTCGATCAGCCCTTCTGCCATGGGCACGTCGAGCGTGAGCGGGCTGTTGGTGTTGACGATGGCGAGGATCGCCGGCTCGGTAGCAAGGCCGGCGCGGTCGGTGCCGAGAACGATCGCGGCCATGTCGATCGCGTCTGCAGCCCGCTCGCGGCCGAGCGCGATCCCCTGCCAGCTCTTGTCGACCAGTCGGCACAGACTGAGGTTGAGGTCGAGATGCCGGGTTGCCGGGTCGAGATCGAGGGCTTCGAAGGGACCTCCGCCTTCCTGATGGATGATGTCGAGGCTCTGGACGAGCTTCAGGTACTCGGCCTGCTCTGCGGCCGTGCCGGGCCGGCGCCCGCGGTCGAGGTCGTGACAGAAGGCCGGCCCGCCCACCGAGGTGAAGGCCACGTGGTTCCCGCCGATGGTCAGCGACCTGGCTGGATTGCGAGCTCGCAGACCGAACTGCCTGGGGGCGAGCTCGATCGAAGCGGTGACCATCTCGGGATCGAACCGCACCATCTCGTCGCTGACGTCGCATCCGGCGTCACGAAGGATCGACCGAGCGACCGGCGACAGCATCCGCATGCCGGTTGCCGACAGCAGGCGGAGCGATGCATCGTGGATCGCCTCGATCTGATCTGCCGAGAGCACCTCGATCGGCGCGTACGGGTTGACGAGCGGGCGCCACGCCGGCTGACGCACCTCACCCGTCGTGCGACGTTGCCGAACTCGACCCATGCGGCTCACGGCGGAAGGGTAGCTGCTGTGCCTCGTTCCTCCCTTCGGCACTGGTCGCCGGTCCGTCGGAGGCGCATGATGCCACCATGAGGACGAACGCGCTCGGATTCGTGGTGTGTGCCTCGTTGCTGGTCGCCGGTTGCAGCGGCACCGAGAGTTCGGCGCCGTCATCGCCCACCTCCGGTTCGCCGACCACGGCCGCGCCAGCGTCGACCGCACCCGCGACGACAGCTGCAACGTCGACCACGCCCGCGAGTTCGACACCCGCGACCACACCCGCGAGTTCGACGACATCAGCGACGACGACACCCGCTTCGACCACCGCGACCACGATCGAGTGCGAGATGGTCGGCACTCTCGACGGAGCGTCCTCGAACTTCCCAGGTGGGCTCACCTCGCTGGTGGGCATCGACATCCGCACGGGTGCCCACGACTGCTACGAACGGATCGTCATCGAGTTCGCCCAGGGCGACGCGCCGACGCCCGGCATCGAGCCCGGCTATTGGATCCGCTACACCGATGCCCCGATCGCCCTCGGCCAGACCGATGACCAGTTCGTGACGATCCGGGGCACCGCACATGTGCTGATGTCGGTCGAGGCCTGGATGTACGACGTCGACGAGCAGGGCCGGCCAACCGGCTACGCCGGTCCGATCGACCTGTTCCCCACCAACGTCACGACGATCGAAGAGATCCGGCTGATCGACAACTCCGAGGGGGTGCAGGTGTGGGCCGTCGGACTCGATCGCGAGCGCGATCTGCGCGTCACGACCCTCGACGATCCGCAACGACTGGTGATCGACGTCGGGTTGTGACCGGACCGATCACCCGGCGACGATCACCCGGCGACGATCAGCGAACGGCGACGAGGTCGACGACGAACACGAGGGTCTCGCCGCCCTTGATGACGCCGCCAGCGCCACGGCTGCCGTACCCCATGTCTGCCGGGATGGTGAGACGACGGCGGCCGCCGACCTTCATGCCGGCGACGCCCCGGTCCCAGCCTTCGATCACCTCGCGAGCGCCCAGGCGGAAGTCGAACGTGTCGCCCCGGTTCCAGCTGGCGTCGAACTCCTTGCCGGTGCTCCAGGCCACGCCGGCGTAGTGCACGATCACTCGCTTGCCGACGACGGCTTCATCGCCGTCGCCGAGGATCTCGTCCTCGATCAGCAGATCGGAGGGCGCCTCGCCCTCGGGGATGGTGATGGAGGGCTTGGTCCGCTCGGTCATGAGCGCCGACCCTAGTGGCCGACATGCGGTGCGAGAGGCATCACGCAGGTCGGACGTAGGTGCCCTGCGCAACCGCCACCGGCTTGGCGATCTCATCGGTCCAGGCCACGATCGAGCCGATGATCGACCGGCGTCCGACCTGGTGGAGGTCGGCTCGAGCCCGCAGCACCGCTCCCCGAGCAGGTCGTATGAAGCGGATCGAGAGCTCGCTGGTGAGCGTCATCGGTTCGATGCCGATCGCGGTGAAGCATGCGTAGTACAGCGCGGCGTCGCACACGCCGAACACCGTGGGTCCGCTGATGATCCCACCAGGGCGCAGCGAGACGACGTCGGTGGGCAACATGGCGGTCGCCCACTTCTCCCCCACTGCCTCACACCGATTCGGACTTCCGGCGAACTCCCGCGCCAGGAACGTGTTGATCTCATCGACGCTCACGAGGCTGCCTGTGCTCATCGACTGATCCTGGCATCCCCGGCACGGCTCGCACATGGTCGACGAGACGTCGGGCGATCGACGTGATCGCGGCGGCGAACGAAGTCCGTTAGATTCCGGCGGTGGCTGCACGCCCTGAGTTGCCTGCGGGAATGGTGACGTTCGTCTTCACCGACATAGAGGGCTCGACCCGCCTCTTCCGCCGCATTGGTGATCGTTACACAGCTCTGCTGGACCGTCACAACGAACTCGTACGTCGTGCGATCGCTGCGCATCGAGGTGTGGAAGTGAAGACCGAGGGCGACGCGTTCTTCGTTGCGTTCGCCGACGCCGTCGACGCCGTCGAGGCATGCGCGCATGCCCAACGCAACCTGGCGGCCGAGCCCTGGCCTGCCGACGCGGAGGTGCGTGTCAGGTTCGGTGTGCACTCCGGCCTGGCCTCACCGCGCGGCGCCGACTACGTCGCCTTCGCAGTTCACCAGGCGGCCAGGGTGGTCAGTGCGGGGCACGGAGGTCAGATCCTGGTGTCGTCCGAGACCGCAGCGCGAACGCTCGCCCTCGAGACCGTGACCCTGGTGTCACTCGGCCACTTCCGGGTCCGTGACTTCGACGATCCGCTCGAGCTCTTCCAAGTCGCGGGTCAGGGTCTCTCTGATCACTTTCCATCGGTTCGCGCACTTCCTGCCGATCGGCACAACCTGATCGCACCCGCCACCACTCTCGTTGGAAGGACCGATGAACTCGCCGAGCTCGCTACCCTGGTCGACGCGTCGCGCTTGGTCAGCGTGATCGGGCCGGGCGGTCTTGGGAAGACCCGACTCGCCGTCGAGCATGGCTTGGCACATGCGTCCGACTGGGAGCATGGAGTGTGGTTCGTCGATCTCGCACCGCTGGCCGAGGCCTCGGCCGTGCCGGGCGCGATCGGCGGGGCCGTCTCGGCGAGCGTCGGTGATCGAGGTGATGCCTGGACCGAGGTGCTCGATCATCTGCGCGACCGGCAGGCCCTCCTGATCCTGGACAACTGCGAGCATCTGACGGTGGAGATCGCACGGCGAGTCGACTCGTTGCTGCGGTCTTGTCCGTTGATCCGGGTCCTCGCAACGAGTCGGGAGCCGCTCGGCCTGCAGGCCGAACGCATCTGGCGCCCGGCGCCTCTGCCAATCGATACCACAGGTCTGGAGCTGTTCTGCCAACGTGCCGGGATCGACGAACCGGACACAGCGACTCGCGCGGCGATCGCCCGGCTCTGCGAACGACTCGACGGTTTGCCGCTGGCGATCGAGCTCGCCGCGGCCCGAGCCGACGTGATGACGGCGGCTGAGATCGTCGCGCGGCTCGACAGCAGACAGGCGCTGCTGCGGAGCCGCGATCCGACGCTCAGCGATCGGCAGCGCAGCTTGGATGCCCTCATCGACTGGAGCTGTCAGTTGCTCACTCCGACCGAACGGTCCGTCTTCCGACGGCTGGGTGTGTTCGCAGCCGGTTTCGACCTGGAGGCGGCCGCGGCAGCGGTGGCCGACGACACCATCGATGTCACCGAGGTGCCCGAGTTGGTCTGGTCGCTGCAATCGAGATCACTGGTCGGTGCGGAACCAGCGTCGAGTCCGAACCGGTATCGGATGCTTCGGACCATCCGTGCCTTCGCGGCGCAAGAGCTCGATGCAACGGGTGAGGCCGGCGAAGTCGCGGTCAAGGTCGGCCGCTACTACACGTCGAGGTACGAACCCCATCAGTCGAAACTCGACCCCGGTGCGGTGTCTGACCGCGCTCGCGAGATCGACAACATGCAGAACATCGTTTCGATCATCTCGACGGTCGATCCCGAGCTGTCCCAATCGATTGCGAGCACATTGGTAGTGCTCACAGCGATCTCGTCGGCCGCCGCCGCGTTCGACCTCGGCCTTCGCTACCTCGACCTCCTCCCGGGTGCGACTGAGGCTCGCCTGAGGCTGTTGCTCGACACGAGCTTCGTGGGTTCGGACACCGCTCGAGCTGACGAGACGATCGTGCTGCTCGATGAGGCCGAAGCGTTGATGCGCGAGGCCGACCCGTCGGGTTGGACCGGCAGCCGGCTCACACAACTACGCGGGATCGCGGCACTCCGGCGAGGCGAATTCGACGTGGCAAGCGCATTCGCTCGCGCCGGGATCGAGCGGGCGGCGACGCCGCACGGCCGCCGCGTGCTACTCAATCTGCTGAGCATGGCGTCAGCAGAACTCGGCCGGTACGACGAGGCCCGAGATGCCGAGCGGCAATCGTTGGACATCAGCCAGAGCGTCGGGGACCTGCTCGCCAGCAGCTTGCATCTGGGCAATCTCGCAGAGATCGCCCTCCGCAGGGGCGACGACGTCGCTGCAGCGCGACATCAGTTGGAGAGTCTCACCCTCGCCGTCGAGTTCGGACACGGCATCAGCGTTGGATTCGCGATTGCCATCGCAGCGCGGCTGGCGGCGGCGAGAGAGCTCTGGGGCACCGCGGTGCGGCTCCAGGTTGCGTCCGACGCTGTCCTGGCTGGCGCCGGATACGCCCTCAGGCCGTCGGACAGAGCACTCGGTGACGAGGTGTCGCGCGTCGCCGCGTCGCATCTCGGGCCGGCATTCCTGCGAGATGCAGCCGAGTCGGGCGCTGGGCTTCCCATCGAGGCGGCTGCACGGGAGGCCGAGCAGCTCCTTTCGTCGATCGCCGCGACAGTGTGACGGCCGGCGCGCCGATGGGTCGAGCGATCAGCCGCCGGCTGCCATCAACGCGACACCGACCGCGGTGGCACCCACACCGACGCCTTGCCACCATCGCATCCGCTCGTGGTTGAACAGCACCGACAAGACGACGGCCACGGTGGCGAACTGGGAGGCAGCGACTGAGACGGGTCCCGATGATCCCTTCTGGAACCCCAGCTGCAGGGAGGCGATCGCGAACACGGCGAGCGAACCGGTGGCCAGCACCGACTTGCGAGCGATGCGTTCGGAGGCGAAGAACGGGGCGCTCCCGATCACTCCGACGACGGCGAGCATTGCGAAGCCTGCCAATCGCTGCACCACGACGGGAGTGAGCCCGCTCGCCTCACTCACCTCGCCCATCAGCGTGAAGGCGATGCCGAACGCCACGCCGGAGGTGACTCCGAGAACGGCGCCCAGACGCACGCTGCCCGTGCCACCTGGCGTGTAGCCGGTGAGCACGAGGGCGATCAACCCGATCGCGATGCCGGCACCGGCGAGCGCGCCGGGCGTCTCGCCGCGGGTCACGTCGTACACGACCGGCACGGCGGCGAGCAGCACCGACGACATCGGCGCGACGACACCCATCCGTGCGACGGAGTACCCGTGGTAGAGCAACAGGAGGCCGGTGGTCATGGACAGACCCGAGAGCACACCGATCACGACGTCGCGGCCGATCCAACGTGAGTCCACGGCGAGCAGCAGGGTCGGCGACAGCACGGTCGACACGGCGACAGCCGAACGGGTGACCGTGATCGACGCCGTGGTCCTCGCGGCGCGTGCGGCGAAGAAGTCGGACGCGCCGAGCAGGAGTGCCGCGACCACCGCATAGATCAACGCCATGTCAGAACGCGATCATGCGTAGAACTGTGATGCCCACTGGCGGAACTGCAGGAACGGGCCATCGGTGTCGGCGAGCGCCGGTCGCTCGACGAAGCGTTTGTGCTCCCAGATCGGCTTGTCCTCGAGGAGTTGGCGGGACACCTCGTCGACGAACGCCTGGCCGACGGTCGATGTGACGCGATCGTCGTCGAAGCGGCGAACGGCAAAGGTGAACCGCATCTCACACCGGTCGCGTTCGATCGGGGTGGCACAGCCGAGCAACACCGTCTCGACGATGCCGCTGAAACGGACGACCGAGAAGCCGGCCCCGTAGCCGTCGCTGTCGATGCGGCCTTCGGTCGTGCCGCGCGGTGTGGTGAAGAACTGGGTCGATCGCATCCGCGAGCGCGGACCATCGGTGTCGTAGCTGTCGAGCCGGGGCACCTCGGCGGTGCCGTGGACGTAGCGGAAGTGCGCCGAGTCGACGCCGTTCTCGGCCATCTCCTGCCATGGGGTGGCGATCTCGAAGAACCGTACGAACGGATCCGAGAAGGCAGCTCCCACATCGCCGTCGGCGAACTCGGGCACCTCGGGCACGTCCCACTGCGGTTGTTCGTCGTGCGGGTGGTACCAGGTCATCACGAGGCCGTTGCGCTCGACCACCGGGTAGGTGCGCAGTCGGGCCTTGCCGTTCGTCCGCTCGCTGTAGGGGATGCACGTGTTTCGTCCCTGAGCATCGAATCGCCACGCATGGAACGGGCAGGCGATCTCGTCGCCCTGCACGGATCCGCCGTGGCCGAGGTGGGCGCCGAGGTGCGGGCAGTACGCGTCCTGCACGTGCGCGAGCCCGGCGCTGTCGCGCCAGAGGACGAGCTCGCGACCGAAGGCTCGTCGCGGCAGCACCGCAGCTGCGGCCAGCTCGTTCCCCCACGCGAGGGCGAACCAGCCGAACGGGATCGGCCACGGCCACCGCTCGTCGGGGTTGGACCCGCTCATCGATCGAGCCCGAACACGCGTGTCGCGTTGCCGCTCAGGAACTTCGGCCACACCTCGTCGCGCAACGGCACGCCGGGTAGTTCGGAGAAGATCCGATCGAGGCTCAACCCCATCGGAAAGTAGCCGGCATACATCACCTTGTCGCTGCCTCGTGTGTTGGCGAAGTCGATCACGGCCTGCGGGTAGTACCTCGGAGCGAAGGCAGAGGTCGAGTAGTACAGGTTCGGCCACTTGAGCAACAGCTTCACGGCGAGGTCGACCCACGGCTCGCCGCCGTGGCGCATCACGAACACGAGCTCGGGGAAGTCCCAGCACACCTCGTCGATCAGTTCCACGTGCTGCGGAGCGAGCGGGAGCCGCGGTCCGGGCACTCCCACGCAGCACAGGACGGGGAGCTCCAGCTCGATGCACGTGGCGTACACCGGGTACATCCGCTTGTCGTTGATCGGCAGCGGAGGATTGCACCCCGACGGGAACAGCGATACACCGCGGATGCCGAACTCGTCGTGCGCCCGACGAATCGCCCGCACCACGTCCATGCCGCCGTTGGGATCGACGTGCAGGCAGCCGAAGAAGCGATCGGGGTGCTTCACGATCGCGTCGTTCTGCAGCCCGCCCGCGGTGTCGACGCCGATGAGCGCCTTGGCGATGCCGTGGCCGTCCATCTGATCGAGCGTCCACGCGATCATGTCGGCACCGTCGGGGTCGGCCGGCACGTCCTTGAACATGTACTGCGCGGGCATGGCCATCTGCTTGCTCTCGGCGTCGCGCAGCGTGGGTTGGAGGAAGCGGTACCAGTGCTCGCGGGCACCCGGTTCGGGGATGCCCATCATCAGATCGACCACGCCGATCCCGTTGTCCCCGGTCGAGCTCAGCTGCGGCATCCCCATCGCCCGGCGACGTTAGCCAACATCGACCCAACGCGATGAGAGATGAGTGGCGGTGGCGCACTCATCTCTCATCGCGAGTCAGGTGAGCTGGGGCAGCAGAGTGCGAAGCGCTGCAAGGAGAGCGTCCACGTCGTCATCGGTGTTGTACATCGCGATCGAGATGCGCAACAGCACGTCGTCGCGGAAGCGATGCACCGGTGTCTCGACTCGGAACTCCTCGTACAGACGCTGTTTGAGGGCGACCGGATCGAGGTGGGGCAGGCGCACGACCGCGAGCTGGGCGAACCAGTCGAAACCGTCGTCGGCGTACACGGATCGGTGTCCGGTGAGTTCGTCGACCCGACGCAATGCGTCCGTCAGCCGTGCCCGGCACCGGGCTTGCACGGCGGGCCAGTCCTGTGCAGTCATCCACTCGATTGCGGCAGGCGTCGCGAGGAACGGCGCGAGGTCGCGGGTGCCTTGCCATTGATGGTGGTCGATGAACTGCGAGCCGCTCGGGTGATCGCTCTGCCACCCCCAGCTCACCACCAGCGGGCGCAGCAGGTGTTGCACGTCTCGTCGGGCGTACAGGAACGCCGACCCTTTGGGAGCGCACATCCATTTGTGGTTGGCGCCCGTGTAGATGTCCGCGCCGAGGGCGGTGAGATCGAGGGGGACGTGGCCGGGGATGTGTGCCCCGTCGATGATGGTGAGGATCCCCGCCTGACGCGCGCGCTGAACGAGCTCCTCGACGGGGAACCGCATGGCCGTCGCGCTGGTCATGTGGCTCAGGAACAACACCCTCGTCCGCGTGCTGCGCTGTGCCCACACCCGCTCGACGAACTCGTCGGCCGTGAGCCCGAGCGGAATGTGCGTTCGCACGCACCGGGCACCGGTTGAGGCACAGATGACGTTCCACGTGCGGTCCATCGCGCCGTACTCGTGATCGGTGGTGAGGATCTCGTCGCCGGGCTCGAACGTGATGCTCTTCGCGACCATGTTGATCGCGGTCGTCGGGTTCGGGAGGTACACGACCTCGTCGGGCGCACAGCCGACGAACGCGGCGAGCGAGGTGCGAGCCTCCGCCAGCATCGGCTCCGCTTGGCGCTGCAACCACTCGACCGGCTGGCGCTCCATCTGGAGCTGCAGTTGCTGATACCGCTCGAACACAGGCGAGGGAACGGCGCCGAACGAACCGTGGTTCAAGAAGATGACATCTGCGTCGAGCAGGAAGGGAGAGCGGTCGGGCACCAGGTGAGGTTAGTTTCGGGACCATGGCGCTCCCCAGCATCGGCCTCGGCCGTGACGAGATCTTCGATCGGCTCGATCAGATGAAGGCCAACGACGTTCGCTGGCGCGACGGCCGCGCGTTCACGCTGGCCTACAACGCAGGCGACGACGTGGTCGCGGTCGCTGAGGAGGCATACCGACGCTTCAGTTCGGAGAACGCGCTCAACACCGACGCGTTCCCGAGCCTGCGCGCGATCCAGGCAGACGTGGTCGGCATCGTGGCCGAGTGGCTGAACGCCGGCACGGAAGGAGCCGGTTTCATGACCACCGGCGGTACCGAGAGCTTGCTGATGGCCGTGAAGGCAGCCCGCGAGCGGGGACGCAAGGAACGCAACATCACGCGGCCCAACGTGGTGCTGCCCACCACGGCTCACGCCGCGTTCGAGAAGGGCTGCTACTACTTCGGGCTCGAAAGCCGCCGAGTGCCGGTGGGCGCAGACTGGAAGGCCGACGTCGACGCGATGGCGGCAGCGATCGACGACGACACCGTCCTCGTCGTCGGTTCCGCACCGCAGTATCCGCAAGGCGTGATCGACCCGATCCCGGGCATCGGTGCCCTTGCGGCCGAGCGTGACATCAACTGCCACGTCGACGCGTGCATGGGTGGCGTGACCCTGACGTACCTCCGCCGTCTCGGGCACGACATCCCGCCGTGGAACTTCGAAGTTCCCGGAGTGACCAGCATCTCCGTCGACCTGCACAAGTACGGATACACCGCCAAGGGTGCCTCGGTGATCATGCATCGCTCCAAGCAGCTGCGTGCCTATCAGACCTTCCTCACCGACAACTGGCTCGGTGGGTTCTACGGCTCGTCCGGCGTGCTCGGTACGAAGAGCGGAGGCGCGATGGGCGCCGCGTGGGCGGTACTGCACTACCTCGGCGACGACGGCTACCTGCGGGTGACCGCCGCTGCACGCCGTGCATGCGAACAGCTTGCCGCCGCGGTCGAGGCGACACCCGAACTGTCGCTGCGGGCTCGACCGGAGGCGACGTTGTTGGCCGTCGGCGCCACCGATCCGGAGGCGCTCGACGTGTTCGCCGTTGCCGACGCACTCTGGCGACGAGGTTGGTACGTCGATCGGCAAGGTCCGCCGCCGTCGCTGCACTTCACGGTGAACGCCGTCCATGACGGCAAGATCGACGCATTCGTCGCCGACCTGCGCGCCACGATCGACGAGGTGCGAGCCGCCAGCGCCTCTGGTGACCAAGGGGCCTACGGAACCGTCGAATAGACGAGCACCGCAGATGGCGGGGTTGTCCGTGCCGCCTGCACGCGCTCCCTGCTCGATCAGCTGGTGTGGTAGAGCTCGCGGAACAGCACAGTGACCGTTTGGTCGCTCGCGATGCGGTGGTTCCAGCCGCTGCGGGCCTGGCTCCACGCCGCGGCATCCACGCCGTGCAACGCCGCCATCGGCCCGAGCATCGACACGTCGTGGTTCACCATCGCGATCGAGCGAACGATCCTCGCGTAGAGCTCGAGACTCACCCCAGCGATGGGTTCGATGTCGGCCCTGGTGCCCGGCTCTGCTTCGAGCTCCATCGTCATCTTCGTCCTGTCGGTCATGAGACGCCCTTCGATCGTGGGAACTGACGCGCGGTCGTTGGTCGATGTCGCGCGATCTTTGGGCGACGTTCGGAGTCGAGGTCGTCGTGGATCGGTGTGTCACGATGCTTTGCATGCCGCACTTCCAGCCGCACCCCGCCCCGCTCCGCTTCGGCATCTTCATGCCCCCGATGCACAAGACCGGGGTGAACCCCACGCTCGCCCTGCACCGCGATCTCCAGCTGATCGAGCACCTCGATCGGCTCGGGTACGCCGAAGCCTGGATCGGTGAGCACCATTCGGCCGGCTCGGAGCTCATCGCCAGCCCGGAAGTCTTCATCGCTGCAGCTGCCGAGCGCACCAAGCACATCAAGCTGGGAACCGGGGTGAACTCACTCCCCTATCACCACCCGTTCATCCTCGCCGACCGCATCGTGATGCTCGACCATCTCACCCGCGGCCGCATGATGTTCGGTGCCGGCCCGGGCCAGCTCACCAGCGACGCGGCGATGCTGGGCATCGATCCCCTCGATCAGCGCCCGCGGATGGAGCAGGCATTCGATGTGATGATGCGTTTGTTCGCCGGTGAGACGGTCACCGAGAAGACGGATTGGTTCACGTGTGACGAAGCGGTGCTGCAGGTCCGGCCGTACAGCAACTTCGATGTCGCCGTCGCGTCATCGATGTCTCCGTCGGGGTCGAAGCTCGCCGGCCGCTACGGCACCGGGATGCTGTCGATCGCAGCTACCGAACCCGCCGGGTTCCAGGTGCTCGATTACAACTACCAGGTGTGGCAGGAAGAGGCTGCTCTCCACGGCCACGACGCACCTCGCGAGAAGTGGCGGCTGATGGGCCCGATGCACATCGCCGAGACGGTCGAGCAGGCCAAGGAGAACTGCAAGTACGGCCTGCAATGGGTGTTCGAGTACCTGAGCCACATCATCCCGATGGGCGATCCCAACGGTCCGCCAGGACCCACCGACTACGACGAGATCATCGACCAGGCCAACGAGAGCGGCCGGATGGTCATCGGGACGCCGCAGATGGCGATCGAGCAGCTCGAGCGGCTGATCGACAAGACCGGTGGCTTCGGCGCCTATCTCTTCCTCGGCGCCGACCTGGCCGACTTCCCGGCCACGTTGCGCAGCTATGAACTGTTCGCCGATCAGGTGATGCCGCACTTCACCGGCCAGCTGACGTCGGTGCAGAACAGCTACGACCGGATCATCGGTGCTGGCAGCAGGTGGGTCGATGCCACACTTGGCGCACAGCTCACCTCGATCGCCGAGTACGAAGAGGAACGCGCCAAGCGTTGAGCTGACCGAACGGGGCAGCGCGACCCGGACTCGCGTCGGGAGTGACAGGCGCTGCTCGGTCAGTGGTTCTGGACGTGCTGGAAGCCGAATCGGCCCTTGATGCACAGATTGCCGTGGGTGATCGAGTGGTCGCTCGGGCTGCTCACCTTCACGATCGAGTTGTCCTGCACGTGCAGGGTGAGCTGGCAGCCCACCCCGCAGTAGGGGCAGATCGTGTCGGTGGCGGTCTGGCGCGCCTCGTCCCAGGTGCCGTCGGTGCGCATGTCGTGCTCGCTCGTGAACATCAGCGCGCCGGTCGGGCACACAGCGATGCAGTTCCCGCAGTACACGCACGCGCTATCGGGCAACGTCGCATCGAACTCGGCGGCGATGTGGCTGTCGAAGCCGCGGCCGGCGGCGGCGATCGCGAACGTGTTCTGCCACTGCTCGCCGCACGCGTCGACGCACTTGTAGCAGAGGATGCACTTGTCGTAGTCGCGCACGTACAGCTCGTTGTCGCGCTTCACCGGCTGAGCCCTCGTCCGACGATCGGGGCCATAGCGGTCGATGTCGACGGCGTACTGCTCGTTCCAGCCGGCCACGTTCGGAGCGACCGAGAGGTCGTTGGTCGAGCCGAGGAACTCGAGCACCATCTTGCGGCTGCGGTGCACCCGATCCGTGTCGGTACGCACCACCATGCCCGGTTCCACCTTGCGTGAACACGACGGCACGAGGGTGCGTGATCCCTCCACCTCGACCATGCAGACGCGACAGGCGTTCTTGGGTGTGAGCGTGTCGCCGTAGCACAGCGTCGGGATGTCGTCGCACCCCGCACCTCGGCATGCCTCCAGCACGGTGGTGCCTTCGGCGGCCCTGACGACCTCACCGTCGACGGTGAGCTCGACGAGCCGGACGGGCGCAGCGACAGGAACGGTGTTCACGAAAAGACCCCCAACTTGGTGATCGCTGACTCGATCGCACCGTGCGCGGAGTGGCCGAAGCCGCAGATGGAAGCATCACGGAGCACCGCACCGATGTCGGCGAGCAGGTCGCGGTCCGCAACGGCGCCGGGCCCGTCACGGTCGAGCCGAGCCAGCACCTCTTGCTGCCGCACGGTGCCCACCCGGCACGGCACGCACTGGCCGCAGCTCTCGTCCGCGAAGAACGCCGCAATGCGGTGGACGAACGCACCGAGGTCGACGTGCTGGTCGAGCACCATCACCACGCCGCTTCCCAGCGAGAGATTGGCCGCACGGAGGTCCTCGAAGGTGAGCGGCACGTCCAGTTCGGTGGGCACGGCGAACGACCCGGCTGCGCCGCCGAGCAGCACGGAGTGCAACTCGCTGCCAGCGCGCATGCCTCCGGCTGCATCGATCACCTGGCGCAGCGTCGCGCCGAACTCCAGCTCGAACACGCCTGGCCGGGCGACAGCTCCGGAGACACAGAACAGCTTGGTTCCGGTGGAACCCGACGTGCCCGTCTGCGCGTACGCCTGGCCTCCGCCGAGCACGATCGGCAGCACGTTCACGAGGGTTTCCACGTTGTTCACCACGGTGGGCTTGCCGAACAGTCCGACCTCGACGGGATACGGCGGCTTGTTGCGAGGTTCGCCACGAAAGCCCTCGATCGAGTTGAAGATCGCGGTCTCCTCGCCACAGATGTACGCGCCGGCGCCCAGGAAGACCTCCAGGTGGAACGAGAACCCGGCCCCCATCACGTCGTCACCGAGGAGGCCATGTGCGGTTGCCTGCTCGATCGCGCCGATCAGCCGCTGACGGGCGCGTGGGTACTCGCCGCGCAAGTAGATCCAGCCCTGTTCGCAGCTGGTCGCGTACGCCGCGATCGTCATCGACTCGATGAGGGCGAACGGATCGCCTTCCATGATCACGCGATCCTTGAACGTGCCCGGTTCGCTCTCGTCGGCGTTGCACACGATGTAGTGAGGGCGAGCCGGTTGGCGGGCCACGGCGTCCCACTTCCGACCAGCCGGAAAGGCGGCACCGCCGCGGCCCATGATGCCGGAGTCGAGCATCTCGCGGATCACACCGGTCGGGCCCATCTCGATCGCCCGTCGAAGCGCGGCGTATCCGCCCTGGCTGCGGTACGAGTGAAGGCTCGTCGGATCGACGAGGCCCACCCGGCGCAGCAGGACGAGGGAGTCTCGGTCGCCGGTCACCTGCGGTGTGGCTGCGTCCGCCGGCGATTCGGTGGGGGCCGTGCCGCCGTCGAGCAGCGAACGCACCTGCACCGGCGTCGCGGGCGCGAGAACCGAGTGTCGGGGCTGATCGCCGGCCTCGATCAGGAGCACGGCGGGAGCCCGCTCGCACAGACCCAGGCAGGGCGACTCGTGAGCACCCGCAGGCACGGTCGCACCTGCGATCCGACAGGCGAGGTCGATGCACACGTGCACTTGCCTCGTGCTCCGCTCGGTGGTGCTGAACAAGCCGTAGAAGGTGGCGACTCCGTAGATCTCCGCCGGGGCCACGTCGAGGCGGGTGGCGATGTGGTTGATCGCTCCCCTGCTGATCCAGCCGACGCGATCGTTCACCGCGTGCAGGACCGGCAGCAGGCGATGACGTTGGTCGCGTAGGTGGCCACTGCGGGCGAGGTGATGATCGTCGGCGGATCGGTCGGCGCCGTACCACGACGAGTCGGCGACACCTATCACGGTGTCGATCGCCTCGATCTCCGCAGTCGTGGGCGTGTGGGAACTGAGCTTGAGGTCCATCGGTCAGCCGCCGGCGGCAGCGCCGGCGGCGGCGCCGGCTACCGCGTCGGCGCGCTCGAAGGGTGGCGCGTCGGCCGGTTCGTCGGGAAGCTTGTCGATGCGGACGGCGGCTGCCTTGAACTCGGCCGTGCCCGATTTGGGATCGGTGGCGTCGATGGTGAGCACGTTGGTGTCGACCTGTTCGGGGAAGTGGAACGTCATGAACACCAGCCCGGGGCGCAGCACGCGGTCGATGCGCACCGGTGCGTTCACCGTCCCTCGTGGCGAACTGACCTGCACCCACTCGCTGTCGGCGAGGCCGAGTCGGAGAGCATCCTCCGGCGACACATCGATCGTCTCGCCCCAGCGGAGCGGGCTGTCGAACCCGCCGGACTGCACCCCGGTGTTGTAGGAATCGAGTCGGCGGCCGGTGGTGAGGCGCAGGGGGAACTCATCGCTGGTGGCCTCGACGGGCGGGTCGTCGGCCACGGGGCTGAACGGGGCGAGGCGACCGCGATCGGCCGGGTCGTCGGCCCACAGGCGACCGTGCAGGTACGACGGCTCGAGCGAGTCCTCGTGAGGGCACGGCCATTGGATGCCCTGCAGCGCTTCCAGGCGGGCGTAGCTCATCCCCGCATGCATCGGCGACAGCGACCGGACTTCGTTCCAGACGCGTTCGGCGACCTCGAGCGGATCCGAGCCGTATCCCCACTCGTGACCCAGCCTGCGGCAGATCTCGAGGATGATCTGGATGTCGTCGCGTGCGCCTTCGGGCGGATCGAGCGCCTTGCGACAGCGCTGCACGCGCCGCTCGGAGTTGGTGACCGTACCTTCGCTCTCGCACCACGAGGCCGAACCCGGGAGCACGACGTCCGCGAGCTCCGCGGTCTTGGTGAGGAAGATGTCCTGCACCACGAGGTGATCGAGACCGGCGAGCAGATGCACGGCATGTTCCTTGTCGGCCTCGCTCTGGGCCGGGTTCTCGCCGATCACGTACACGGCATGCAGATCGCCACGTTCCATCGCCTGGAACATCTGCGTGAGGTGCCAGCCGTAGTGGTCTTGGATCGTGACGCCCCACGCGGTGCCGAACCTCTGTCGCACCTCCGGATCGAGGATGTCCTGGAAGCCGGCGAGGCGATTGGGGATCGCGCCCATGTCGCCGCCGCCTTGCACGTTGTTCTGGCCCCGCAACGGGTTGAGGCCCGCGCCGTGGCGGCCGACGTGGCCGCACAGCAGCGCGAGGTTGATGAGCGACAGCACGTTGTCGACACCGTTGTGATGTTCGGTGATGCCGAGCGTCCAACACAGTTGGCCGCGGTCGGCCTTGGCGTATGCGTGGGCGATCTCGCGGATCGCCTCCGCCGGCACGCCCGTGACCGCCTCGCCGCGATCGAGGGTCCATTCCTCCACGGCCGCTCGATACTCCTCGAAGCCCGTGGTGGCGCGCTCGATGAACGCAAAGTTCGCCAAGCCGGCGTGGATGATCTCCCGGGCGATCGTGTGCGACAAAGCGATGTCGGTGCCGACGTGGTTGCCGAGCCACAGGTCGGCCCATTGCGCCGACGCCGACCGCCGCGGGTCGACGACGAACAGCTTGGCTCCGTTGCGAGCGCCCTTGAGCACGTGGTGGAAGAAGATCGGGTGCGCTTCACGCGCGTTCGAGCCCCACAAGACGATGACGTCGGTGTCTTCGATCTCGGCGTAGCTCGACGTGCCGCCGCCGGCTCCGAACACGGTGGCCAGACCGACCACGGAGGGAGCGTGTCAAGTGCGGTTACAGGAGTCGATGTTGTTCGTGCCGATCGCAACTCGGGCGAACTTCTGGGCGACGAAGTTCATCTCGTTGGTCGACTTCGAGCAGGAGAAGACCCCGACCGAGTTCGCGCCGTGCTGATCGCGGGCGGTGGCGAAACCGGCGGCTGCACGGTCGAGCGCTTCGTCCCAGGTGGCCGGACGCAGCTGGCCACCGTCGCGAACGAGCGGCTGGGTGATGCGTGCCAGTGGTTGGTGATGATGCTGCCGGTTGGTCGTCATGACGGGCCCCTCGTTTGCCTCGCGGTACAGATGATCTCGGAGACGCGGTCGAGCCAGGCATCGCAGGCGACGGTGAGCCGTTTGCGCTCTCCCGTGGCGATGAGGTCCATGATCAACCCGCTGAAACCAGCCTTGATCAGCCCGGCCTCCAGCTCGACCCGGTCGGCCGGCACTCCTTCGGCGAGCAGTCGCAGCTCGAGGTCGTGGCGCCACACCCCGATCTGGTCGGCGCGCACGTCGCCCGCGAGCCCGGTCACCGAGGTGTCGAGGGCCGCCGCTTCGTAGTTGAGGCGCACCAGCGCGAGGTTGGCCGGGCTGGTGTTCATCCAGCGCCACCAGCGTCGGTACAGCTCCACTTGGGACATCTGCGGATGACGCTTCAACCACACGTCCTGCACGGCGATCTGTTGCTGGATGCCGCGGTCGAGCGCGGCGGTGATCAGTTCTTCCTTCGACCCGAAGTGGTGGACGAGCCTGTTGATGCTCACGTCGAGCGCTGCGGCCATCGGCCGGAGGGTCGCCTGGGCGAGACCGTGGTCGGCGAGGTAGACGACGATGCGATCGAGCAGCTCCTGCCGACGCTCGAGATCGGGTGTCCTGGCCATGGCGGCACCCTAGTGCTCGGGGTGGACCGTGGATCCTGTGGTGACCCCGCCCGACAGCGTGCGTTGCACGAGCGGAACACCGGGCCGGTACACCAGGTGCGAGTACGACGGCGCGTCGAGCAACACCATGTCGGCGCGGGCGCCGGGCACGAGCCGTCCGAGGTCGGGGCGTCGCAGCGCGGCCGCGCCGCCGGCGGTGGCCGCCAGCATCGCCTCGTCGATCGTCATGTGCATCTCGCGCACCGCGAGCGCGATGCAGAACGACATCGAGGTGGTGTAGCTGCTGCCCGGGTTGCAGTACGTGGCGATCGCCACCGACACTCCGGCGTCGATCGCACGACGCGCGTCGGGATAGGGCTGGCGCGTGGAGAAGTCGGCGGCGGGCAAGAACGTCGCCACGGTGTTGCTGCCGGCGAGGGCGTCGATGTCGTCGTCGGTGAGATAGGTGCAGTGATCGACCGATGCGCAGCCGAGCTCCACCCCGAGTTGCACTCCGGGTCCGTGCCCGAGCTGGTTCGCATGCAACCGACCGCCCAGACCTCGGGCCATGCCGGCCTGCAACACGGCTCGGCACTGGTCGGCGTCGAACGCCCCCACCTCGCAGAACGCATCGATCCAGCGAGCGTGCGGGAGCGCCGCGTCGAGCATGTCCGTGCACACGTGGTGCACGTAGTCGTCGGCGCGGCCGTCGAACTCGGGCGGCACGACATGGGCTCCGAGCAAGGTGGTGTGCTCGGTGAAACCCTCGGCCACCTGCAGGCATCGTGCTTCGTGTGCCGACGTGAGGCCGTAGCCGGACTTGATCTCCACCGTGGTGATGCCGGCTCGTGCTGCTTCGGCGCGTCGGAGCGCCGTCGATCGGCGCAGCTCGTCGTCGGTGGCGCGGCGGGTCGAATCCACCGAGGAGCGGATGCCTCCGGCCTGGTAGGGCGCTCCGGCCATTCGCGCGGCGAACTCGTCGCCACGGTCGCCGGCGAACACCAGATGAGTGTGGCTGTCGACGAAACCGGGGATCACACAGCGGCCTTCGGCATCGATGCAGTCGTCGCCCGCCGCTCCCTGTGGTTCGATGGAGACCACGTCGCCGTCGACGATGATCACGGCGACCTGGCGGCGGATGCCCAATGGACCGTCGCCGGAGGAGGCCTGGTTGGTCACCAGCATCCCGATGTTGTCGATGACGGTGGCGCGTCCGGCGGTCATGAGATCGACCGCCACACGGCGCTGATCGACTCGCGCAGTTCGGCGCCCACGTCGATCGAGACATGGCGTCCGTCGCGCACGATCACGCGACCGCTCGCGACCACGTGATCGATGTCGGCCGCGGTGGCGGCGAACACCGCGGTGGCCAGGGAGTGCTCGGTCCCTCCCCCGGCCGTGCGCACGCTGTCGAGGCGCACGGTGACCAGGTCGGCGAGATTGCCGACACCGAGGCGACCGGCGTCGGGCCAACCGAGGCTGCGATGCCCTGCACTCGTGGCAGCCTCGAGCAGCGCAGGCACCGGATGGTTGCCACGCACCAAGGTCTCCAGACGCTCGTCCAGCTCGATTGCCCGCATCTCCTCGAACAGGTCGATCACGGCGTGCGAGTCGCTGCCGAGAGCGATCGAGATCTCGCGCTCGCGGAACGCAGCCGTGTCGCCGATGCCGTCGGCGAGGTCGCGTTCGGTCGTGGGGCACATGCACACGCTCGATCGGTGCACCTGCAGCAACCGCACGTCGTGCTCGGTGAGGTGTGTCGCGTGCACAGCGGTGAAGGCCGCATCGAGCGCGTGGCGCTCGGCGAGCAGCTCCATCGGCGTCAGCGCGAACGCTTCGACGCACTGGTGGTTCTCGGCAGGCTGTTCGCTCACGTGGGCGTGCAACGGCATCGCCTGCTCGATCGCCCAACCGGCGACCCGCTCGATCGAGATCGGGTCGACCGCGCGCACCGAGTGGACTGCGCTCCCGACCCTGACCGAGGGCGACTCGTGTGTGCGCAGCGCCTCGACTCGTTCGATCCAGCGTTCGACGCGGACATCGCTGAAGCGCATCTGCACCTGATTCGGCGGAGTGCCGATGCCGCTCTGCAGGTAGCAGGTGTCGAGCAGGGTGATCCGGATGCCGGCGTCGGATGCGGCGGCGATCAGCGCCTCGCCGACCACGTTGGGGTCGCGATACGGCGTTCCGTCAGCCTGGTGATGCAGGTAGTGGAACTCGCCGACGCAGGTGATCCCGGCGAGGGCCATCTCCGCGAAGGTCGCACGAGCCAGCCGGTGGTACGAGTCGGGCTCGAGCGCGACGGCCAGGTGGTACATCTGGTCGCGCCACGTCCAGAACGATCCGACCCCATCGTGCGTGCGGCTCCGCAGCGCGCGATGGAACGCGTGGCTGTGGGCGTTGGCCAATCCGGGCAGCGTGAGGCCGGTCAGTCGAATGGTGCCCTCGGGCAGCTCGTCGATGCCCGCCTGCGGGGTCAGGTTCACGATGCGATCCCCGTCGATCTGCACCAACACGTCGGCCACCGCATGGTCGCCGCCCAGCCAGGCGAGCTCGCAGTGATATGCGGCGGTGCTCAACGTCAGCTCCCGACGCGCCGGACGAACTCGGTGATCCGTTCGACGAACGCCGCACGGTGGAAGCGCTCGAACTGCTCCCACGTGGTGAACGTGGTGGGATCGGTCACCCGGTCGAGGAACAACCTCCCATCGAGGTGATCGCACTCGTGCTGGAAGGTGCCGGCCGTGAGCCCTCGCTTGATCTCGTGGTGGGCGACGCCCTCGCGGTCGAGGTACTGCACGCTGATGTTCACGTGGCGCATCACGTTGCCGCGCAGGTTGGGCACCGACAAGCAGCCCTCGTTGATCTCCACCAGTTCGTCGTCGAGGAACTCGATCCGTGGATTCACCACGATGGTCAAGGGGATCTGCGGCTTGTACGGGTAGCGAGGGTTCTGGTTCACCTCGATGGTCGTGATCCGTAGCGGCACCCCGATCTGGTTTGCGGCGATACCGGCGCCATTGGCGGCGTGCATCGTGTCGACCAGATCGTCGATGAGCTGCTGCACGTCGGGTGACGCGAGCTCGAGCGGAGTGACCTCGCGTGCACGTTCGCGCAGAACCGGGTGTCCGACGGTGAGGATCTCGCGGACGGCCATGTCAGGCGTTCCACAGCACGGGGAACAGGGGGTGGTCGAGCGCTGCACCCGCAGGAAGCTCGTCTTCGAGGCCGGGGAACGGTGGCGAGGTGACCCACCGTCTCGGGGCATGCACCATGTCGTCGCCGAGGAAGCGGACGCTGAGCACCCGCCGACGGCTCCGGCCACTCACGCCACCGGCGGTGTGCAGCGTGAGCATGTGGAAGAACACGGCGTCACCGGGCTCGAGCTCCCAACCGATGATCGGAAACGCAGGGTTGCCGTCGATCACCGGCAACTCCTGGAGCGAACCGTCGGGGAACCACTTGGCCTGACCGTCGAGGAACGTGCGCGGCATGTACCACGGTCCGAGATGCGACCCGGCGACGAACTCGAGCGTGCTCTGGCGGTCGACCGGGTCGACCGGGCACCACATGCTGATGTTCAGTCGACCGTCGACGTTGTAGTACGGCAGATCCTGGTGCCAGGGTGTGCGCTGCTTGGTGCCCGGCTCCTTCACCAGCACATGGTCGTGATAGAGCCGAACCTGGGTTGCGCCCATCAGTTCTCCGGCGAGACGGGCAGCGCCGCTGTCGCGGATGAACCGCTCCATCTCGGGGATTCGCCGCCAGTTGCAGAAGTCCTCGATGAACGCGCCGTCGTCGGTGGCACTCGCCCGCTTTGCGGTGCCGGACAGCGATGCAAGGTTGGCGTCGATGGCCGCTTCGGCCAAGGCGATGTGTTCGCTCGTGAACGCGCCGCGCACGCACACCGCCCCATCGCGCCAGTAGTCGCCCTCGATCGTGTCTCCGCCGACCGTTCCTTCCTCGACCGTTCCTTCCTCGATTGGGCGTCCCCCGATCTGGTGCTCCATGGTCACGATTCCAGCATGGGAATGCGCACCCCGCGCGCCGCGGCAACATCGGTGGCGATGTCGTAGCCGGCGTCGGCATGGCGGATGACCCCCATACCGGGGTCGTTCACCAGTACTCGCGAGAGCTTCTCCGCGGCGAGGTCGGTACCGTCGGCCAGCGCCACCATCCCTGCGTGGATCGATCGCCCGATGCCGACACCACCGCCGTGGTGGATGCTCACCCACGTGGCGCCGCTGGAGGTGTTGACGAGCGCATTCAGGAGCGGCCAGTCGGCGATCGCGTCGCTGCCGTCGAGCATCGACTCGGTCTCGCGATAGGGCGAGGCGACCGATCCCGAGTCGAGGTGATCGCGACCGATCACGATCGGTGCCTTCAGCTCTCCCCGCCGAACCATCTCGTTGAAGCGCAGGCCGAGGCGGTGGCGTTCCCCGTAGCCGAGCCAGCAGATCCGTGCCGGGAGGCCTTGGAACGCAACGCGCTCCTGGGCCATCGTGATCCAGCGATGAAGTCCTTCGTCGTCGGGAAACTCCTCCAGCACCGCACGGTCCGTTGCCGCGATGTCGGCGGGATCGCCGGAGAGCGCCACCCACCGGAAGGGTCCCTTGCCCTCGCAGAACAGAGGGCGGATGTACGCGGGCAGGAACCCCGGGTAGTCGAAGGCTCGCTCGAGGCCGCCGAGCTGCGCCTCGGTGCGCAGGCTGTTGCCGTAGTCGAACACTTCGGCGCCCTTGTCGAGGAACCCCACCATCGCCCGACAGTGCGTTGCCATCGACTCCCGCGAGCGCCGGATCAGCTCCTGCGGATCGGTTCGGGCCATCTCGGCGGTGGCTGCTGGGGTGAGGTCGGCCGGCACGTAGCTGAGCGGGTCGTGAGCACTGGTCTGGTCGGTCACGATGTCGGCCGGGAAGTCCATCGCCAGCAACTGCGGGACCAGCACGGCAGCGTTGCCGACCAGTCCGACGGACAGGGCGCGCTTGTCGTCACGGGCCCTGATGCACCTGGCGACGGCATCCTCCACCGAGTCGGCGATCTCGTCGAGGTAGCGGTGCTCGACCCGGCGTTCTGCCCGCCACGCGTCGACCTCGATGCACAGTGCAACGCCACCGTTCATGGTGACGGCGAGCGGCTGCGCACCGCCCATGCCGCCGAGCCCGGCCGTGAGGGTGATCGTGCCGGCGAGGGTGCCGTCGTAGCCGGGGCCCGCGAACCTCTTGCGGCCGATCTCGGCGAAGCATTCGTAGGTGCCCTGCAGGATGCCCTGCGTGCCGATGTAGATCCACGAACCCGCCGTCATCTGGCCGTACATCGTGAGGCCCATCGCCTCGAGCCGCCGGAACTCGTCCCAGGTGCCCCATTGCGGCACCAGGTTCGAGTTGGCCAGCAGCACCCGGGGCGCCCACTCGTGTGTGCGGAACACACCGACCGGCTTGCCGCTCTGCACGAGCATCGTCTCGTCGGCGCGCAAGGTGGTGAGCGTTCGGGCCATCGCGTCGAACGCGTCCCAGCTGCGGGCAGCCCGTCCGGTGCCGCCGTACACGACCAGGTCGTCCGGCCGTTCGGCCACCTCTGGATCGAGGTTGTTGTGCATCATCCGGTGGGCCGCTTCCTGTGGCCAGCCGAGACAGGTGAGATCGGTGCCGCGATTGGCGCGGACGGGACGGGGACCGGACATCTAGAGGACCTCCAACGGGCCGATGACGAATTCGACGGCGTCGAGCACGCTGCCGTCGGCGAGGCGTGATTCGGCGATGCGCAGATCGGGTGACAGCCAGCGGTCGGGGCCGGGACCCGCGACATCGCGGCGCAGCACGTCGAGCGCCGCTCCGGTCGCCGGGCCCGGCCGCAACGGGCTGCGGAGGTCGAGAGCCGCCGCCGCGCACACCAGTTCGACCGCAAGGATGCGGCGCAGGTTGTCGACGCTGCGCCGCAGCTTGCGCGCGGCCGCCCACCCGTTCGACACGTGGTCCTCCTGCATCGCGCTCGTGGGCAGCGATTGGGTGCTCGCCGGGACCGCGAGGCGCTGGTTGTCCATCGCCATCGCCGCCTGTGTGTAATGGGCGATCATCATCCCGCTGTTCACGCCGGCGTCGGGCGACAGGAACGGCGGCAGGCCGTGGGATCGGGCGACATCGAGCAGGCGATCCGTGCGCCGCTCGCTGATCGCCGACAGCTCGCTCGAGGCGATGGCGAGGAAGTCGCACACGAACGCGACCGGTGCTCCGTGGAAGTTGCCACAACTCTCCACCCGACCGTCGGGCAGGATCATCGGGTTGTCGATCGCTGCGTCGAGCTCGCGCTCGGCGATCGTGCGCGCGTGGTGGATCGTGTCGAGCGCGGCGCCGTGCACCTGCGGAGTGCACCGCAGTGAGTATGCGTCCTGCACCTTGCCGTCGCCGACGCGATGGCTGGCCACCATCGGCGAGTCGCCGAGGATGCGCTGCATGTTGCGCGCGCTCACGGCCTGGCCCACCTGCGGGCGAAGTGCTTGCAGGTCTGCGGCGAACGCTCGGTCGGTGCCCATGATGCCCTCCACCGTCATCGAGGCGGTGATGTCGGCGAGGCGGGCCAGCGCCGAGAGATCGTGGAGCGCGAGGCAGAGCATGCCCAGGATGCCATCGGTGCCGTTGATCAGCGCCAGCCCCTCCTTGGCCCTGAGGACGAGCGGGTGCAGACCGGCACGCTTGAAGGCGACGATGGATGGCTCGATGGTTCCGTCGCCTGTCGACACCTCTCCTTCGCCGATGAGCGACAGCGCGCAATGGCTCAACGGGGCGAGGTCGCCGCTGGCACCGAGCGAGCCGTACTCACGAACCACCGGCGTGATGTCGTGGGCCAACATCGCCAGTTGGAGGTCGACGATCTCGGGACGAACGCCCGAGTACGCCATCGACAGGCTCCGCGCACGGAGGAGCAGCAACGCCCGCACGACCTCGCGCTCGACGGCGTCGCCCATTCCCGTCGCATGCGATCGCACGAGGGCCACCTGCAGCTCTGCGGTTCGATCGGAGGGGATGACCGTGGCGGCCAGCGAACCGAAGCCGGTGGTGACGCCGTAGACCGGCGTCTCCTGGGTGACGAAGCCGTCGACCAGAGCGGCGGAGCGCTCCATGGCGGCGCGTGCATGGTCGCTGAGCTGCACCATGTGATGGCCTCGCGCCACCGCGACGACCTCGCCGATCGTGAGCCCGCGACCTCGTAGTTCGACAGCGGAAGTGTTCGCGGAAGCTTTCATCTGGTGGCAAATGCTGTCATAGAGCGCAACTTGTTGCAAGTATCCGAACCGCCGCTGCTGGACGGTGTGGGCGTGTCGATCGTGTCGAAGCCGACACGACTGCATGTCGAGCAGCTGGGCAGGATGTCGCAGGTCGCGCGGGCTCCACCTACGTTGTGCGGTGTGACAGTGCTCTCGTTCATCGCCGGCCTCGTCTTTCTCGTCGTCGGTGCCGAGTTGCTCGTCCGCGGCGCCGGGAAGCTGGCCATCCGATTCGGTGTCGCCCCGCTGGTCGTGGGACTCACCGTCGTCGCATTCGGCACCAGCTCGCCCGAGATGGCCGTGTCCGTCGGATCGGCCCGCGACGGAAATGTCGACATCGCCGTCGGCAACGTGGTCGGCTCGAACATCTTCAACGTGCTGTTCATCCTCGGGACCTGCGCGCTGATCGCGCCGCTGCTGATCAACCGCCAGATCATCCGCAAGGAGGTGCCGATCATGATCGCCGCCTCCCTGCTGCTCATCGCGCTCGGTGCTGACGGCGAGATCCAGCGCTACGACGGCTTCATCCTGTTCGCGCTGGTCATTGTCTACACCGTGGTGCTGATTCGTCAGAGCCGCAAAGAGACCAAGTCGGGCGCTGCAGATCTCGAGGCCGAGGGCATCTCGCTGTCGAGCACCTGGGACCAGAAGCTGCCGGTGCAGATCGCGCTCGTGATCGCCGGTCTCGTCCTGCTCGTGATCGGCGCCGGTTGGCTCGTCGACGCCGCGATCGAGTTCGCCGACTCGCTCGGTGTCTCGAAACTGGTGATCGGTCTGACGATCGTCGCAGCAGGAACGTCGATGCCCGAGGTCGCGACGTCGGTCTTGGCAACCATTCGTGGCGAGCGCGACATCGCGGTCGGCAACGTCATCGGCTCGAACATCTTCAACATCCTCGCCGTCGTCGGTCTCTCCGCGATCGTTGCGACGGAGCCGCTGGAGATCTCGAGTGCCGTTCAGGGCTTCGACTTCTGGGTGATGCTCGCCGTGGCCGCAGCGTGCCTGCCGATCTTCTTCACCGGGTCGTCCATCGCCCGCTGGGAGGGTGCCGTGTTCCTGCTCTACTACGTCGCCTACACCGCGTACCTGGTGCTCGACTCCCAGGATCACTCCGCCACCGGCACCTACACGAACGCCATGCTGTTGTTCGTGATCCCGATCACGGTCGTGACGATCGGCATCGTCGCGCGGCGCGAGTGGAAGGCGCGTTCGGCCACACCCGCGGTCTGAGCCGGCTCGTCCGGCCCGGTCGCCGGAGGTCCGGGCGCGATCGATCATCGAGCCCGCCGACCAGCCGTGTATCGACGGGATCTTCCATCTGGTGGCAGACGCGGCCATACTGCGCAACATGCCGCAAGTACTCGAAACGCCCCGGGCAACCGACCGCGGCCTCAGCCTGGTGCGCGAAGTCGCAGACAACCCGCTCGGGCTGTCACTTGCCGACCTCGCTCGTGCCGTCGACCTGAGCGCGAGTACCGCATTGCGCCAGCTGAGGTCCCTGGAGGCTGCCGGATTCGCCGTGCGTCGGGCCGACGGGGCCTGGGTGCCGGGCCCCGAACTGCTGCGCATCGCCCGTAACCTCGCCGCGAACGCAACGCTCCCACGGCTGGCCGAGCCCGTGCTGGCGTCGCTCGCCGAAGCCTTGGGAGAGTCCGCATATCTGGCCGAGGCCGCCGATCACCGCACTGCGGTCTACGTTGCCATGGAGTCGGGAACGCATGCCGTGCGCCACGTGAGCTGGCTGGGGCACACGGTGCCTCGCCGGGGCACCGCTGTCGGTCGCGCCCTTGCGGGCAACGTGGACGGAGACGGCGTCGCAGTCCGCGTCGATGCCGTCGAAAGCGGCATCACCGCGGTCTCGGCGCCGGTGCGCGATGCGAGTGAGCAGGTGGTGGCCGCAGTGAGCGTGGTGGGTCCGTCGTTCCGGCTCGCCGGTGACGCGCTGGCGGATGCGCGGCTCGCGGTCGCCGAACACGCGGCTCGGCTGTCGCACAGCGCCGGCTTCGTCGCACCCGTCATCGCCTGATCGAGGTCGGGATCGAGGTCGGGGGTCGAGACACTCGGTCCACGGCGAACGGAGCCGAACGCGCGAACGTTGGCGGCATGAACCATCGCCTCGTCGTAGGGTCTGTTGCGATCGCTGTCATGTCGTTGGTGGCCGCCGGATGTGGCGATGACGATGCAGCGCCGACCGCTGAGTCGTCTGCTGCCATCATCACCACCACCACCACCACAGCAGCGAGCGAGTCCACCGTCGCCACGCCGACCACGACAGCGCCCGAGACGACAGCGCCCGACACCACTCCGGACACCGACCCGGAAACCCTGCCGGAGACGACTCCAGTCAGCGTTGCACCCGCAGGTTGGGTCCCGGTCGGCCCGATGCCATCGCTGGCGTATGCGCCGTGCTGCGCGTCGAACTACTCGGGCGAGCCGTCACCGGCGATCCCGGCCGACGCGTCCGCAGCGTTGATGCCTGGCATCTACCACGCGTTCCGAGCGCAACCCGGTGACGGCCAGCCGGTGCAGACCGACAGCATCTCGTTCTCGCTCGCCCCGTTCGTCGCGTGTGGAACGGCGGGAATCTTCTGCGAGGAGGGCTTCGTCGCCGGCGACATGGGCGTGGGGGACGTGGCCCGCGAGGTCTCGCTTCCGTTGAACGGCGACGTGCGGGTCGTGGTCGGCGGCTTCGGCTGCGCGGCCGATGGGCAGTCGTACGAGACCGATCACCAGGCCGCCTCCGGGGTCCAGTTCGCCGAGTTGCAGATCGAACTCGACAGTGCCTTCAACGCAACGGTGGCGCCGTTGGTCGTCGCCGACACCCCGTTCGATGCCTATCCGTCGATCTTCGCCCAGCCGCAGGCCGGGTTCAGCGTGCCGTGCCTCAACGCGGGGCAGCTGCAGTTCCGGGGACGTGCGGGTCCGGCCATCCTGCTGCAGGTCCTGGGCGTCTACGACAACACGCTCGATGCGATCGTCGTCCCATCGTCGATCTCCATCGCGGTCATCAACCTGACTGCGCTCGAGATGGCCGCCGACGGTTCGCAGACGCTGTACTTCTACGCCGGCTTCATGAGTTGACGCTCGTCGGCTGAACGTCGGATTCGGGTCCTCCGGCCCGGTTCATCGCCTGCCATCGGGCGCACCATGTCGTCAGGAGGAACGCTGATGAGACGGGTGATCGTGATGGGTGCAGGTGGTCGTGACTTCCACGACTTCGCGATGGTGTTCCGCGACGATCCGGACGTGCGTGTCGTGGCGTTCACCGCGGCACAGATCCCTGGAATCGATGATCGGCGCTTTCCGGCGTCGCTCGCGGGGCCGACCTACCCGGAGGGCATCCCCATCCGCCCGCAGGCCGAGTTGACGCAGCTGATCCGCGCTCATCACGTCGACGAGGTGGTGCTGGCCTACAGCGACCTGGCCTATGCCGACGTGATGCACCTCTCCGCGGAGGTGATGGCGGCCGGCGCCGACTTCCGACTGCTCGGCCCCGACGCGACGATGCTTCGTTCGGCCAGACCCGTGGTCGCCATCTGTGCGTCGCGCACGGGCGCCGGCAAGTCCCAGACCACCCGACGCGTCGGCCGAATCCTGCTCGACGCCGGGCTGCGAGTCGCCTTGGTGCGACACCCGATGCCCTACGGCGACCTCGACGCGATGCGCGTGCAACGTTTCGGCACCCTCGGGGACATCGAGGCGTCGCATCCCACGATCGAAGAACGCGAAGAGTACGAACTGCCGGTTCGCGAAGGAATGGTGATGTGGGCGGGTGTCGACTACGAGGCCATCCTTCGCGCCGCCGAGGCCGAGGCCGACGTGATCGTGTGGGATGGCGGCAACAACGACATGTCCTTCTACCGGCCCGATCTGATGATCACGGTGGTCGATCCCCTTCGGCCCGGCCACGAGTGCGGGTGGTACCCGGGCGAGGTGAACCTCCGCCTGGCCGACGTCGTCGTGGTGAACAAGATCGACAGCGCCCAGCAGTCCGACGTGGACGCGGTGCTGGCCAACGTGCGGCGTCTGGCGCCGAACAGCATCATCGTGAGGGCCGAGTCGCCCGTCGTGCTCAGTGCCGGCCTTCCGCTCGCGGGGGCCAGGGTGCTGGTGGTGGAGGACGGACCGACGATCACCCACGGAGGAATGCCGTTCGGCGCTGGCACGGTCGCTGCCCGACAGGCGGGCGCCGCTGAGCTGGTCGACCCGCGTCCGTATGCCGTCGGATCGATCGCAGCCACGTTCGAGAAGTACCCGCACATCGGTCCGGTGCTGCCTGCCATGGGGTACGGCGATGAGCAGCTCGCCGATCTGACCGCAACGATCGCTGCCGTTCCGTGCGACGTCGTGGTGACCGGCACCCCGATCGATCTCGCCCGAATCGTCCGCATCGATCGACCGGTTCGACACGCGTCGTACTCGCTACGCGAGATCGGGAACCCAGATCTCGCCGCCGTCCTCGCCCCGTTCATCGCCTCGTGGCGAGCCCGATGAGCGCGCACGGCCCGCACGAGGTCTCCGCGTCGCCCGATATGGACCACGCGGGCGAACTCGTCGTGGTGGCCGTGGGTGGCAACGCGCTCGCCAGACCCGGCGAACCACTCGACTGGGCGACGCAGTCGGGCAACGCCCGTCGGGCGGCACAGGCGCTCGCCTCGGTGGCGTCGGGGTGGCGAATGGTGCTCACCCACGGGAACGGACCACAGGTCGGAGTGCTCGCGTTGGGCGCGGAGGCAACCGCATCGTCCGGTGGTGCGGTTCCCCTCGATGTGCTCGATGCCGAGACCGAAGGGATGATCGGCTACCTGCTCACGCAAGAGCTCGCCAACGCTCTGCCCGGCCGAGACGTGGTCGCGTTGGTGACTCGCGTGGTCGTCGACCCGTCGGACTCCGCGTTCGACCACCCGTCGAAGCCGGTCGGGCCGGTGTACGACGAAACGACGGCGACCGACCTCGCGTTGCATCATGACTGGGCCATCGGCCGCGAGGGCACTCGATGGCGACGCCTCGTTGCGTCACCCGAACCGCTGACGATCGTGGAGCTGTCGCCGATCCGACTGCTGATGGAGGCCGGCGTGCTCGTGGTGTGCAGCGGAGGGGGTGGTGTGCCGGTGGTGCCGAATGGCAGCGGCGGCCTCCGGGGTGTGGAAGCCGTGATCGACAAGGACCTCGCTTCGTGCGTGCTTGCGATCGCGCTCGGGGCGCAACGCCTGGTGCTGCTCACCGATGTCGACGCGGTGTACGACGGGTGGTCGACGCCGGCAGAGCGCGCGATCCGCCACTCGTCGGTCGCTGCGCTTCGGGCTCGCGAGTTCGCATCCGGCTCGATGGGCCCGAAGGTGGAGGCGGCATGTCGGTTCGTCGAACAGACGGATGGTGTCGCGGTGATCGGTTCCCTCGACGACGCCGATGCGGTCGTCCGCGGCAACGCGGGCACGGTCATCACCCGGTGAGGTGCTGACGTCGTCGGGGCGATGGCGAACTGCTCCGGAGAGGCCATCGGCACCGCTACCCGACGGCATCGCGTAGGATCTGCATCGGGAAAGCCGACTGACGGTTCAAGGGTTGGGGTGCGATGACGACGTCGACGATGGCGGTGGTGTTCTGCGACGTCGTGTCGTCGACCGAGGTGCGCGATCGCCTGGGCGACACCCAGGCCGATGCGTGGTTCGGCGATCTGCTGCGCCGCGTCGGCGACGCTGTCGTCGACGCCAACGGCAGCGTCGTGAAGTCGCTCGGTGACGGCGTGATGGCGGTGTTCACGTCGGCGGGTGCCGCACTCGAAGCCGCCGTCGCGATGCAACAGGCGTCGGTGGCGCACGGGTGGGCGCATCCGGCTGAGCCCGCCCGGTTGCGGGTCGGCGTGTCGATCGGCGACGTGTCGGCCAGCACCGACGATGGCGTCGATGATTGGAACGGCATGCCCGTGGTGGAAGCGGCGCGGCTGTGCAGCGCGGCCCAACCCGACGAGATCCTCGCGACCGACGTGGTCAGGGTGATGGTGGGCAGCCGCAGCGACCACGAGATGACGTCGCTGGGCGAGTACTCGTTGAAGGGGATCAGCGCGCCCGTGCAGGTGGTGCGTGTCGGCTGGGATCGACCGGCGGTCGGTCCGGCGTCGGACTCTGCAACCATCGCGTTCCCCGAACCTCTCGCAGTGGCACGGCGCGGCCCGTTCGCCGGCCGATCTGCCATGGTCGGCGAGCTGCTCGACACGTGGAAGGCCGAGGAGTGGCGGGGGTTGCTCGTGGCCGGCGAACCCGGCATCGGCAAGACGCGCCTCGTCAGCGAGCTCACCCAACGAATGTACGACGCCGGCGCCACGGTGTTGCTCGGGCGGTGCGACGAGGATCTGGCGGTCGGCTTCCGTCCGTGGATGGAGGCCCTCGCTCCCCTGGTGGCGGCGCTGTCGGCCGACGACATTGACGCCATGGCGCCCGAACACGTCCAGGAGCTGTCGGCACTCGTGCCGGAGTTGCGCCGCAGGACCGGCGATGCTGCCGCCAGGGTCGAGCTCGACACGGCCTCACGGACCGCTGTGCTGTGCGATGCGATCGGCGCCGTGCTGAGGACTGCAGCACCGGTCGTGGTGGCGCTCGACGACATCCACTGGATCGATCAGGCATCGCTCATCGTCGCCCGCCAGGTGATCGGGCGAGCGATCCCGAACGTGACGATCATCGGCACCTATCGCGACACAGACCTCGACCGGGTGCATCCACTCAGTGCCGCCCTGGCCGATCTGCGTCGCGTCGACGGCGTGCGCCGGGTGGCGCTCGACGGCCTCGACGAGACCGGTGTGTCGGACTTCTTGGAAGCGGCTGCAGGTCACGAGCTCGATCCGGCAGGGAAGGAGCTGGCCGACGCGGTCTACGCCCAGACGTCGGGCAACCCGCTGTTCGTCGGTGAGGTGCTGCGCCACCTGGCCGAGACGGGCGCTATCGCGCAGGAGAACGATCGCTGGGTCGCGGGCTCCCGGGCGATTGCGACGGCGCTGCCGGAGGGCCTGCGCGAGGTGATCGGACGTCGGCTCACCCGCCTGGGCGACGGTGCCACGCAGGCGCTGCGAGTCGGCGCCGTGTTCGGGCGCGGCTTCGAGGCCGACCTCGTCGAGGCGGTGTTGGGACGCGACGCGCTCGACGACATCGAGCATGCCGTTGCGGCAGGCATCGTCATCGACACCGGCCGCGCCTACGAGTTCCGGCACGCGGTCATTCGCGACGTGTTGCTCGACGAGCTCTCCACGGCGCGACGACGCAGGATGCACCGCGACATCGTCACCGTGCTCGAGCAGCGTTGGGCGCTGTCGATCGACCGGCATCTCGAGGAGCTGGCGTATCACCACGGTGAAGCCCAGTCGCCCACCGCGCCTGCCTGGTACCTGCGCGCCGCCGAGACGGCCTACGCCGCGTTCGACGGACGGTCGGGCGAGCTGGTCGAGCGGGGGCTCGAGCTGCTCGACCTGGCCCTCGACGACGATCCCGCTTTGCGTTGCGACCTGCTCGCGGCGCGGGCTGAGGCGTCCGTCCGGGTCAACCTCCAGGAGTCACTGGATGCGGCGCGGGTGGCGTTCGAAGCGGCGCTGGCTCTGGGCGACCAGACTCGAATGGCACGAGCCCTGTGCGCGGCCGGAATGTCGGCAACGTCGGATGCCGGCGACGAGCGGGGCGAGTTCCTCCGGACCGGGCTCGTTCACATCTCGGACACGTCACTGGTGGCGCGTTGGCGCGCCGAGGCTTTCCTGCTCTCGAACGAGGTGATCGGCTCTCGACTGACGGCCGCGGAGCACCTCGAACGGGTCGACGAGATCGTCCACCACCTCGAACCATCCGAAGCCGATGCGGCCGCGGTCGCCTTCGACTTGGTTCACGGTCTGATGCACATGTCGTCGCCGGAGCGTGCCCGGGAGGTGTGGGAGCGATTCGGTCCGTCGTCCGTCAGTTCGTACGGCTTCTTCATGGACTCGATCCGAAGCCAGGTGGCGTTGACCCTCGGTGACCGCGACGGGTTCGACCGAGGACTCGGGACCGCCCTCGGCCATGAACAGGTGCGGCGCACATCGTGGATGTTCAACTCGCATCTGTTCCAGCTGGTCGCGATGCGCGACATGCTCGATGGGAACTGGGCGGACGCCGAGGCCGCCGTCGCTGAGGTGGCGCGGCTCGGCGGACACGACATGAACTTCGCGCTCGGATGCCACACCCAACGGACCTGGATGGGCCGCGAGACCGGCGAGGCCGAGTCGGTGTACCAACTGTCGCTGGCGATGGCCGACGCGATGGCCGACTTCCCCGCAGCTCGCGCTGTCTTGGTCTCCGACGCGGCCGAGGCAGGTCACATCGACCACGTCATGGCGCTGCTCGACGAGCTCGCGCCCGACGACTTCGCCTCGGTCGGTCGGGGCTGGTTGACGGTGCTGGTGCTCGGCGACCTCGCATGGGCAGTGGTGACCGTCGAGGTCGCGGCGCACGCTGCGGTGCTGCGCAGGCTGCTCGGCCCCTACGGTGGTCAGATGGCCCACATTGCATCGGGCACCCACGTGATGTGTTCGATCGATCGCCTGCTGGCAGGCCTGGCGTCGGTCGACAACGATCACGCCGAGGCCGACCGCCTGTTCGCTGCGGCCTTGGCCCAGGAGGAGGCGCTGCGGGCTCCACCGCTCGTCGCCCGCACCAAGCAGTGGTGGGGTCGGGCCCTCGCCCGGCGCGGCGACATCGATGGCGCTCGACCGTTGCTCACGGCGGCCCGCGCCGACGCCGAGGCACTCGGCATGCGCGGCGTGGTCGCTCAGATCGACGATCTCACGGCGACCGCTCCGTTCGTCGGAGGCTGAGCTCCGGCCAGACGGTGCGAGTGCTGAGCCGTTCGAGCCGGGGTCTTCAAGTGGCGTGGGCGATCGGCCGATACCTGTTGTCGTGCAATGCGAGGTGACCGAGCCGAGGAGGAGTCGTTCTGCGTGGGCGGTCGCGGTGATGCTCGTCGTCGTCTCGATGCTGTCGGCGACCGTGTGGGCAGATGCCTCGCGGGGTGACTACACCTTCTTCGTGCAGGCGTGGGAGAACCTCACGGCCCGCGACGGGCTGTACGTCTACCGATGGATGCCCAACATCCAGTCGGGACCTGTGTCGCTGCTCGGATACGGCCTCGTCGATCTGCTCGGGCATGGCGGGTTCCTGGTCGTCGTGGCGGCTCTCGGGCTGGTGGCCGTGGGCGTGATCGCCCGATGGGGTGCCGCCCTCGGACGCCCGCTCTCGGTGATCGCGATGGGCGGGGTCATCGTGGTGCTGCAGTGGCGGGGCCTGGCGACATGGGGCCATCTGGACGACGGCCTGGTGCTGGTGGCCACGATCGTCTCACTCGAGTGTCTGCGGCGGAACCGGCGCGACATGCCCGTGCTGCTGCTCGGCCTGTCGCTCGCGATCAAACCGTGGGCGATCCTGTTCGTGCCGTTGTTGCTCGGTGCGTCCGGCCCTTGGCACAAGCGGTTGCGCCCCCCGGCCATGTGCTGCACGATCGGCGCGCTGTTCTGGGCACCGTTCATCCTCGCCACCACCGACACCCTCGACGGCATGCGGCCGATCGTGCTGGTCGCGCCCGATTCGATCCTGCACCTGTTCACCCGGCAGGCGCTCGGCGAGGTACCCCCGGCGGTCCGCATCGCTCAGCTCACGCTCGGCACGGCAGCCGTGGCGTGGACCGTGGTGCGCCGGCGGCCCTCATGCGCGCTGCTCGTCGGGGTGGCCGTGCGGCTGCTCCTCGAAGCGGGAACGTGGCCGTACTACACCGTCGCGCTCGTCCTCGGAGCGTTCGTGTGGGACGTGATCGAGTCGCGGTCGCGAGTGCCGTGGGCGACGCTCGCCGCTTCGGTGCTGATCTTCCCTCCGTGGTGGTTCGACGCCCCCGACCTCCGAGCATCGATGCGGCTGGTGGCCTGTCTTGGTGCGCTGGAGCTGGCCCGTCGCACTGTTCTGCGCCCGTCGATCCCACTGTTCGATCGAGCACCGCTGGATCGGTCGGACGCGGAGCTCAATCCCAGGACGATCGTACAAGGAATCCCATCGCAGGTGTAATGTCGCTCGTCGTGACCGAGACCACGCACGACACCGTCGGACCGGAGGGCGGCGCCGGTACCAGGCGCCGCGGTCGCGAGCGCAACGAAGGCATGCGCAACCGCCTTCCCGAGCAGTTGCCGTACCAGCAGCCGTACATGCGCCTCAACCACACCGAGGTGCTGTCGGCCGACGAGGTCGAGTCGATCCACGAGGCATCGCTGGTCATCCTCGAGCGGATCGGCATGGAGTTCCTGTGCCCCGAGTCGCGCAGCATCATGCGCGAGGCCGGCGCGAACGTCGACGAGTCGAATCATCGTGTCCGCTTCCCCCGTGAGCTGATCGAGACCGCGATCACCACGGCGCCGTCGGAGTTCACGGTGCACAGCTGGAACCCTGCTCGCAGCATCCGCGTCGGCGGACGATGGATGGCGTTCGGAACCGTCGCCAGCGCTCCGAACTACGTCGACCGCAACGGCGTGCGCCGGATCGGCGACCGCGAGGGGTTTCAGGACCTGCTCAAGCTGGCGCAGATGCTCGACGTCATCCACTTCGTCCCCGGGTACCCGGTCGAGCCGGTCGACATCCACTCCTCCATCCGCCACCTCGAGGCGTCGTACGACATCCTCACGATGACCGACAAGGGTCTGCACTGCTACAGCCTCGGCCGGCAACGCAACATCGACTGCATCGAGATGGTGCGCATCGCCCGCGGCGTCGACATGGCCACGATCGACCGTGAGCCGTCGGTGATCACGGTGGTCAACACCAACTCCCCCCTGCGCCTCGACGTCCCGATGGCCCAGGGCATGATCGAGTTCGCCCGCCACAACCAGCCGGTGGTGGTCACGCCGTTCACGCTCGCCGGAGCCATGGCCCCGATCACCCTGGGCGGCGCACTCGCCCAGCAGAACGCCGAGGCCCTCGCCGGCATCGCCTTCATCCAACTCGTCAACCCCGGCGCACCGGTGATGTACGGCGGCTTCACCAGCAACGTCGACATGCAGTCGGGGGCACCTGCGTTCGGCACCCCCGAGTACGTGAGAACCGCGATGATCAGCGGTCAGCTGTGCCGTCGTTACGGCGTGCCCTACCGCAGCAGCAATGTGTGCGCCGCCAACACTCTCGATGCGCAAGCGGCATACGAGAGCGTGTTCTCGCTGTGGGGCGCGGTGATGGGCGGCGTGAACTTCCTGATGCACGGCGCCGGATGGATGGAGGGTGGTCTGCACGCCAGCATGGACAAGATGCTGATGGACGCCGACCTGCTGCAGATGGTGGCCAAGATGCTCGAGCCCGTGTCGGTCGACGCCGACTCGATCCCGATCGACACCATCGAAGAGGTCGGCCCGGGTGGTCACTTCTTCGGCACCGCCCACACCCAGTCGCGCTTTCGCGACGCCTTCTACCGCCCGTTCCTGTCGGACTGGCGCAACTACGAGACCTGGGACGAAGCGGGTCGCCCGACGGCCGACCAACGTTCGCACGGCCTCGTCGACCGTTTCCTCAGCGCCTACGAGGCGCCGGCGATGGACCCGGAGGTGAAGGCCGAGCTGCGTGCCTTCGTCGACCGCCGAGTCGCTGAAGGTGGCGTCGCGACCGATTTCTGATCGCGTCCGACCCCAGCACATCCAGTTCAGCGAGTTCATCCAGTTCAGCGAGTTCTGAGTCGTTCACGAGTTCAAGGGGTTTCGAGCAATGGCAATGAAGTCTTCGGCACAGGTCGTGGTCATCGGCGGCGGCGTCGTCGGCGCCAGCGTGCTGTACCACCTCACCAAGGCCGGCTGGACCGATGTGGTGCTGCTCGAGCGCAAGCAGCTCACCGCAGGCTCCACGTGGCATGCCGCCGGAGGCATGCACACACTGAACGGCGATCCCAACGTCGCTCGTCTGCAGCAGTACACGGTGAACCTGTACAAGGAGATCGAGGCCGAGAGCGGTCAGAACTGCGGCATCCACCTCCCCGGTGGCATCCAGCTGGCCGACACGCCCGAACGGCTCGACTGGTTGCGCATGGCGCAGGCGCGAGGACGCTACCTGGGCATGCACATGGAGATCATCTCCACCGCCGAGGCCAAGGAGCTCAACCCGCTCCTCGAGGAGAAGTACTTCGTCGGTGCCCTGTACGACGAGGACGAGGGCTCGGTCGACCCGTACGGCGTCACCCACGCCTACTCGATCTGCGCCCGCAACCGTGGCGCCGAGGTGTACCTCGAGACCTGGGTCACCGGTCTCAGCCAGCGCCAATATTCCATCACGAGGTATGGCCGCCGCTTGCTCGCGGCGTCGGCGTAACCGCAATCCCGCAGCCCGATGATGGCGCGATGCTTGAGTTTGTCGAGCGCCGTGGCCTCGCGAAGCACGGCCCCGACATCCTGATCGAGGTTCCGATCGGTGAGCGATTTCACGGCGAC
>JANNQK010000166.1:0-50425 GCA_031400715.1 Actinomycetes bacterium | reverse complement strand
AAATCGAACGGCGACGGGAACATGTCGGTGTTCGATTTTCTGTCAAAGCGGGAATGGGAATGGAAGGCCAAGGATCGAGCCACCTTCGTGGCCACCACCAAGTCGCTCAGTCGTACGCCGAGTCGGCTGGCGCGCAAGATCTTCCACTCCATCGAGGGTCCGCATCAGATGACCAGCGTGCAGGCGGGCGACACCGAGGCGGTGCACAAGATCACGCTCGAGTGGGTGCACAAGCAGCAGTTGGTCGAGGTGCACGGCCAGACCGACATCTTGACCCTTGGCATCCCCTACGTGTGCCCGTACAACCCCGACGGGATCATGAACCCGGTACTGGTGATGTGCATGGGTCTTGGCTACCTGTTCAACATGTACCGCAACAAGCCCTTGGTGCGTCAGGGTGGTGTCATCATCATGACCCACCCCACCTACCGCGACTTCCACCCGGTGCATCACCCGAGCTACATCGACTTCTTCGAGCAGGTGCTCCCCGACACGACCGATCCCGTCGTGATGGGGCACAAGTGGGAGAAGCAGTACGCCGAAGACGAGTGGTACCGCCACCTCTACCGCACCGGCAACGCCTACCACGGGGTGCACCCGTTCTACGCGTGGTACTGGGGTGCTCACGGCCAGCAACACGCCGGCAAGGTGATCATCGTCGGCGGCGATGCTCCCACGGTTCGCCGGCTCGGCTTCACCCCCGCCTCCACGATGGACGACGCGTTCGAGATCGCCAGCGATGTCGTCGGTCGCTCGCCCACCATCACGCACCTCCACGTGCCGTCGCTGCTGGTGGCCGACGTCTCATGAGCGAACGCAAGGGCGTCTCGGCGGCGACGATGCGGCGCGCCGGCAAGGTGGCCGATGTGGCCACCGCTCCCCTTCGGGTGGTGCTCAAGCCGACCGCGAAGCTCGGCTTCCCGTATCGCCCGCCCACCAAGCCGAAAGGCGTCGTGGTTCCGGAGGCGGAGAGCAGACTCGGTGCCGACTACGACACCGACTGGGCGCGACGTGCGCCTGCCAACGCCGCCCGAGCCGTGATCAACCGCGGCCCGTTGCAGCTGCTGATGAAGGTGCTCGCCGACCCCGAGATCCTGGGCGTCGACCGCCTCGCCGACCTGCAGGCCAAAGGTGACGACGCCCCTGCGTTGATCTTCGCCCCCAACCACCACAGCCACATCGACACGCCGCTCATGGTGACCGCGGTACCCGAGCCGTGGCGTTCGAAGCTCACGATCGCTGCGGCGGCCGACTACTTCTTCGACACGCGGATGAAGGGTGCGGCCGCCGCGCTCGCACTGAACGCGCTGCCGATCGACCGCGAGGTTGCGGGACGGAAGTCGAGCGATCTCATCCGCAACCTGATCGACGATGGTTGGAGCCTCGTCATCTACCCGGAGGGCGGTCGGTCCCCCGATGGGTGGGGCCAGGAGTTCAAAGGTGGCGCCGCGTACATCTCGATCCGCACGGGCGCCCCGGTCGTGCCCGTGTTCATCGACGGCACCGGCGCCATCTTCGGCAAGGGCATGAAGCGCCCGAAGCCGGGCGCGTCGCGAGTGGTGTTCGGAGCCCCGTTGCGGCCGGTCGAGGGCGAATCGACCCGACGGTTCAACGCCCGCATCGAGGCAGCGGTCACCGCGCTCGGCGACGAAGCACTCACCGACTTCTGGACGGCACGTCAGCGGGCCGCCACGAAGACCAACCCGAAGCTCACCGGCCCCGAGTACAACGGCTGGCGCCGCCAGTGGCAGCTCAGCGAGCAGCGCAAGCTCGGCGCGGCCGGCGTGCGCCGCCGCCAGAAGCGCCGCTGGCCCGACCTCGACTGAGCACTCGGCACCTGCGAGCCCGTCGGATCAGTCGCGTCGGGCGAGGAAGAAGGCCCGGCTCACGTCGAGCGTGAGGTCGTCGCGGTTGAGCACGCAGCGGGGATCGTCTTCCGACACCTGCCCGGCGAGACCGGCAAGTGTGGCCAGGTCGCCGGCGTCGAGCCGTTCGTCCATCATCGGCTGGGACATCTGGAGGCCTTGGAGCACGTAGCGCCGCTGCATTTCGGTGAGCGGCGCCGGGAGGTGCATCTCCAGTTCACCCTGATCGACCAGTTCGAAGCCCGCGTCGGCCAGGAGCGACGGCCAGTCGAGCACCATCGCTCCCGGGGGCAGATGGTCGGCGACAGCGGCGAGGAGCGCATCCGAGTGACGGCCGACGAAGCCGTCGTTGTCGACGTCGAACCCGACGGGCAGCGCGCCGCGTGCACCCGCACCGAACTCGACGATCGCGAGCAGACCGCCCGGGCGGAGCACGCTGCGGAGTTGCCTCAGCGTGTCGGCCGGCGACGCGACGTGATGCAGCACCATCGAGGCCCACACCACATCGGCGGCGCCGAGCACCTCGAGCGGCTGCTCGAGATCGGCGACCTCTGTGTGCACCCGCCCGGCGACCCCCTGGGTGACGGCTCGATCATGCACGAGCTCGAGCAGTGGAGCCGACGCGTCGACCGCCACCGCCATCGCGCCGGGAAAGGCTGCCGCGAGTGCGATCGCTGCCACACCGGGACCGCTCCCGACGTCGAGGATGCGATCGACCTGCAGGTCGGCTTCCCGCGCCGTAGCAGCGATGCGTGCGATCGCCTCGGCGAGCATGGGCATGGCAACGTCACCCTCCAGCTGTAGACGTGCCCCGAACTCGCCCCAATCACGATCACCCGGCGCGTGGTGATGGTCGTGTCCGGTGTCATGTGAGTGGTGATGATCGTGAGCCACCTCCGGACCGTACAGTGCCCCACGTGGTTCGTGTGCTCGTCGCCATCTTCGTCACGGCGACGACGTCACTGTTGGTGGCGGCTTGCAGCGACGACGCGGCCAACCCCGCGCCGGATCCGACCACGATCTCCGCCACAGCGCCTCCACGCACGGCGATCACCGTGGCCGACTCGAATGCCATGGCGGATCCGGAGGGCCCCGCGCCCGTGACCTCCGAGCCCATCACCTCCGAGGCCGTCACCGCGCCCGCGACCACCGATCCCGTCTCGGAGGCCCTCGTCGCCGAGCGCCCGGTCGACGTGATCGTGCCGGATGGTCTCACCGCGGGGCCAGCGCCATTGGTGGTGGTGCTGCACGGCTACACCGGCACCGCCGATGTCCAACAGGCGTACTTTCGGTTCCAGGGCGAGGCCGCTACCCGAGGCGTGATCCTCGCCTACCCCGACGGCACCGCCGACGCCCGCGGCGCGCAGTTCTGGAATGCGACCGACGCGTGCTGCAACTTCTTCGGGTCCACCGTCGACGACGTCGCGTACGTGACGGCGGTCGTCGACCACGTGGGCAGCATCCATGCGGTCGACCCCGCGCGGATCTACCTCGCCGGGCACTCCAACGGCGGCTTCATGTCATACCGGTTGGCATGCGAGCGAGCCGACCTGTTCGCCGCCGTGGTGAGCCTGGCCGGCGCCACCTTCTCGTCGCCGGACGACTGCACGCCGAGTGAGCCGGTGAGCGTCGCGCAGGTGCACGGCACGCTCGACGAGGTGATTGCCTACGACGGCGGCGAATGGCTGGGCAACCTGTACCCCTCGGCCGCCACGACGGCCGCGACCTGGGCGAGCCACGACGGGTGCAGCACGGCCGTCACCCCGGCCACCTCCCCGGCCGGCGACCGGTTCGACATCGACAGCGGGATCATCGGCGCGGAGACCACCGTCGCCCGCTTCAGCGGCTGCCCCGACGGCGTCGCCGTCGAGCTGTGGACCATCAGCGGCGGCCGCCACATCCCGGAGCTCGCGGACGGCTTCGCCATGGCGGTGTTCGACTTCTTCGAGGCCCACCCGAAGACACCGGCGGCCTGAACAGGTTCAGAGCAGGTTCAGAGCAGGTCGGCGAGCGCGGCTTCGAGCGCAGCGACTCGCGCCTCGAGCTCACCCACACGTGACGTGAGCGCCTCGACCAGGGATCCGTCGACCGGCTCCGGTGCGGACACCCGCGATGACGTGGAACGAACGACGACGTCGATGCGCTCGGGCTCGTCGGCGAGCAGTTGCTGCCACCGCGCCTCCTTCTGCCCGGGTTGGCGCTCGAGCATCCGGACGAGCTCGCGAGCCTGCAGGCCATCGAGTGCATCCTGCACGTCGTCGAGCGAGACGAACACGTGCTGTCGCTCCGTGCGAGTTCGCAGCTCGGCAACGGTCTGCGGACCGCGCAGCAAGAGCACGGCGATCAACGCAGCCCCATCGGCTTCCAGCTCCCACGCCTCGTCGACGACATGGCGGTACCGGGTGACGCTGCGACCATGCGATGGGTGCACGAGCCGAGCGAGGCCCGCACCCTTGAGTGCCGCGATCGCTGCCTCCACGTCATGGTCGGCGAGATGCATCACCGGATCGCGCGAGCTGGTCTGGTTGCACGCGCTCACGAGCGCGTTGAGCGTGAGTGGGTACTGATCGGGAACGGTGCGCTGCTTCTCGAGCAAGCAACCGATCACGCGGGCCTCGACGACGGTCAACACGCTGCGGACGCTACCTGCAACAATCGCTGACATGATCCGGCTCCGCCAGGTGGCCCTCGTCGCCCACGACCTCGAGCTCACCACCAACTTCCTCCGCAACCTGCTCGCCGTCGACGTGTGCTTCCGCGATCCGGGGGTGGCCGAGTTCGGGCTGCACAACACGCTGTTGTTGATCGGCGACCAGTTCCTCGAGATCGTGTCTCCGATCCAGCCCGGCACGACGGCAGGCCGGTTGCTCGACAAACGACGCGTCGACTGCACCGGGTACATGGCGATCTACGAAGTCGACGACCTCGATCGACGCGAGGAAGCACTCACCCATCACGACGTCCGGATCGTGTGGCGAGGCGATCTGCCCGACATCCGTGGCCGCCACCTCCACCCCGCAGACGTCGGTGGTGCGTTGGTGAGCATCGACCAGCCGGTTCCGAACGGCGCCTGGCGCTGGGGTGGACCGAGTTGGGCGGGGCACGCCCACGCCGACACCCACGTGGTCACCGGGATCGCCGGCGTGCGCATCGCGGCCAACGATCCTGGCGCGATGCGGGCACGATGGGCGGAGCTCGGTCTCGATCATGCCGTGTCGTTCCACGCGGCAGACGATCACGGCGAGGGCATCGACGCACTCGATGTCATCGCCTCCGACCGCGACCGCTCGGGCGAGGTGCACCAGATGGACGGGATCGCGATTCGCTTCGTCTGACGGCAGAGCCTGATCAGCAGGGGACGTTGATGATCAGCCCCACGTAGAACGAGCTGTATCCCCTCGTGGCCTGGTTCGCGCCATTGAGCTTGCCCACGGTGGTGTCGAGCTTTGTGGCGACGAGACCTGGGTAGTCGCCTTCCTCCACGGTGTAGGTCCCGCATGCAGAGCCGGGCGCTTCGGTGGTCGTGGTGGTGGCCACTGTGGTCTCCGGCGCAGCGGTGGTGGGAGCTGCAGGCGTTCCGGCAATAGTGGTTGGCGGCAAGCCCGGATCGGGGGGAACGCCCGGGACGGTTGCCCCGGCGGGGATCTGGATGGTCTGGCCGACACCGGGCCACTCCGGCACGAGGCCATTGTCGAGCAGTGTCCAACCATTGAGCGTCATCAGGTCGGCGAACGCAACCTTGAACTTCGCGGCCACGGTGGATGGGTAGTCATCCTCCACGATCACGTACTCGCTCGGGAACTGCAGGATCGACCCCGGCGCATCGGGGGCGGTGGTGACGGGCACGAGCGTGCTCGGCGCCGGCGGAATCGTGACGTAGTTCGTGGCCCCGACCTGCACCGGAACGGTGTTGGGCGCGACCTCCTCGGAACTGCACGACACCAGCCCGAGCGACCCGACCGAGGTCGCCAGGACGACCATCCCCATACCCACCAGCATCGACTTCACAAACGTGCAGGCTACGCCGTGTGGCTACACAAGTGGTCGCGCAGTGGGCGCGATCGGAGCAGGCAGCGAGGTGTCGCCCATCAGCCAGTTGTCGACGTGCGACGCACACGCGCGACCTTCCGCGATCGCCCACACGATGAGGCTCTGGCCGCGACCCATGTCGCCGGCGACGAACACGCCGGGAACGTTGGTCTGGAAGTCCAGTCCGCGGGCGATGTTGCCGCGGGGATCGAATGCGACTCCGAGTTGGTCGAGCCAGCCATCCTTGTCGGGCCCGACGAATCCCATGGCGAGGAAGACGAAATCGGCCGCGAGCTCGCGGTCGGAACCGGCGACCTTCTCGAACGATCCGTTCACCATCACGACTTCGTGGATCAGCAGCGCGCGCACGTTGCCGTCGCCGTCGCCGATGAAGCGTTCGGTGTTGACGGCGAAGATCCGATCGCCGCCTTCCTCATGTGCCGACGTGACCTTGTAGGTGAAGGCAAAGGTCGGCCACGGATTCCCTGGGGCACGCGTGTCGGCCGGGCGAGGCATGATCTCGAGTTGAGTGATGCTCGCCGCGCCTTGCCGATGGGCGGTGCCGAGGCAGTCGGCGCCAGTGTCGCCACCTCCGATGATCACGACGTGCTTGCCGGCGACATCGATCGGTGACCGCTCGATGTCGCCCTCCTGCACCCTGTTGGCGAGCGGCAGGTACTCCATCGCCTGATGGATCCCCCGCAGCTCACGACCGGGCACCGGCAGATCGCGCCACGCCGTTGCGCCAGCGGCCAGCACGATCGCGTCGTACGACGCGAGCAGCACCTCGATGTCGACGTTCTCGCCCACGGTGGCATTGGTGCGGAACTCGGTGCCCTCGGCCTCCATCTGGGCGAGTCGGCGATCGAGATTATGCTTCTCCATCTTGAACTCGGGGATGCCGTAGCGCAGCAGGCCTCCGATGCGATCGGCGCGTTCGAGCACGATCACCTCGTGACCGGCACGGGTGAGCTGCTGGGCGGTGGCGAGCCCTGCCGGACCCGACCCGATGACGACGAGTCGCTTGCCGGTGCGCACGGTGGGTTTCTGGGGCAACACCCAACCCTCGTCCCATGCCCGATCGATGATCTCGACCTCGACCTGCTTGATCGCGACGGGGTCGCTGTTGATGCCGAGCACACACGCTGATTCGCACGGTGCCGGGCACAACCGGCCGGTGAACTCCGGGAAGTTGTTCGTGGCGTGCAGCCGGTCGATCGCGTCGCGCCAGTGGTCGCGGTACACGAGGTCGTTCCAGTCGGGGATCAGGTTGCCCAAGGGACAGCCGTTGTTGCAGAACGGGATGCCGCAATCCATGCAGCGACCGGCTTGCAACGTGAGAGTCTCCGCGGGGAACTCCTCGTAGACCTCCTTCCAGTCACGCAGGCGTACCGGCACCGGCCGCCGAGCGGGTGTGGCGCGTTGCCATTTCATGAACCCGGTCACTTCACCCACGGCTGGCCTCCATCACTCGCTCCAACGTCGCGGCCTCGTCGAGGCCTTCGGACTCCGCGCCTTTCATCACCGCGACCACCCGCGCGTAGTCGCGGGGCATCACCATCCGGAACTCGACGACCGCGTCGGTCCACCGGTCGAGCAGTCGCGCCGCGACGGCGGAGTCGGTCCAGCGCAGGTGGCGCTCGATGATGCTGCGGAGTTCGGCTCCGTGTTCATCGCTCACCGGCAACAGATCGACCATGTCGACGTTCACCTTGGCAGCGAAGACCGAGTCGGGGTCGTACACGTAGGCGATGCCACCGCTCATGCCGGCACCGAAGTTCCGACCGGTGGCGCCTAACACGGCGACGCGCCCGCCCGTCATGTACTCGCAGGCGTGATCACCCACGCCTTCGACGACGGCTGTCGCGCCGGAGTTGCGGACGCAGAAGCGCTCACCGACCACACCCCGGAGGAAGATCTCGCCACCGGTTGCGCCGTATCCGATGACGTTGCCGGCGATCACGTTGTGCTCAGCCAGGAACGTGGCATCCCGGTCCGGACGCACCACCACTCGACCACCCGAGAGGCCCTTGCCGACGTAGTCGTTGGTGTCGCCTTCCAGTTCGAGCGTGATGCCCGACGGCACGAATGCACCGAAGCTCTGACCTGCCGAACCGCGGAACTTCACCCGGATCGTGTCGTCGGGCAGGCCTGCGCCGCTGTACTTCTTGGTGACGGCATTGCCCAGCATCGTGCCGACGGTGCGGTTCACGTTGCGGATCGGGAGTCCGATCTCCACCCGCTCGGCGCGGTCGATGGCTGCCGCCGCACGCTCGATCAGCACCTGGTCGAGCGCCTCCGCGAGTCCGTGGTCTTGCCCGGTGCTGTTGATCAGTGTCTGGCCGTACGGGTTCTGTGGCACGGCCAGGATCGGCGAGATGTCGAGGCCCTTGGCCTTCCAGTGCTGGATGGCGTGCCGCGTGTCGAGGACCTCGACATGGCCGATCATCTCGGCGAGGGTGCGGAAGCCGAGCTTGGCCATCCATTCCCTCACCTCCTCGGCGATGTACTCCATGAAGTTCACGACGAACTCGGGCTTCCCACTGAACTTGGCGCGCAGCTCGGGGTTCTGCGTGGCAACGCCCACCGGGCAGGTGTCGAGGTGGCAGACGCGCATCATCACGCACCCGCTGACCACGAGTGGTGCCGTGGCGAAGCCGAACTCCTCCGCTCCCAGCAGCGCGGCGATCACGACGTCACGGCCGGTCTTCATCTGGCCATCGGCCTGCACCACGATCCGGTCGCGCAGACCGTTGAGCAACAGCGTCTGTTGCGTCTCGGCCAAGCCCAGCTCCCACGGTGCACCGGCATGCTTGAGCGAGGTGAGCGGTGAAGCGCCGGTTCCACCGTCGTGACCGCTGATGAGCACGACATCGGCCTTGGCCTTGCTGACACCCGCTGCCACCGTTCCGACCCCGACCTCGGCGACGAGCTTCACGTGCACGCGCGCATCGGGGTTGGAGTTCTTGAGGTCGTGGATGAGCTGCTTGAGATCCTCGATCGAGTAGATGTCGTGATGCGGCGGCGGGCTGATCAGACCGACGCCCGGCGTGGAGTGCCTGGTCTTGGCAACCCATGGGTACACCTTGTGTCCCGGGAGTTGACCGCCCTCGCCCGGCTTGGCACCTTGGGCCATCTTGATCTGCAGATCGTCGGCGTTGACCAGGTACTCGCTGGTGACGCCGAAGCGGCCGCTGGCCACCTGCTTGATCGCGCTGCGGCGCCGAGGGTCGTGCAGCCGGTCGGCGTCTTCGCCACCCTCGCCCGTGTTGCTCTTGCCACCGATCGAGTTCATCGCGATGGCGAGGGTCTCGTGGGCCTCCATGCTGATCGAGCCGTAGCTCATCGCGCCGGTGCTGAAGCGGCGAACGATCTCGCTGACGGACTCGACCTCGTCGATCGGCACGGCGGGCCGAACGTCGTGCTTGAACGCGAACAGCCCGCGCAGGGTGGCAAGGTGCTTCGACTGGTCGTCGACGAGCGCGGTGTACTCCTTGAACACGTCGTACCGTTTGGCGCGAGTGGCGTGCTGGAGCTTGAAGACCGTCTCGGGGTTGAACAGGTGCACCTCGCCCTCGCGACGCCACTGGTACTCGCCGCCGAGCTCGAGCTTGCGATGGGCGCGCTCGGTGGGCCGACTCGGATGTGCCGTGCGGTGACGCTCGGCGACTTCGCGGGCCACATCGTCGAGGCTGATGCCACCGAGTCGGCTGACCGTTCCGGTGAAGTACTCGTCGACCAGATCGCGACCCAGTCCGATCGCTTCGAAGATCTGCGCTCCGGTGTAACTGGCGACCGTGCTGACGCCCATCTTGCTCATCACCTTGAGCACGCCCTTGCCGGCGGCCTTGATGTAGTTCTTGACGGCCTTCTTGGGGTCGATCCCACCCAGGTTGTGCAGGTCGCGAGCGATCATGTCCTCGATGCTCTCGAACGCGAGGTACGGGTTGATCGCCCCGGCGCCGTAGCCGACGAGAAGGGCCATGTGGTGCACTTCGCGCGCATCGCCGCACTCGACGATCAGGCCCACCATGGTGCGCTTCTTCTCGCGGATGAGGTGGTGGTGCACCGCCGATGTGAGCAGCAGGCTGGGGATCGGCGCGTACACCGAATCGCTGTTGCGATCGCTGAGCACGACCACCCGGGCACCGTCGTCGATCGCCTTGCTGACCTTGGATCGCACGGCGTCGAGCGCACGCTGCATCGCCAGGCCGCCACCCGACACTCGATACAGACCGCTGATCTCGACCGCGCGCAGTTCGGGGTACTGGCCGTCGTCGTCGATGTGGATGATCTTGGCCAGATCGTCGTTGTCGATGATCGGGAACGGCAACGCCAACTGGCGGCAGCTCTCGGGGCCCGGCTGGAGCAGGTTCGCCTCGGGGCCGACCGAGCTGCTGACCGCGGTGACGACCTCTTCACGGATGGCGTCGAGCGGTGGGTTGGTGACCTGGGCGAACAGTTGCTGGAAGTAGTCGAACAGCAGCCGGCTGCGCTCGCTGAGCGCCGCGATCGGGGTGTCGGTGCCCATCGAACCGAGAGGCTCCATTCCGTTGGCGGCCATGGGGGCGACGATGAGCTTCAGCTCTTCGTGGGTGTAGCCGAACATCTGCTGACGCCGCAGAACGCTGTCGTGGCTGAACACGATGTGCTCGCGGCCCGGTAGTTCGTCGAGCTCGGTGATGCCCTCGGTGAGCCATTGCGCGTACGGCTGTGCTGCGGCGAGCGACCGCTTGATCTCGTCGTCGTCGACGATTCGGCCTTGTTCGGTGTCGACCAGGAACATGCGGCCCGGCTGGAGACGGCCCTTGCGGACGATCTTGCCGGCCGGCACGTCGATCACGCCCACCTCGCTGGCCAGCACCACCAGGTCGTCGTCGGTGACCCAGTAGCGGCTCGGCCGGAGCCCGTTGCGGTCGAGCACCGCGCCGATCAGGCTGCCATCGGTGAACGAGACACATGCCGGTCCGTCCCACGGTTCCATGAGCGAGGAGTGGAACCGGTAGAACGCCCGCTTGTCGGCGTCCATCGTGTCGTGGTTCTCCCACGCCTCGGGGATCATCATCAGCATCGCATGCGGCAGGCTGCGACCGCCGAGGTGCAGCAGTTCGAGCACCTCGTCGAAGCTCGCGGAATCGCTGCCGCCGGGCGTGCAGATCGGAAACGCTCGCTCGAGGCCGGGCAGGAAGTCGCTGCGCAGCATCGCTTCACGGGTACGCATCCAGTTGCGGTTGCCCTGCACGGTGTTGATCTCGCCGTTGTGGGCGATGTACCGGTACGGGTGGGCCAGGGGCCAACTCGGGAACGTGTTGGTGCTGAACCGACTGTGCACCAGCGCGAGGGCGCTCTCGACCCGGTCGTCGTCGAGATCGGGGAAGAACTCGGCGAGTTGCGGCGTGGTGAACATCCCCTTGTAGACGAGGGTGCGGCTGCTGAGCGATGGGAAGAACGTGCTCTGCTCGGGCGGGAGCTCGTGTTCCACGCGCTTGCGGGCGATGTACACCTTGCGGTCGAGGTCGATGCCGGCGGCACCGGCGGGGTCGCTGAGGAACAACTGCTTGAAGCTCGGCATCACCGAACGCGACGTGGTGCCCAGACACCCGGGGCGGGTCGGAACCTCGCGCCAGCCGAGCACCGTGAGGCCTTCGTCGGTCGCGATCGACTCGATCGAGCTCAGCGCCTTCTCGGCATCGCCCGGATCGGTGGGTAGGAATGCGATGCCGACCGCATAGTGGCCCGCTGCAGGCAGCTCGAAGGCGACCACGGCCCGGAGGAACGCGTCGGGCACCTGGATCAGGATGCCGGCACCATCCCCCGAGTCGGACTCGGCACCGGTGGCGCCGCGATGTTCCATGTTGCACAGCGCGGTCATCCCGAGTTCGACGATCGAACGGCTACGGACGCCTTTGATGTTCGCGACGAACGACACACCGCAGGCATCGTGTTCGAAGCGCGGGTCGTAGAGACCCGTCGCCGGGGGAAGATCGGAACGCATGTTGTCGGCTCCACAAGAGTCATCGCCGGGGGCGAACGGGCTGGAGTGGCGCACGAGACAACGCTGGCTCGAACGGTGACAATGATGTTACGCCCGTGTGCGCCAACCCGCCAACCCATTGCCGCACGGCCAAGACGCTCCGAGCCGCGCGACAATGCGGACGTGTCGGACCTGCCGCCTCCCCCACCTCCCCCACCTCCCCCACCGCCGCACGTGCTCGGCACCGCTCGGCCACCATGGCCGGCCGACAGACCCATGGGTTGGGGCGCGGCGCCCATGGGTGTCGAGCACCCACGGGGAACCACGGTGTTGGTGCTCGGCATCCTCAGTCTCATGGCGTGCGGTCTGCTCGGGCCCTTCGCCTGGAAGATGGGCGCGACGGCGATCGACGAGATGGATGCGCAGCCCGAGGTGTACTGGTCGAACCGAGGGAACGTGACGGCGGGTCGTATCTGCGGGATCATCGGGACGGCCTTTCTCGCGATCGGGGTGTTGTTCTTCGTTCTGTCGTTGCTGTTCGTGTTCTCGGTCTGAGCCCGTCGCGCAGAGGCGACGGCGGCTCATCGCCACTGATCGCGTGGTGGGCCGGTGGTCATCACGGAACCATCGGGATACGTGACGCTGAGGCAGCGGCGAGACGACAGCGACAATCGCCAGCCCTTCGCGTGCACCCGGTCGTGGTGGTGCCGACACAACGGCGCGAGCAGACCGAGGTCGGTATGGCCCTGCTGTTCCCACTCGACGGTGTGATGGGGCTCGGCCATGCGCACCGGCACGCAGCACCCAGGAAAGGCGCACCAGCGATACATCGCCCGGATCGCCCACCGCTGCTGGCGCGTGGCCAACCGGCTGCTCCGGCCGGCGTCGAGCGGCAGACCCGGCTCGGTCGCGACCTCGTCATGAAGCCCCGCGATGCGAGCTCGATCACAGTGGCGGCGGCGAGCACCGACTTTCACGGCAACCCCGTCGTCATCGAGCACGACCGGAACGACGTCGGCGTCACCAAGGTGTCCGAGCAGGTGCTCGATCGGCAGGTCGAGGCCTTCGAAGCCGGTGTCGACACGCGACCCGGCGCGGCGTTCGCCCGTCGCCAGCGTCTCCTGATCGATCGTGACGATGAACTGTGGACGACCCGCCTGCGCCCCGCCGCCGAGCACGAGCGACATCAGAGCGTGAGCTCGCAGAAACCGTTGCTTGAGCATCGGGTCTTCCGGGCAGCCCTCGATCGGTTCGCCCCGGAACAGCTGATCCGTTCGATCGGCGAGTGCCTGCAGAAACGGCAGACCGTTCGCCGGATCGAGACGGCCACTGAGGTGCACCATGCCGTCGCGGCCGACCTTGCAATCGAGTCCCGTCTGGGCGCGTTGCCGTTGGAGCCGGTCGCGACCATCGTCTGCCTCGATCGACCGCACCTCGTTGGCCACCGCTCGACGGAACTCGGGCACCAAGGTGGCCGCAGCGATCGTCGCCAGCCGGTCGCTGCGCAGGATCAACTGCGGTCGGAGTGCAGTGTCCATATGGCGCAGGGCATCGGCGAGCACATCGAGATGAGCGCCGCCGATCGCAGCAGCCCGCAATGCAGAACCCACCGCCGGCATCGACGCAGCCGCCGCCGCGCGCCGGTGCACACGAACCGATTGCTGGAGCGTCCGCCCCGTTGCCTCTGCGACGATCTGTTCGGGGAAGATCGACGGGCAGGACTGGGCCAACTCCTCGAGCCTCAGCACGTGGTCGACTTCGACCGAATCGAGCCAGTTCCGCAGTGTGGTGACATCGCGCAGCGTGCGGGCCACGTCGCGATGGTCGGCCGCGCCGACATCGGCAGTTGTGACGGACAAGAAGACCTTCTCGAACGGCACCTCGCCAGGATGGCGCGGATCGCTCCGATTGGTCTGCTCGAGCAACGACATGTCGACACCCCCTTCCGACGCGAACTCCGCTGATGAAGTGGGGCCCGCCCCGATGGGGGGACCCGATCGCGTTCCGGGGGAACTCGGAACATCTCAACTCTACGAAACCGGTGTGACACGACCCACCGGATCGATACCTCAACTCTACGAAACCGGTGTGACACGACCCCACCGGACGGTGACGGTGATCAGCGTCAGGAACTCCTCCCGGCTTCGGGCATGCGTGATGCCGGCTCGAGCATCACGCTTCATCGGTGGCGTCGGCAGCCCGGCGTCGCGGTCGCACCACACCGACGTAGCCGATGATGGCGCAGATGGCCATGCACGAGGTCTGAGCGTTGAACAGCACTCTGGCCGTGGTCTGCTCGAGCAGGGCTCCGGTACCGATCGAACCGATGCCGGCTCCGAACGCGGCCATTGCCCCGGAGAGCCCCGACATCCGGCCGATCGCCTCGGGCGGTGCGAGCTGCTGGAGCGTGGCGCTGGTACCGACCTGTGAGGCGACGTTGGGGAAACCGGTCAGCCCGAACAGCACGATGTAGATCCAGAGTGTCGTCGTGAACGACGGGGCGTTCACGAATGCCATGCCGACGACGAAGAACAGCGAGTACCCAGCCACCATCACGAGAGGTGGATCCCAACGTTGCGCGAATCGTGCGATGACGAGTCCGCTCACGATGCCTCCGAAGGCGGCACTGCCGCGGATCAGCCCGACCTCGGTTCCCCCGCCGTCGAGGTAGTCGGCGACGAACGCGACGAACACCACGTTGAACGCCCCGAATGCCAGATTGACGACGGCTTGCACTCCCAACATCGCCCTCAGCTGGCCGGACTCCTTCACGATGCGGAGACCCGCACGGACAGACGTGTCGACGGCGTCGCTGCCGTCAGCACGGTCACCGTCGTCCACGGCTGATCGGCGCACCGCGTCGCTTCGGATCAGCCACGCGCTCACACCACCGACAGCGAAGGTGGCGGCATCGACCACGACGACGGCGGTGAGACCGCCGGTTGCCACAGCGATGCCACCCAGCGGAGCACCGATGAGACGGGCGAGGGAGCCGCCGCTCGACAGCACAGCATTGGCACGGACGAGCTGATCGTCGCCGACCAGACGAGGCACCACCGAGAAGCTCGCAGGGTCATTGACCTGTCGGATGAGCGCTTGTGCACCGACGACGACGAAGGCAGGCCACAGCCGCTCCGACGTGACCGTCAGCAACGGCAAGAGCGTCACGGCTTGCAGCGCGTTGGTGGCCACGAGCGTCGCCCGCAGGTTCCACCGATCGGCGAGGCTCCCACCCAGCGGGCCGAGTCCGACACCGACGACGAGCTCCACCAGGAACACGGCAGCGGTGGAGAGTCCCGACCGGGTCTCGAGGTACACGAAGACCGGCAAGGCGACCCCCAGCATCCAGTCGCCGACGTTGTTGACCGTGCCGCCGACGAGCACCAACAGCAGATCGCGATCGCGCCAGGGCGAGTGGACCGGTGCGCAGGACCCCACCCAGCGGACGTTACCCCCAACAGCGATTCGCAACGGCCTGAGTCGATCTGGTGTGGCAGACCGGGTTGCTTCGGGGCCGCGTGGCCACAGCGGTGGAAGACACAGGACTCCTTGCAGCCGGCGACCTGCGGCCCTTGACGGTCGACAGGGCTCGTCGGCACTGCTCGTGGATGGGGTGGCCAGGATCTGCGTGTGGAGCTCTTTCATTTCAGCCATGACCCGGCGATCGAGCGGTTCGCGCCACACGTGCCGGCGACGAACTCCGGCCAACCTCCGCGGGTGTGGGCCATCGACGCCGACCATGCGCCGCTCTACTGGTTTCCACGCGACTGCCCTCGCGTGACGGCCTGGCCCCGAAACGTTCACGAGCAGATTCAGTTCCGAGAGTCGTTCAGCACAGTCGCGCCGCGGGTACATGCGATCGAGCTCGGGTGGCTCCCCATCCTCGGCTCCACCGTGCTGTATCGGTACCGCTTCGACGGTTCGAGCTTTCGCCCGTGGACGGAGGCATCGGGACAGTGGGTCAGCGATGTCGCAGTCGAGCCGATCGACGTCGAGCGGATCGATGATCTCATCGGCAGGCACGTGGCCGCAGGCATCGAACTCCGGGCCGTTCCGAACCTGTGGCCGCTTCGCGACCTGGCGGCTGGGGGCACCTGGGACTTCAGCATCGTCAGGTTCCAGCACGCACTGCCCCGACCGGACTGAGCCGACCTCATCGCACTCCAATTGTCGCCCCGGGGTGTGACCTGCCTTCGTGGAGGTCGACCGTCGCGGCGTCGAACTCGGGCTCGTCGGCCCGACGGACGACCACGTGGTCGAGCAACGCGAGCCAGCCGGCGGGGCGGAGGAAGGAGTGAGCTCGGACCCACCCGACGCTCGAGTCGATCCAGTGCCATGACGATGCGGCAACGATCGGATCGCAGTCAGCGATGATCTGGCCGTGTCATGTGGAGTGGTTGACGTTTCGGAGGTAGTCGGCGCGATCGAGCGGATTGCGGTCGGTTCGAGGTCGGATGGGTGGCACACCCACGACAGGCCGATACCCAGCCGACACGGTCTCGAGGACGCCCTCGCCGCGGGTGAGGTCAGGCAGCCGTGACTGCAGGTGGTGGATCTGAGCAGCGCGGATGGTGCCGGTGAGCGCAGCAATCGGCCCATCGGTCGTCGGAGGCCCCGGTCGCGCGTCGAGGTCGCGCAGCAACGACAGGATCGCCCCGAGGTCGCTCGCGGGGACCTCGATGCGCACATCGGCGATCGGCTCGAGGACGGTCGTGCCGGACTGTTGGAGCGCTGCCATCACGACGAGGGGTGTGAGCAGCCGGTAGTCCGACAGCGTCGTCCCCAGCCACTTGCGGGGTGGTGCCTGGTAGCCGCAGTCGGTCATGGTCACGAGGCAGTCGGTGACCTCCCAGCCGCAGAGGCCTTGGCGGAGGGCGTCACGGACCGTGTGCCGCATGAGATCACGAAAGATGTCGACACTGTCGAACACATGGATCGGGATGGACCGGGCGGGAACGGCCAACTCGAACTGGACACCCGAGCCCGGTGGGAGTGGGCCGATCGACAACCCCACGGTCGCGAGGAACGGATGAGACGGCGAACGGCCGCCGCGGACGAACTCGACCGCACCTCCTGCGTGATCGGGTCGTTCGATGCAGACCGGGGTGGTGGGTCGGAACTCGATCTCGAGTCCGTAGTCGGCGAGCAGCGTCTGGGCGACGACCTCGCGCTGCACCTCTCCGTAGAGCGACAAGAACAACTCCTGGCGGCTGTCGTCTTGACGGAGGTTGATGAGGGGGTCCTGCTCAGCGAGTTGGGCCAGCGCCTCGAACACCAACCGCTTGTCGGCACTGCGACTCGGGACGACGGCCGTCTCCAGCATCGGAGGCGGAAATGAACGGCTCATCGTGTTCACCCCACGCTGGCCGAAGAAGTCGCCGATGCGCAGACTGGTCCACCCGTGGACCTTCGCGATCTCACCGGCGAACGCGCGAGGACGCCGCATGGTCGTACCGGAGTCGAACACCTCGATCGCAGTGACGGTCTGCGTACCCGTGCGAGTGGCGGCGTCGCTTCCGAGCAGCGTCACTCGATCGCGGATCGCCAACGCGCCGGAGAACATGCGGACGAACGCAACCTTTTCGCCGGCGGGTCCGCGCTCGATCTTGAACACAGTTCCGGCCGGCGGGCCCTCGGGATCGGTCGACGCAGGCGTCAACAACTCCGGGATCGCGCGCAGCACCTCGTCGACACCGACCCCCGACAGCGCCGCACCGACATACACCGGTGCGATCACACCCCGTCGGGTCTGGGCGACGAGCTCTCGGAGCAGTTCGCCAGGCGGGACCGCACTCGCATCGACGTAGCGACGAAGCAAGGCATCGTCGTTGGCAGCGAGCACTTCGGTCGTCTTCTCGGCGAACTGAGCGTCCGCGAGATCGGAGGCCCTCACGCTCGCGTGGCCCGTGCCGACAGCGGACCATGAACTCATCGCGACGACGGCCACGTCGAGGCGAGCGGCGATCGCATCCAGCGTCCGCTGGAGGTCCGCACCCACGCGATCGATCTTGTTCACGAACACCAGCGTCGGCACACCGAGGCGCCGCAAGGCGCGAAACAGCAACAGCGTCTGCGACTGCACTCCCTCGACGGCAGAGACCACGAGCACAGCGCCGTCGAGTACGCCGAGGACTCGCTCAACCTCGCCGATGAAGTCCGGGTGACCCGGGGTGTCGACGAGGTTGATCGTCACCCCGTCCACGACGAACGACACGACCGCGGCCTTGATCGTGATCCCGCGCTGTCGTTCGAGCGCGAGCGAATCGGTACGGGTCGTGCCCGCGTCGACCCGGCCGGCCTCTTCGATGACACCGGCGGCGAGGAGCAACCGCTCCGTGAGTGTGGTCTTACCGGCGTCGACGTGCGCCAGGATCCCAAGGTTCAATGTCCGCAACGTGCATCACGTCCTTCTGATCGGTGGCTGTTCCCAGATCGAATGTCCGTGACGCTTCGCGCATGACTGTCCCTGCCTCTCGGTGGAGTGGTCTGACCCCACCAGCTCACCACAGTTGGTTGCAGTCGCTCCGATCATTTATGGGCGACCCTGAGCACTGCCAACCACCGTCCCAGAAAGGACCGTCGGCCGAATCACACCTGCAGATCGGTCGTGCGGTCGGCAAGACTGGTGCGATGCCGAAGATCGACGACACCATCATCTCGAGCGTGCTGGACGTGTACCTGCCCGAGCGCGCACGCCTGATCGAATTGCTCGCCGGTCTCGACGATGCGCAATGGGCGATGCCCACCGAGTGCCCGGCCTACTCGGTCAAGGGCATTGCGAGCCACATCCTCGGTGACGACCTCAGCTTGCTCAGCCGTCAGCGCGACAGCGCCGTGCAAGGGCTCGTCCTGATCGCGGAACGGATGCCCGACGCCGACTTCCGCTCCCTGCTCGACGGGTTCAACGATCAATGGGTCGAGGCGGTGCGCTTCCTCAGCCCTCCGCTGCTGCTCCAACTGCTCGACCTCGCGGGGCAGTGGACCCATCGCTACTACTGCGACGTCGACCCGAACGCTCCTGGCGAGCCCGTCCCGCTGTTCGGCGTCGCATTCGGCGACACATCTCCGTTCTGGCACGCCATCGCCCGCGAGTACCTCGAGCGATGGGCACACCACTCGCAGATCCGGCGCGCGCTCGGGCTGGGATCGTTGGCCGATGCGCCCTTCCTCGAGGTCGGTCACGCCATCATCGCCACGGTCGCCGGCGCTCCGACCAGTGACGACACCGCTCCCTCTGCCGACCCAGACTCGCGGTGGACGATCGGTCCGATCGTGCTCGGCCCTCGCTCGCAAGCCGCCGACATCCTCACGCTCGGCCACACCGCAACGCAGGTCGCCACCCTCGTGGACGGACCTCACGACCTCGTGCAGGAGTTGGCAGCTCGAACTGGGCGGCGGTGAACGAGGCATCCCATCTTCACGCGTCTGGCAGCGCTCCTCGGTCGAGGCTCTCTCCCGTGGGATGGCAGGCGCTGGCGCAGTGGGGCGAGGATGCCGTTCGTGTCGAGCGCCTCACGGGCGGGGTCGCCAACGATGTGTGGAGCGTGCTGGTCGATGGGCGGCTCGCGGTCGGACGCCTCGGCAGCAGGACCGATGCCGACCTCGCATGGGAGACGGAGCTCCTCGTCCACCTCGACCGTCACGGCATGGCGGTGCCGGTGCCGATCCCGACAACGGACGGCCGGCTGTTCGCCGATGGCCTGGTGGTGATGACCCACGTGGCCGGTGGACCACCCGAGACCGACGCGGACTGGTGTCGAGTGGCCGACACCCTCCGCCAGTTGCATCGGTTGACAGTGGACTGGCCGCAACGCCCGGGCTGGCGATCTTCGATCGACCTCCTGCACGCAGAGACCGGCACGAAGATCGACCTCGCCGCGATGCCGGAAGAGGGGGTCGCCCGGTGCCGCGCAGCATGGGCTCGGCTCCTGGGACGGCCGACGTGTGTCGTCCACGGCGACCCGAATGCTGCCAACGTGCGCATGACCGCAGATCGGGTCGTACTGATCGATTGGGACGAGTCACACGTCGACATCGCCGACCTCGACCTGGTGCTGCCACACAACGCTGCCGGGCTCGAGGAGAGCACGTACGACATCGCCCAGCAAGCGTCGGCCGCATGGGAAGCAGCCGTCTGCTGGGACGACGAGTACTCCGTCAGACGGCTCGCCGAGGTTCGAGCGGTGCGCGACCTCATGCACCCGCCGGGGTCGGCAGCGGCCACCAGCAACGGCAACCCCACCGCCGAGCCCTGTTGATCTCTTCGGGTTTCGAGATGTCCAGGCCGCCGATCAGGATCTCGCGTCGCGCCGGGCACGATTCGAACGGGTGACCGTCGTCTCGGCCAGCTGGCTTCCCGGTCGTGACGTCGTGAAGACGACGTTTCCACTCTGGAGGTAGGTCTCGACATCGGTGTGACCCAGCGACTCGACCGCGGCGCGCAGATCGGCCATCTTCAGACGGTTGTTGCCGCCGACGTTGACCCCTCGCAGCAGTCCGACAACGCGCATGGCATCACTCGCCGTCAGGGTGGTCGACGCGCGCGACTCGGTCGGCCATCGCCCGCGACTGTCGCATCACCTTGATCGAGACCGGTGCGGACGACTCAGGCGTCGATGAAGTTGGCGGTGCGCTTTTCGAAGTTCGACATCACGGCCTCGACCTGGTTCGGCTTGCCGATGAGCGATCCGATGACGCGGCGCTCGTCGGCGAACTGCGCCTCGGCCTTGTCGTGCAGGAGCCCGTTGATGAGCCGCTTCGCGCCTCGCACCGCATCGGGGCTGCGGCCGGCGATCTCGGCGGCCATGGCCATCGCATCGTCGTACGGCGTGTCGGACAGCTTGGTCGCCAGACCGAGCGCGAACGCCTCGCGACCATCGAACACGCGAGCCGTGAACACGAGCTCCTTGGCCACATCGGCACGCACCAGCTGCGACAGGGTGAGCGTCCCCGTCATGTCGGGCACCAGACCCCAGTGCACCTCACGCACACTGAGTTGCGTGTCGGGGTGAACGATGCGGATGTCGGCGCCGAGCGCGATCTGGATGCCACCACCGAGCGCGTGACCGTGCACCGCTGCGATCACCGGCACCGGGATCTCCTGCCACACCCAGCTCACCTGCTGGCCCAGATGGGTGATACGACCGGGCTTCATCGATCCGGGACTGCCTTCGTCGTCGCCGTTGTTCGCTCCTGCGTCACCGCCGCCGGCCATGGCGCTGAAGCTCGAGAAGTCGAGTCCGGCGCAGAACGAACCGCCCTCGCCGCTCAACACCACGACGCGCACTCCGGGTTCCGTCTTCAGTCGTTCGCCGGCTTCGGCGAGCGCGGAGAACATCGCACCGTCGAGCGCGTTGCGCTTGTCGGCGCGGATCATCTTCACATCGGCGATGCCGTGCGAGATCGAGATGTGGACGCGGCCTGCGAGCTGACTTCCATGATCGGACATGAACGTCAGTTTGGCACCTCAACCCTTCGTCGCTTGCAGCGTGTAGGTCGCCGCCAGTCGTTCTGGGCGCTCGCGCAAACGGAACTCGCCGTGCTCGTCCTGCACCATCTCCTCGCCGAACGGGTTCCACGGCACCGAGTCGTGCTCTTCGAACATCGTCAGCTGCAGGCCGGCGCTCCAGAGCGCATTGATGGTCTCGGCCATCCCGTGGTTGAAGCTGATGATGTCGGGCGACGCCAGCTCCCCTTCATGGGCGACGTAGGTCGTGGGCTCGCTGAACGGCGTGCCACCAACGACCTCGAAGTACGGGTACTCCACGGCCAGCAGCTGATCCGGTCGCGGATCGCACAACGACCACAGCATCGGGTGACCTTCCCGGATGAACAATCGACCGCCGGGCCGCAACAGATCGGCCACCACCTGTGCCCACTGCCTGACGTCGGGCAACCAGCACAGCGCGCCGATGCCGGTGTACACCAGATCGAATCGCTCGCGTCCGAGCGCCGCGACGGCCGAGTACACGTCACTGCACGTGTACTCGATGTCGTACCCGCAATCGACCGCGAGCTGTCGGGCCACCTGCAGGGCAGGCTCACTGAAGTCGAGCCCACTCATCCGCCCGCCCAGCTTGGCGAGCGAGACGGTGTCGGTACCGATGTGGCACTGCAGGTGCACGGCGTCGAGGCCGGCGATGTCGCCGAGGCGAGGCAGGTCGAACCGGACCACCTGCGACAGGTGCTGCGGATCGTGATGCTCCGGCAGCCCGTAGCCGACCTCGTGATGCGGCACGCGGCTGTTCCAGTTCGCGAGATTGATCGGCAGGTAGTCGTCGCCCATGCCAGCAGCGTTTCACGATCGGCGAGCTCCGCGGCGACGTTTTCCGGGCGGCGGTGCAACACTTCGCAACCATGAAGCTGAACCTCTCCGCCGACGAAGTCCTCACGTCCACCCGCGCCGTCCGCAAGCGTCTCGACTTCGACACCCCGGTCGAGCGAGCGGTGATCGAAGAGTGTCTGCAGATCGCACTCCAGGCACCCACCGGATCGAACAGTCAGGGTTGGCAGTGGATCATGGTCACCGACCCCGCGCAGAAGAAGGGGCTGGCTGACATCTACGCCCACAACTTCTCGATCTACGCGGGCAGTGCAAAGTCGAACACCTACGAGCCGGGCGACCTGCGGTTCGAGCAGAAGGACAAGATCACGGAGTCGGCGACCTATCTCACCGACAACTTCCACCGTGCGCCGGTCATCATGGTGCCGTGCATCATGGGTGACCTCGACAAGGCGCCGACCTTCCAGGCCGCCTCGGCGTGGGGTTCGCTCCTTCCCGCCGTGTGGAGCTTCATGCTCGCGGCGCGCGAGCGCGGTCTCGGCACGGCATGGACCACCATCCACCTCATCGGTGGCGGCGAACAGAAGGCGAAGGAGTTGCTCGGCATCCCCGATGGAGTCACCCAGGCCGGCATGTTCCCGGTGGCTTACACGATCGGCACCGACTTCAAACAGGCCAAGCGGCTTCCCCTCGAGCCGATCCTGCACTGGGACAAGTGGTAATCGCCGACCAACCCAGAGGCGCACGCCAGGCGGAGTGGTGCACCCAGTCCGACGTCGCGTACCGGTTCGACTGGGGCCCGAACGGCCTGCGCGCCCTCGCTCCCATCTCCGACGTGGTGGTGATCGTCGATGTGCTGCGCTTCACCTCCGCCGTGAGCGCTGCGGTGGAGGGGGGCAGCACCGTGTTCCCCTATCGGTGGGCCGACGACGGCGCTCCAGCGTACGCGGCCGAACGTCACGCGACGCTCGCCGGCCGTCGCGAGAGCGGTGAGATCTCGCTGTCGCCGACCGACCTGCTCGCGCTTCGGTCTCCGCTCCGGCTGGTGCTGCCGTCACCGAACGGGTCGGCCTTGTCGTTCGCCGCGCGCGATCACGGCGCGACCCATGTCCTCGCCGGCTGCCTCCGCAACGCGTCGGCCACGGCGCGTCTCGCCCGCACGCTGGCGGGCACGTTGGGCTCGATCGCGATCGTCGCCGCCGGCGAGCGATGGCACGGAGCCACTGGCCCCATACGTCCGGCGGTCGAAGATCTGTTGGGCGCGGGCGCGATCCTCGCCGCGCTCGATCCATCGGCGGCCAGCTCTGCGCCGCGCTGCTCACCCGAGGCGGCAGCGGCGCGAGCGGCGTTCGTGGGTGCCCGCCCGCGCCTGCACGAAGCGATCGCGAGTTGCGCGTCGGGACGTGAGCTGGTCTCAAGGGGTTGGGCCGACGATGTGGCGACCTGCGCTGAGCTCGACGCGACCGACCACGCGGCCCAACTGGTCGACGACGCCTACGTGCGAGCCTGAGTCGCCCGGGCGGTCGCGTCAGTCGTCGTCCTCGCCCAAGGTGTTCGGCTCCTCGCTCGGCTGCACCGTCACGTCCATCGCTCGCAACGCGAGCGCGATCCGACGTCGCAACTCGCGAGCGACCTTCCACTGCTGGGCCGGCAGGGTGCGACCCACCACGCGCATGTGCACGCTGTCGGCACCGAGGTCGTCGAGACCCGACACCTTTGGCGTCTCGAGCATCACCGGCGACCACTGCGGTTCGATCGCCATCGCTGCGCCGACCGAGTCGAGCCGTGCGGCCACCTCGTCGAGGTCGACGTCGCGCCCGAGCGGCACCTTGATGAGCACCCGCGCCCAGTCTCGTGATGCGTTCACGCTCTGACGCAGTTCGCCGTTCGCGATCGTGACGAGATCGCCGTCGAACGTGCGTAGCTTGGTGACGCGCAGCGTCATCTCCTCCACGTGACCCTCGACCCAGCCGACCCCCATGAGAGGCCCGACGCGCACGAGATCACCGACGCCGAACTGCCGCTCGCTCAGGATGAACATGCCCGACAGCACGTCTCCGACGATCTGCTGGGCGCCGAAGCCGAGACCGGCACCGACGACCGACGCAAGCGGGACGAGCGCCGACGACGGCAGCTTGAGCTCGATCAGCACCCAGATGATCGCGACGAAGACGATCGAGAAGTTGATCGCCCATCGCAGGGCTCCGATGAGGGCCTGTTGATGCGCACCGACCGTGCTCGTCCTCGGATCGCTGGCCAGGCGCTGCTGGTCGCTGAACTTCTTCGCCTGACGCTTGGCGACGAAGCTCACCACCTTGGTGATGATGAACGCCACGACGAGGATCGACGCGATCGTGAGCCCCGTGGAGCCCAACCAGTCGGCCACACCGCTCCAGAAGTCGTCATCGTCGTTCAGCACCGTCGACTCGAACGGTGGAATCGTTGGTGTGACGGCGCGGATCATCGCCTCCATTCTGCCCACACGCCACACGCCACACTCGCAACACGCCGCCGGCGCTCACCGGCGCCGCGACCGTCACTCCACGAGTCGGAGCCCCGATGGGAGCACGCTCGGCTCGGCCGTGGGCATCTCGACCACGAACTCCGTGCGATGTGCCGGGAACACGTGCTCGCTCATCAGCACCGGCTTGCCGTGCGTGTCGGTGGTGATGCGTTCGCACCGCAGCACGGGGCTGGCCGGTGGCACTCCGAGCAGCTTCGCGTCGGGCCCGTCGACGGAATCCGCGCCGATCGTCTGGGTGGCGCCGCGCAGTGGCACACCGATCATCTCGTAGAACGGTCGCTGCTCCACGTCGCGCCGGCTGAGATGCTGCCCGAGCTCAGCAGGGCACCACACCGTCACCACCGCGAACGGCCGTCCATCGGCGAGGTTGAGGCGCTTCACCCGCAGCACCTGATCCACCTTCAACACCTCGGCCACCCGCTTGGGCGCCTGCCGGAAGTCGAACTCCACAACTCGACGCTCTGGCTTGATGCCTCGCCGCTCGAGCTGACCCTCGATCGTGCCGAGCTCGTCGAGGTGCTGGCGCACCGGCTCGCCCGCCACGTACCAGCCGAACCCCTGGCGAGCATCGACCAGCCCTTCGTCGCGCAAGATCTCCAACGCGCGTCGAATCGTGACCCGACTCACCTCGAACTCCGTGGAGAGGTCCGCCTCGCTGGGCAGGACGGCCCCCACGCCCACCGTGCTGATTCGTGCCCGTAGGTCGTCGGCGATCTGCTGGTAACGGATGGTCCTCACGGTCGTCTCCTCACTCCACCTCGTCCGGTGACTCCACCTCGTCCGCTAGCTGGGAACGCATGGCCACCAGGTCGGCGCCGTCCACCATCGACACCTCGGTCGTCACACCGGAGGCACCGATCGCGGCGCTGAGCAACCGCCAACCTGCATGCTGTGCGATCGCAGCCCGAAAGGCAAGGTCGGCATCGCGATCCTCGGGGCCCAGCACGGCCATCGACCCGCCCTGGCCCCCGGCGCCGTTGACCTTCCAGCCACGCGCACCGTGTTCGCGCGCCAGCTCCACCAAGCGACGTGCCTCGTCGCCGACCAGGCCCGTGTGCAACGACTCGATCGCCTCGTGGCTCTCGTGCAGCGCCATTCCATATGCGCCGAGATCACCCAGACGCAGGGCATCGGTCGCCGACCGAGCCGAGCCACGCAACTGCTCCAGTTCGTCCTCACCATGACCGCTGTCGAGCCGGGCGATCACCTCGTCGTGCATCTCCGACGACACGTGCGGCGAACCCAGATACACCGTGTGCAGCCTGGCCGCGAGCTGTGCACTGGCGGCCGGCGGGGGCACGATCAGCTCACGGCGCACCATCGGGTAGTGCACGTCGAAATGGCTGATGCCACCCCACGCCGCGGCAGCGTGATCCTGGATGCCCGATTGCTTCCCGGTGATCGTCTCGTACGAGTGCGCCATGGCCGCCAACTCGCCCGCGTCGAACGTGTCGCCCACCGCCGCCGACAGCGCGGCGACCAACGCGACCATCACCGACGCCGAGGTGCCGAGGCCCGACCCCGCGACGACGGAATCAGCGATGTCGACATCGACCGACCCGGGTATGTCCGACATCACGATCGCGTGCTCGATGATGGGATGCCGGCCGGGCGGCTCGGACGCAGGGAACTCGTAGTCCTCGCCCGTCATCTGCACCCTGAGGCGAACCTGGCGATCCGAGCTCGGCCGTGCCCGCAGATGCACCACGGAACGATGGTCGATCGCGACGTTGCACACGGCACCACGACCAGCGAACCACGTATCGGTCCACCCCCCGATGTCGGCAGTGCGCGTGGGTGCCGAGGCACGCACGAAGATCTGCGGCGGGCGCGTGAGCGGACGCGTGATCGACTGGTCGCCGGCAGCGACTGGCGCACCCGCAGGACTCGCGGGACCCGCTCGACCGGCGGACGAAGGATGATTGTGAGGAGGCGTCACTTGTATTAGAGTTGTCTACATCGGATCGCAGCTCAAGCCGAGAGCGTCATGAAGGAAGCATCCATCAGGGAAGCGTCCATGAGGATAGAGGAGCCAAGATGACCGTCACCGCAGGAACACCGATCGAGCTCGTGCAGGGTGTGTACGCAACGCTCGCCGACCGAGTTGCCCTGGGTCGCGAGCGGTTCGGGCGACCGCTCACCCTCACCGAGAAGATCCTCCTGAACCACCTCGACGATCCCGCCGAGCCGGCGGAGCGGGGCGGTACCTACAACGACTTCCACCCCGACCGAGTCGCGATGCAGGACGCAACGGCCCAGATGGCCCTGCTGCAGTTCATGACCGCCGGCCTCCCCTCCACGGCTGTGCCATCCACCGTGCACTGCGACCATCTCATCCAGGCCAAGGTCGGTGCCCGCATCGACCTCGGCGTCGCGGTCGACACCAACAAGGAGGTGTACGACTTCCTCCGCTCGGTCAGCGCCAAATACGGCATCGGCTTCTGGGGCCCCGGCAGCGGCATCATCCATCAGGTCGTGCTCGAGAACTACGCCTTCCCCGGCGGGATGATGATCGGCACCGACAGCCACACCCCGAACGCCGGTGGTCTGGGCATGGTCGCGATCGGCGTCGGCGGCGCCGATGCCGTCGACGTGATGACCGGGTTCCCGTTCAACGTTCGCTGGCCGAAGGTGATCGGCGTCAAGCTCACCGGCACGCTGTCGGGATGGTCGTCCCCCAAGGACGTGATCCTCGAGGTGGCCCGCGTGCTCACCGTCGAGGGCGGCACCGGTGCGATCATCGAGTACCACGGCCCGGGCGCCGACAGCATCTCGGCCACGGGCAAGGCGACCATCTGCAACATGGGTGCCGAGATCGGCGCCACCTGCAGCGTGTTCCCGTACGACGACAACATGGCGCAGTACCTGAAGGCCACCGGCCGCGAAGCGATCGCCGATGCCGCCGACCAGGTCGTTGTGCACCTGCGACCCGACGACGGCGCGAGCTACGACCAGCTCGTGGAGATCGATCTCGATCAGCTCAAGCCGCTCATCAACGGCCCCCACTCGCCCGACCGCGCCAACCGCGTCGGGGCCCAGGTCGGAGCCGAAGCCCGCGCCAACGATTGGCCGCTCGAGATCAGCTCCACCCTCATCGGCAGCTGCACCAACAGTTCCTACGAGGACATCACCCGCGCTGCATCGATCGCTCGCCAGGCGGCAGCCAAAGGACTCCGCGCCAAGGTCGAGCTGCTCGTCACCCCCGGTTCCGAGCAGACCCGAGCGACGATCGAGCGCGACGGTCTGATCGCCGACCTCGAGGCCATCGGTGCCACCGTGCTCGCCAACGCCTGTGGCCCGTGCATCGGTCAGTGGGATCGCCCGGCCAGCGTGACGGGACGGCCCAACACGATCGTCAACTCGTACAACCGCAACTTCCCGAAGCGCAACGACGGTTCGGCCAACACGCTCAGCTTCGTCACCTCGCCCGACACCGTCGTGGCGCTCGCGCTGGCCGGCCGACTCGACTTCGACCCCACCACCGACACCCTCACCGCACCGGACGGCACCGAAGTCCTGCTCGCCCCACCCGTGGGTGAGGTCCTGCCCGCTGCGGGGTACGACCCGGGCGAGAACACCTTCACCGCACCCCCGGCCGATGGTTCGAGCGTGACGGTCGAGGTCTCCCCCACCAGCGACCGCCTGCAGCTCCTGCAGCCGTTCACGGCGTGGGACGGCAACGACTACCTGGGTCTGCCCGTACTGATGAAAGCCAAGGGCAAGTGCACCACCGACCACATCTCGGCGGCCGGCAAGTGGCTCACGTACCGCGGTCACCTCGAGAACATCTCGGGCAACCTGTTCCTCGGCGCGATCAACGCGTACGGTGATCAGTACGAAGCAGGACACGGCAAGGACGTGCGCGACGGAAGCGTCGACACCTTCCCCAACCTCGCAAAGAAGTACAGCGAGGCCGGCATCCGTTGGGTGGCGATCGGCGACCGCAACTACGGCGAAGGCTCGTCGCGCGAGCACGCAGCGATGGAACCCCGCTTCCGCAACGGCGTCGTGATCATCACTCGCAGCTTTGCTCGCATCCACGAGACCAACCTGAAGAAGCAGGGCATGGTGCCGCTCACCTTTGCCGACCCCGCCACCTACGACCTGGTGGGCGAGGACGACCGCATCAACGTGCTCGACCTGCCACCCAAGCCCGGCCAGAACGTGCGGTGCCAGATTGTGAGACCCGACGGCACCACCATCGACTTCGAGGGCGTGCACACCTTCAGCCCCGAACAGGTCGAGTGGTTCCTGGCCGGCTCGGCCCTCAACGTCGTGCGCCGCAAGGTCGCCGACGGCAAGGCCTGACCCGCTACGACGCAACCGGTCGCGGATCTTTTCGCCGAGCGAGAGGATTCGCGACCAGAAGCATCGGTGCGCGCGCCTAGGTTCGGCGCATGGAACTGATTCACGCGCTGCGCTCCAACGGGGCCGTCCGCTCGTTCACGGATCGCCCCGTCGACGACGCCACCCTCGATGCCGTGCTCGACACCGCCCGGTTCGCTCCCAGCGGGGGGAACCGCCAGCCGTGGCGCGTCGCGGTCGTCCGCGACCTCGACACCCGGCGCGAGATGGGTGACCTGATGCGGACGGTGTGGGATGAGTACGTCGCCGCGAACGCGACGGGCGTGACCGCGTTCGCCTTCGGCAGGTCGATCGATGCTCCCCCGGTCGCGGCACCGAACGGGCTGCTCGACGCGATCGAGACCGTGCCTGTCGTCCTTGCCATCGCCGCCGACCTCCGCAACATCGCGATGATGGACGGCAACCTCGACCGGCCGCCGATCACGGGCGGCGCATCGATCTATCCGTTCTGCTGGAGCATCCTGGTGGCCGGCCACGAGCACGGCCTCGGCGGCGTGCTCACCACGTTCCTGTCGCGCCAAGAGCCCACGATCGCGCCTCGGCTGGCACTTCCGGACGATCATGCACTCGCTGCGGTCATCTTCCTCGGCTACCCCACGCATCAGAACACCAAGCTGAGGCGCAACCCCGTGAACTCCTTTGCCACGATCGACCGGTTCGACGGAGACTCCTTCGGTGCATGAGCCGACAGCCCTCCCCGACCTCGACTACGTCGGCGACGAGCACGGGATGCTGGCAGCCTTCCTCGACTACTACCGCGCGGTCTTCGTGCGGAAGGTGGAGGACCTCACCGACGAACAGGCTCGCCGGCGGATGCCGCCCAGCGACCTCGACCTGCTCGGCATGACCCGACATCTCGCCGATGTCGAGCGCTGGTGGTTCCGCGCCGTGTTCACCGCCGAAGTCAGCACCGGCAACTACGACAGCGACGACGATCCCGACCTCGACTGGCACCACGGACCTGCCGACACGATCGCCGAAGCCCGCGACGTGTGGCACGCCGAAGTCGACCGCGCCCGCGAGATCATCGCCACCTCGACCGATCTCGACGCGATCGGGGCCCACACCACGGGCAGCCGGGGCGAGATCTCACTGCGGTGGATCATGATCCACATGATCGAGGAGTACGCGCGTCACGTCGGCCACGCCGACTTCCTGCGCGAGAACATCGACGGCACGATCGGCGACTGAGCCACCGAAGCGTGTGATCCCGTCGATCAGGCCACAGGGGCGGGGGTTGCGGGGGTGGTCGGCCTGCCGATCGCGGTACGGGCCCGCTCTGCGGCATCGCGTGCCCGATCCGCCAATCGCCGTGCCGCCACGCCGATCCGGGTGATCCGGTCGAGCACCGCGTCGCGCGCCTGTTCGGCCTCGGTGGTGAGGCCGCTGAGCGACTCGATCTTCCACCACCGCATCACCACCGGCTGCAAGATCTGGTCGTGGTGCTGTTGCAGGTTGTACAACCCGTCTCGGGCGATCGCCTCGGCGTGCTTCTTGAACCCGGGGATGCCGGTCCCGGGCATCTCGAACTCACGTACCTGGCGTTCGATCGCCGGCAGCACGAGCGATGGAGCCATGTCGAGCGCTGCTGAGGTGAGGTCTCGGTAGAACAGGAAGTGGAAGTTCTCGTCGGCCGCCACCCGACTGATGATCTCGTAGCCGGCGCGCCCCACCGGATGATCGCCCAGGTGGTCCAGGAGCGCCTTACCGGTGTTGCGGTGTGCGACTCGGGTGGCGAGCTCTTGCAGCGCGACGTAGACGAACCCGTCGATAGCGCTCTCGGGGTTCGGAACCTGACCACCCGACATCTGAGCCATGCGACCATCCTCGAGCGCTCGCGGGTCGAGCGCGCGGGTGACGGTCATGAAGTCACGGAGCGCAATCGAGTGGCGGGCTTCTTCGGCCGTCCACCGATGTGACCACTCTCGCCATGTGCCCTCTCGACCGAACATCCGGTCGATGGCGTGGAAGTAGTAGGGCAGGTTGTCCTCGGTGAGCAGGTTGACGAACAACGCGCTGCGCACGGAATCGGGGACCGGCACGTCGCGAGCGTCCCATTGCTCGCCCTCGACGAAGTCGCGCCCCATGCCCCACGGCACGAACTCATGGGGATACCACGGCTTGCACGTGTCGTAGTGACGAGCGGTCAGCTGCTCGGCAACCGGGGTGAGTTCGCGGAGCAGTTCGACCTCGTTCATCTCTTCAGTCTACCTGCCGGTCGGTAGGCTGTCTCGGCAGCCCGTGCACACACCTCCACACACCGGGCTGGCACACCGGGCTGGCACACCGGGCTCCACCAGGCTCCACCGACGCACGTGACGCCGAGACCGCGTAACGTTCGTGTTCGTGGGGACGGTACGGCGCCGACTGATGAGCATTCCTCTGCTGGTGGTGCTGGCCGTCACCCTCACCGTCGGCATCGTGGTCTGGCTCCCCCTCGCCGTTGCAGCCGATCTCCTGCGCGGGCGCACCCGTCTCCCCACGGCGCGCCTGCTGGCATTCGCGCTCGGTTGGAGCTGGTGCGAGACGGTCGGCATCTCGATTGCGTTCTGGTTGTGGATCACCGGACGGCGCAACGACCACGGCGCCCACTACGCCCTCCAGCGATGGTGGGCAGCCAAGGTGATGGCCGTGTTGCGACGCACCACCGGGCTCACCATCGACGTCACCGGCGTCGAGGCCCTCTCGCCAGGCCCGGCGGTGGTGTTGTGCAGGCATGCCAGTCTCGCCGATTCACTCGTGAGCGCCTGGGTGGTGACCACCCTGGCCGGCAAGCAGCCGCGATATGTGCTGAAGCGCGAACTGCTGGCCGACCCGTGCCTCGACGTCGTGGGCAATCGCCTCCCCAACTACTTCCTCGACCGCGAGGCTGCCGACTCCGCCGCCGAGCTCGCGGCACTCACACGGCTCTCGGACGATCTGGGCCCCGACGACGTGGCGATCATCTTCCCCGAGGGCACCCGAGCTTCGCCGGCGAAACGCCAGAAGGCGCTCGACCGCATCGCCTCGCGCGATCCAGCTCGCGCCGACCGGCTGGCGGCGATTCGCCATCTGCTCCCACCTCGACCGGCCGGCAGCGCGGCGCTCCTGGCCGGATCGCCCGACAGCGACGTGGTCATCGCGTGGCACACCGGGTTCGAGGGCCTCGACACCTTCGGAGGCATCCTGCGCGCCCTCGGCCGCGGCGCACCCCGCGTTCGCTTCGGTGCCATCCGGATCAGCCGCGGCGACGTACCCTCCACCGACGACATCCCCGGTCTGACCGCATGGCTCGACGATCGTTGGCTTGCGGCCGATCGGGCCGTCGACGTCCTGCTGTCCGAATCTGCCCTGAATCCGGCGTAGAACCGGATCGAACCACGCCATCACCACCGATCGAGGCCCCGATGTCCACCGCCATGTTGTCCGCAGCACTTGCGATCGCTGCGCTGATGCTCGTCACCTGGGTGATCAGCGTGCTCATCTCCAACGCCTCGATCGTCGACATCGTGTGGGGTTTCGGATTCGTCGTGGTTGCGTGGGTCGTCCGCCTCACGGTCGACGACGGCCTCGACGACCGCCTCGACGCCCGCCAGTGGCTGCTGGTCGCGATGACCACGATCTGGGGGCTCCGGCTGGCCGTGTACTTGGCATGGCGCAACCTCGGGCACGGCGAGGACTACCGATACCGCGCCATGCGCAAGCACTTCGGCCCGAACTTCCGTTGGATCAGCCTCGCCACCGTTTTCGGTCTGCAGGGTGTGTTGATGTTCGTCGTGTCGTTGCCCGTCCAGATCGGCCAGACCGACGACACCCCCGACCTCGGCCTGGTCGCGATCCTGGGCATCGTCGTGTGGATGGTGGGCATGTTCTTCGAAGTCGTCGGCGACGCACAGCTGGCACGATTCAAGGCCGACCCGGCCAGCGCGGGCAAGGTGATGGACCGTGGCCTCTGGCGCTACACGCGCCACCCCAACTACTTCGGCGACTGCTGCGTCTGGTGGGGAATCGCCCTCGTCGCGGCCGAGACCGGCACCGGTGCCATCGGGCTGATCGGAGCCGTCGTGATGACGGTGCTCCTGCGGCGAGTGTCGGGCGTGACGTTCCTCGAGAAGACGATCGTGAAGCGCCGAGAGGGCTACCAAGAGTACATCGAACGGACGTCGCCATTCATCCCACGGGCGCCGAGAAGCCCCGCGAGCAGCGTGCCGACGCCTGACTCGACCAGCGGATCGACGGCCTGAGGGCGCGGCGCAGGGGGCGGGTTTGGATCAGTCCTTGCCCGGGCGCCGTTTGATCTCGCCGTTCGGGTCGCCCTTGTAGCCAGGCGGCAGCGATGCCATCAGTTCGTCCGGGGTGGGCTCGCGCTTGATCCGACTCTCGGGAGGCAGCAGTTCCATCAGCGCCTTCATGATTCGCTTCGTGTCGGCGTCGGGGTCCTTGTGCTTCAACGGCACCGCCGCCCCGACCCGCACCTGCACGAGCGGCGGATCGACGAGGTTCAACACGTTGGGGAGGCGCGCCGACCGTGGCCACACCTTCTCGGTGCCCCACAGACCCACGGGGATCACGGGGGCGCCGGTGAGCGCAGCGAGGCGGGCGGCGCCCCATCTGCCCTTCAGCTTCGGGTCGAAGAACGCCCGGCCACGAGGAATCGTGCCTTGGGGCATGATCGCGACCAGGTCGCCGTTCGCCAGCGCCTCGGCTGCGGCCGCCAGGGGCTCGTCGCTCCCGGTGCCACGATCGACGCGGATGCCACCCATCGCCGCGGCGATCTGCCCCACGATCGGAGCGTCGAAGACCTCTTTCTTGCCGAGGAACCGCACCGTCCGTTCGGTCTTCGCGATGGTGAGTGCCATCGCCGCGGAGTCGAAGTAGCTGCGGTGGTTCCCGACGATGATCGCAGGTCCGCTCGACGGGATGTTCTCGGTGCCGGCGATGTCGAACTTCGCGTACGGGAAGAAGAACGGATGGGTGAAGCTCAGCGCCAGTCGCTGGATCTCCAGGTTCACCACCGGGATCTTGGCCATACCGTGTCCCTCCCTCTCGTCGTGCGGTTCGTGGTTCTCGTCGTCGCCGCCGTCATCGGCCCGATCGCCACGCTTGCCCGACAGATCGAGCACCGGCCACCGCCGAGCAGCGGCGACCAGCACCATGCGGGGGTCGGGATTCACGACGTACGGGCTGCCGACTGCGGCCAGCAACGGCGTGTCGTAGACGCTGTCGCTGTAGGCGAAGCTCTGCGCCAGATCGACACCATTGCGTTCGGCCCACTCACGGACGGCTGCGAGTTTGCCCGCGCTCCACACGAAGGGTCCGGTGATCGTGCCGTCGTACGTTCCGTCGGCGTTGACGCCATAGCGGGTGGCGACGACATCGTCGAGACCGAGCAGATCGGCGAGCGGCTTGACCAGGTCATAGGGCGTGGTCGTCGCGAGCACGATCGGCCGACCTGCGGCGCGATGTTCGGCGAACAGCCCAGCGGCCAGCGGCTGCACCATGGCAACGAGTTGGGGGCCCGCCTGTTCGGCGGCGCTCTGGATCGCTGCCCGGGACTTGCCCTTGGCCAGCGCAGCGCCCTGGCGGGCGAGGGCCATCGACGGCAGCGTCTCGCCGACGGTGTTGAACAGCTTGAACAACAGCGATTCACCCGGGATCGACCTGCTCACCAGGCCCGCCGCCTTCATCGCGTGGGAGAACACCTCTCCCGACGCCCCGGCGAGCAGGGTGCGATCGAGATCGAAGAAGGCCGCTCCACGCGGCATCGCCGTCGCCATGGAACGGCACACTACGGCAGCGCGTGACCTGGGGGAACAGCGATGTGCGAGAAACTACGGGAATCCGAACCCGACCGCCGACCGCAGACGGCACACGACGGCACACGACGGCACACGACGGCACACGACGGCAGAACAGGTCGAAAACGGGAAAGACCCCGCTTGGGGGAAGCGGGGTCTCTCAACCGAAACCCGGCGACTTGGGGGTGCCGCCTTCATGGGTTCTTGTCGAGCGATCCCCTGGGGGAGGGACCGCTTCGATCAACATGTGAGAGTATGCACGTGAACATCTGATCTTTCAAGTTGGAATCTCGGATACTTGGTATCGTTTTTCGAGATGGATCTCCGGCAGCTCACCACCCTCGTCGCGATCGCCGACCACGGATCGTTCTCGGCCGCCGCTCGGGCGCTGTACACGGTGCAATCCAACGTCAGCGGCCACATCGCGAGGCTCGAAAAGGAGCTGGGCGTCATCCTGGTCGACCGCCAGCGGGGCGGCCTCACCGACGAAGGCATGATGGTGGTCGAGCGCGCCCGTAGGGTGCTGCACGAGCTGGAGGACATCACCGCCGACATCGCTTCGCGTGGCGACGACGTGACCGGTGAAGCCCGGTTCGGCTCGATCGGCACCACGGCTCGGTGGCTGCTCCCCCAGCTCCTGCCGCACATGGAGCGCGTGCACCCCGGCGTCCACGTCACCGTGCACGAGGGCAACACCACGGCGCTCGTGCCCAGGGTCGTGTCCGGCCACCTCGACGCGGCGGTCGTGCATCTGCCGATCGACGACACCGACGTGACCGTTCACCCTCTGTTCGCCGAGGACCTGGTGCTGCTCGCCCACCACAAGCATCCGCTCGCCCAGCACGACTTGATCCGCTTGCCCGCCCTGGCGCACACCCCGCTGCTGCTGCCCCCCACCGGCACCGCCCTGCGCCGGATCATCGACCGGGCGTGCGGGGCCGTCGACACCACGCTCACGGCGCAGGCCGAGATCGATGGCGTGAGACTCCTCGCCTCGCTCGCCTTCGAGGGGTATGGGGCTGCGATCGTCCCGGCGACGGCCATCCCCCGTTGGTTGAAGGGCGACTTCAAGCGCATCGCCGTGCCCGAACTGCCCCGGCGGGTGGTCGGGTGGGTGCAACGCAAGCGTCCGGCGCCGAGCGCTCCCACCAAGGCCCTGCACGAGGCGTTGCGCGAGGTGATCTCCAAGCAGGGCGAACGTCAGCCAGGTGTGCACGTCGGTGCCGATGCCTTCCCGTTCGGCACCGGCCGGCTGACCTGACGGCCACTGACGGCCGAACTGCACTGAGTAGGGTGGCCGCCATGTCACTCGCCATCCGGGTTCGCGTGCCCGGCATCGTCTCTGCCGACGTGCGCGATGTGGATGGCCGTCCGGTGGTGTGGGTCGACGTCGACGCCACGGAGAAGCAGGGGGCGCTGTCGTCGGCCTCGTCCTCGCAGATCGAGGCGGCGGCCGTGCTGGCTCGCACCAAGAGCCTCCCGCTGGTCGCTGTCGTGCGGTCCAGCGGTGCCGACATCGCCGAAGGCCTCGCGGCGTTGCACGGCTGGGGACTCGCCGCGCGGGCCATCGCCGACTGCTCGGGAGTCGTGCCGGTGATCATGGTGGTCGACGGTCCAGCGGTCAGCGGCCCAGCGCTCCTCATCGGGCTCGCCGATCTCGTGGTGATGACCTCGAACTCCTATGCGTTCGTCAGTGGGCCGACGATGGTGGCCGAGTTCACCGGCATCGTGATCGACAACGAAGAACTCGGCGGCGCCTCGACACACGCCCGCTACACCGGCGCGGCGAGCATGGTTGCGGCCGACCTCGACGCTGCGATCGAGATCGTCGGCCAACTCCTCGGCTACCTGCCGTCACACAACGACGAAGAGGCGCCCCGCTTCCCCACCGACGACCCGATCGACCGCCCGACTCCCGAAGCCGGATCGGTGATCCCACCCTCCAGCACCGGCAGCTACGACGTGCGCGACGTGATCCGAAGCCTGGCCGACGACGGCGAGATGCTGGAACTGAGGGCTCGCTGGGCGGCCAACGTGGTCACCGCATTCGCCACCTTCGGCGGCATGCCGGTGGGCATCGTCGCCAACCAGCCGATCTCGCTGGCCGGCACGCTCGACATCCCCGCCTCCCAGAAGGCAGCGCGCTTCGTCGCCTTCTGCGACGCGTTCAACCTGCCGATCATCACCCTGGTCGACACACCCGGCTTCTACCCGGGCAAGGACCTCGAGTGGCGCGGCATGATCCGCCACGGTGCGCAGCTCGTCTTCGCCTACGGCCGGGCCACCGTGCCGCGCATCTGCGTCATCCTGCGCAAGAGCTATGGCGGCGCCTACATCGTGATGGACTCGAAGAAGATGGGCAACGACCTCTGCATCGCGTGGCCGTGGGCCGAACTGGCCGTGATGGGCGCGGGTCAGGCGGCGGCGATCCTGCAACGTCGAGCCACCCCCGAAGAGCGAGCGGCGTTCGAGGCCGACTATGCCGAGCGACTGCTCAACCCCTACATCGCCGCCGAACGCGGCTACGTCGACGCCGTCGTGGAACCCGCCGACACGCGTTCGGTCATCTGCAACGCGCTCGAGGCGCTCATCGACAAGAGAGAGCGCCTCCAGCCCCGGCCCCACGACAACACGCCCCTGTGACCCGGCCGAGGCACCGCTTCCGGTTCGGAGCAGCACTGCTCGCCGGTGCGATCGCGGCACCGATGTTCGGGATCGGTGGAGCGCCGCTGGTCGGCGCTGCGCCGGACGACGGCGTCACCCTGGTGTTCTCCGAGGGCATCGTGGCCACAGGTGGGGTGGCGACCTACGACTCGACCGCCGGCGGGTTCCACAGCATCCGGGTCGAGACGATGGGCCCGATCGGATTCCGAAGCCTCATGGTGTCGGTCCCGGTGTCGATCGGATTCGTCGTCGGCGCCTGGGACGTCGACCTGTCGGGCGCGAACACGACACCTCGAACGAACTCGCCGTGTCCTGCGCAGGAGCTCGGCCAGCGGCTCGAGATCCTCCAGTTCGAAGCCTCGGGTCCCGATCTCCGGCGTTTCGCAGCGCGTACATCGACACGTTGCCCCGACGGCATCCAGGTCTCCGTGGTGGCGTGGAGGGCCACGGTGGCGCTCGATGTCCTGGCCGTCATGCGCACCAGCGACACTCACGCCAACGCGAGGATCGGCTCGTCCGCGACGATCAATGTCGAGATCGCGAACAGCGGGACCACCACGCTGCGCCCGGTGTTCCAGTTCCGCGGGTCCGCGCCGCCGAGCGTGACCCTCACACCCGGCACCTGCGGCACCAGCCTGCCGAGCGGCGCCACCTGCTGGTTCGACGTCGTGTTCCGGCCGACCGACACCAGCATCGTCACCGCATCGGTCCAGGTGGTCTCGGAGTCGACCAGTTGGTGGGACAGCACCGGCGCCATGCAGGTCCAACTGTTGACCTTCAACGGTCGGCCGGCGCCACCGCCCGGTGACGCGCTCACGCCGATCGATCCGGTGCGGCTGCTCGACACTCGGTTCGGCATCGGGGCCGCAGGCGGCGCGATTGCGCAGTCGCCGCTGGAGGTACAGATCGCCGGGCGGGGCGGCATCCCCGTCGACGCGACGGCGGTCGTCGCGAACATCACGGTCACCGAGCCGACGAGCTCGGGCTTCCTGACCGTGTGGCCGACCGGCGACCCACGTCCATTGGTGTCCAACCTCAACTTCGTCGTCGGTGACTCCGTCCCGAACTCCGCACTGCTGACGCTCGGGCTCGGAGGGGCGGTCGACGTCTTCAACTCCAGCGGGCTCACCCACGTCATCATCGACATCGTCGGCTGGCTCTCTCCGATAGGGGATCTGGTCTACGAACCGTTGTTCGCACCGTCCCGGCTGGTGGATACCCGACAATCCGGCTACTGGTCGGGAGCCATCGGCCCCGGCGAGGAGCGCACCTACCCGCTTGGGTTCCCCGGCGCCGAGGCGGTGGTGCTCAACATCACAGCCACCCTGCCCACCGCAGCCACTCATCTCACCGTCCATGGCAAGAACCGTTTCAACGCTCGGCCGAACACGTCGACGCTCAACCTACGTCCAGGCGAGACCAGAGCGAACTTCGTGATCGTGAACTTGGCGGATCAGCGTGAGCTCGCCGTCTACAACAACTCTGGAGCCACGCACGTGGTCATCGACATCGTCGGGTTCCTGAAGGCGGCCGACGACGTGCGCACCGCTGGTCGGTTCATTCCTCTCTCGCCGTTCCGCGCGGTGGACAGCCGCGAGGGCAACGATGTGTTTGCTCGGTACTCGGGCGGAGGGTACGAGTTCGACAACGATCTCGGCGTCGGCGATCTCCAGGTTCGGGCAATCGTGTTCAACGCAACGGCCACCGAGCCGACGAGCGATGGCTTCCTCACCTTGTTTCCCTGGGTCGAGCAGGTCTCGCTCACCTCGACGTTGAACTTCGTGCGGGGACAGACGGTCCCGAATCACGCGTGGGTGCGCCTGCCCCCGGCCCCCGACAACCTCGTCGGCATCTGGAACGGGTCCGCGGGCACGACACATGTGGTGCTCGACGTCCAGGCCGTGATCCTGGGCTGATGGAACGGTCGGACTTCTGTGCCTGCGTGCGTGCGGTGGTTCGGACCGATCCCTGGTTCTTCAGGTCGGCGGTGCGCGCCGCTAGTGTCACCCGCCGGGGAGAAAGCCCCGCAACCCATCCGTGTCATCTGAGGGAGCAACGTGCCCGACACCATCACCATCACCGACGACCGCACCGGCAAGACCGTCACCGTCCCGATCACCGACGGTGTCTTCCCGGCATCGGCGGTGCGCGAGCTCGACCCGTCGCTGTACATCTACGACCCTGCCTACATGCAGACCGCGGCGTGCAAGAGCGCGATCACCTATCTCGACGGTGACGCCGGCATCCTTCGCTACCGCGGCTACCCGATCGAGCAGCTGGCCGAGAAGAGCACCTATCTCGAGGTGGCCTACCTGCTGCTCAACGGCGAGCTGCCCACCCCGGCCCAGCTCGACACGTGGACGCACGACGTGGTGCACCACACCTTCATCCACGAGAACATGCGCAAGCGCTTCGTCGACGGCTTCCACTACGACGCTCATCCGATGGGCATGTTCGTGAGCTCGCTGGCGGCACTGGGCACCTTCTACAACGATGCCAAGGACATCCACTCGAAGGAGTCCCGCGACAAGCAGATCCTTCGCCTCGTCGCGAAGACACCCACGCTCGCGGCGATGGCGTACCGGTTCTCGGTCGGCCTGCCGTTCGTGTACCCGAACAACGACGTCAGCTTCCCTGCCAACTTCCTCAACATGATGTGGAAGGTGGGCGAGTACGAGGTCGATCCTCGCCTCGAGCGGGCGATGGACGTGCTGTTCATCCTCCACGCCGATCACGAGCAGAACTGCGGCACGACGGCCATGCGCGTGGTCGGGTCGAGCAACGCCGACCCGTACTCGTCGGCCGCTGCTGCTGCCTCTGCGCTCTACGGCCCGCTGCACGGTGGCGCCAACGAAGCCGTCGTGCGGATGCTTGCCGACATCGGTTCGGTCGAGAACGTTCCGGCCTTCATCGACGAGGTGAAGAGCGGCAAGGGCAGCCGGTTGATGGGCTTCGGCCACCGCGTGTACAAGAACTTCGACCCGCGAGCCACGATCATCAAGAAGACGGCATACGACGTGTTCGAGGTGACCGGCAAGAACCCGCTGCTCGACGTGGCACTCGCCCTGGAAGAGGCAGCGCTCAAGGATCCGTACTTCGTGGACCGCAAGCTCTACCCGAACGTCGACTTCTACTCGGGCCTCATCTACCAGGCACTCGGCTTCCCCGTCGCGATGTTCACCGTGTTGTTCGCCATCCCCCGCACGGTCGGCTGGTTGGCGCACTGGCAGGAACTGCTCGAGGACAAGGACCAGAAGATCAGTCGGCCTCGCCAGTGGTACGCGGGCGTCGACGCCCGCGACTACACCCCGCTCAGCGCACGCTGACGATCACACCACGAGTCGCGCGACGAGCGACTCGTACCAGCCAGCGCCAACGCGACGCCGAGCCCCGGCATCGTCGGCGGTGTTGATCCACGCTGACCACATCGGATGTTTCGTTCGCCGGTCGCAGCCGGAAACATCCGAGAAACTCGGTTCCGAATGGGTTCCACCACGTGATGTGGCTCCGTATGGTTCTGGCATGGCAGTTCAACGGGTGCTCGTGGTCGACGACGAACCAACGGTTCGTGACGTCGTGGCGCGCTATCTCGAACGCGACGGGTACGTCGTCCGCGAAGTGGGCGATGGGAACGAGGTCGCGGCGGCGATCGCAGAGTTCCATCCCGACCTCGTGGTGCTCGACGTGATGCTGCCGGGCCGCTCCGGCCTCGACGTGCTGCGCGAACTGGGCAACACCGTGCCGGTCATCTTGCTGACGGCGCGCACCGATGAGACCGATCGTGTGATCGGTCTGGAGCTCGGGGCCGACGACTACGTGGTCAAACCGTTCTCTCCTCGCGAGCTCGTGGCTCGGGTGCGTAGCGTGTTGCGCCGCTCCGGCGCACCGGTCGGCGCCGCGGTGCTCACCTTCGACGACCTCAGCATCGACACCGCCGCCCGGGAGGTCAGCCTTGGTGGCAAGGTGATCGCGCTGACAGCGAAGGAGTTCGACGTGCTGGCGCACTTGGCGTCACACCCGCGACAGGTGTTCTCCCGAGCGCAACTGCTGGAGTCGGTGTGGGACTCCTCGCCCGACTACCAGGATCCGGCGACGGTCACGGTGCATGTCCGCCGGGTTCGCAACAAGATCGAGCGCGATCCGGAGCAACCGCGGTGGATCGCCACGGTGTGGGGTGTCGGCTACCGGTTCGAGCCATGAACACGACGAACTCGACCAGTGACACGACCGACACAGGTGTTCGCGCCATGACGACGCGCCTGCTGCTGGGCCTCGGCGCCCTCGTCGCGGTGGCGATCGTCCTGGCCGAGCTGTTGGTGCAGCCGGCCGACGACGACCGCGTGCGACTCTGGCTGATCATCGTCGGCCCGGCCGTGTTGGCGATCGCGATCACCCCGCTGCTCGCCAAATGGGTGTCGAAGCGGGCGAGCGTCGCAGGCGTCGCGCTGACCGTCGGACTGTGCTCCTTGGCGCTCGGAGCAGTGTCGTCCTCGGCGGCCTCGAACGCGATGTTCGTGTCGAGCCGCGACTATCGACTGTTCCTGGTGGTGCTCTTGGTGTCGTCGGGCATCGCACTCATCGTGGGCGGTCAACTCACCCGCCCGCTCGCTCGCGATCTGCACCGACTGGGACAGGTCGCGGCGCAGGTGGCCGACGGCGACCTCACCGTGCGCACCGGGGTGAGCCGCGCCGACGAGGTGGGCACCACTGCAACCGCGATCGACACGATGGTCGAATCACTCGCTGCCGCCGAGCACGAGCGCGCTGCTGCCCTGGCAGCACGACAGCACCTGTTCACGAGTCTGGGCCACGACCTTCGCACCCCGCTCGCAGCCATGCGAGCGTCGCTCGAGAGCATCGAGGACGGCGTGACACGCGACCCGCGCGCCGCCATCACCACCATGCTGTCGCAGGTGCGTTCGATGGACGCTCTGCTCAATCAGCTCATCGAGTTCTCTCGGCTGGAATCGGGTCACGTCTCGTCGACGACCGAACGCGTGTCGCTCGCCGAACTCGCCGACGAGTGCGTGGAAGCCCTCGGCGCACTGGCATCCGAGAAGGACGTCACCCTCACGGTGCGCTCGGATGGCCCTGGCACGGTGAGCGGCAGTCCGCTCGAGTTGTCCCGAGTGGTTCGCAACCTCGTCGACAACGCGATCCGTCACAGTCCGACCGGCGGCCGCGTGGATCTGCAGGTGGGCGGCAACCTGCTCGAAGCCCATCTCACCGTGCGCGACGACGGACCCGGTTTTCCGGCCGACTTCCGTGAGCATGCGTTCGAGCCGTTTCACCGAGCCGACCCCTCCCGCAATGCGCGCACCGGCAACAGCGGGCTCGGTCTGGCGATCTGTCGCGCGATCGTCACCGCTCACCGCGGACAGATCTCGCTCGGCGACGGTCCTGGCGGCATCGTGCACATCACGTTGCCCACATCGGTGCCGGCCTCTGCGACGCCGGCGCCGGCCCCCCTCCGTCCACCTCCCCACCCTCTTCGTTCGAATGGATCCCCCTCATGACCACGCCCGCCCCCGGCGAGGACACCGCCGAGATCGACCCGACAGCACCGCGACGCGACGGGGCCACAGCACCGGCGTGGGCCGCACGGCTCAGCGGCTTCCTGGCTGGGGCGGCGGCGATCGCGATCGGGCTCGTCGTCGCCGCGGTCATGGATGTCGACTCTCCGCTGAACGCCGTGGGCAGCGAGTTCATCGACCACACCCCCAAGTGGTTGAAGCGCCTGGCGATCGACGTGTTCGGCACCAACGACAAGCTCGCACTCCGCGTCGGGATGGTGACGGTGATCGGCATCCTGAGCCTTGTGGTGGGCGCACTGGCGCGTCGGCGACCGCTCATCGGTCCTGCCGCGATGGTGGTCTTCGGGGTGGTGGGAGCCATCGTCGCCGCCGGTCGGCCGAACCAGTCGATCGAGGCTGCGGTGCCCGCACTGTTGGGCGCCGTGGTGGGCAGCGCGGTGATCTGGTACCTCATCACGCTGGTGCGCGCCAACGACGGGGCGAGCGAGGTTCCCGCCACCCCGACCCGAGCCCGCAACGGATTCGACCGCCGCCGCTTCGTCACCGCCTCCGGTGCCATGGCCGGGACGGCGATCGTGGCCGCCGGAGTGGCGCGCAAGCTCGAGAACGACCGGATCGACCGCATCCGCAACGCCGCCCCGGACGTCCTGCCCGCGGTCGGCAACGATCCGACGCCCTCGGACGCCGACATCGTGTCGACCGCACCGGCCATTCCAGCCGGTGCGACGTTGAGTCCGGTCACGCCGTACCTCACCCCGAACGACGACTTCTACCTGATCGACACAGCGTTGTCGGTGCCCCGCATCCGTCTCGACACCTGGTCGATGGAGATCGGCGGTCGAGTGGCCACACCGATCACGCTCACCAACGACGACCTGTTGGCGCTCCCGCAGGTCGAGCGGATCATCACGATCGCGTGTGTCTCCAACGAGGTGGGTGGCGATCTGATCGGCAATGCGGTGTGGCAGGGCGTGCTGCTGCGCGATCTGCTCGAACAAGCCGGCGTCGAGCCCGAGGCCGAGCAGGTGTTCGGCACGTCGGTCGATGGTTGGACGTGTGGGTTCCCGATCGAGGCGGCGCTCGACGGACGCGACGCGATGATCGCCATCGGCATGAACGGCGAACCGCTCCCGCTGCAGCACGGCTTCCCCGCCCGAATGATCGTTCCCGGCCTCTACGGCTACGTGAGCGCCACCAAGTGGCTCAGTCGCCTCGATCTCACCACCTGGGACGAGGCCGAGGGGTACTGGGTGCCGCGCGGTTGGTCGCGAGAGGCTCCGATCAAGACCCAGTCACGCATCGACGTGCCCGCGCGGGGCGACGATGTCAGCGGCATCGTGCCGATCGCCGGCATCGCCTGGGCTCAGCGCCGCGGGGTGGCCAAGGTGGAGGTTCGCATCGACGAGGGACCGTGGCAGGAGGCCGACGTGGCCACCGACGTCACGATCGACTCCTGGCGCCAGTGGCGATACGACTGGGACACGGCTGCGGTCGACCCCGGCGAGCACCGGATCCAGGTTCGGGCCACGGATGCCACGGGCGACACGCAGACCGAAGAAGTCGCACGGCCCGACCCCGACGGCGCGACGGGATGGCACACCCGAACCGTCATCGTTTCCGGCTGAGCCGACTGCGTACGGACCGCCACCCGCGGCTCAGCTTCGATCCACCGACGGCATCGTCGATCGCATCGAGGTCGGAGTCGATCAGCCGAACCCGAACGGCGGCGATGTTGTTCTCGAGGTGCTCGACAGATGAGGTGCCGGGGATCGGCAGCATGGCCGGCGATCGGTCGAGGAGCCAGGCAAGAGCCACCTGGGCCGGGGTGATCTTCATGTTCCGCGCGACCTCGTCGAGCGGACCACCCGGTCTGCACAGCGAACCGCTGCCGAGTGGGATCCACGGGATGAAGGCGATGCCCTCGCGTTCGCAGTGCTCGAGAACCGGTTCGGCCCCTCGGTTCACCAGGTTGTACATGTTCTGCACCGACACGATCGTGGCCAAACCCGCACACTCCACGAGCTGATCGAGCGTCACCTCGCTCAGACCGATGTGCGCGATCTTGCCCTCCCGCTGGAGTTCGGTCAGGGCGCCGATCTGATCGGCGAGCGGCACGGCAGGATCGATCCTGTGCAGTTGGAACAGATCGATGCGCTCGACACCGAGCTTGCGCAGACTGCCCTCGCACTGCGCCTTCAGTCGCTCGGGTCGGCAGTCGGTGCGCCACTCCCCCGGCGCCGGTCGCACCAGACCGGCCTTGGTGGCGATCACCAGATCATCGGGATACGGGTGGAGCGCCTCGCGGATCAGCTCCTCGCTGACATCGGGGCCGTATGAGTCGGCCGTGTCGATGAGGTCGACGCCGAGCTCGACCGAGCGTCGCAGCACGCGCAGCGCCTCGTCGCGATCGGCCGGCGACCCCCACACACCGTCACCCGTGAGCTGCATCGCACCGAACCCCAGTCGATGCACCGTGCGATCGCCGATGGCCACGGTGCCCGCACCGTGCGCAGGTAACGGCCGAGATGGGGGTGCGTCGCTCATCCCCCCATCATGGCCTCCCCACCACGGACCGACCCGCGATGAGAGATGAGTGCCCCAGCGACCCGCCCCCTCATCTCTCATCGCCGGTCGAATCAGGAGCGGCTGAGGGGGACGGTGATGCTCGGCGGGATCGAACCCGGGCCCGTCGTCGACGACCTCGATCACACCATCGTGGCGGTCGATCCGAGTGAGCAACTCCACACGCGTCGCACGGCGGGCGGCGTTGCGGATTCCCGGCATCTTCTGACGACGGGGCGACGCGCTGACGAGACGGCGCCTCAACCGATCCGGACGACGATCTTGCCGGTGTTCGCGTTCGCCTCCATGTGCCGATGTGCATCAGCGATCCGGTCGAACTCGTAGATGCTGTCGATGATCGGACGGAGTGCTTCGGTCTCGAACAAAGGCAGCATCTCGGCCGCGAACCGGCGGGTGACCGCCACCTTCTCCTCGAGCGGCCGGGTGCGCAGCGTGGTGCCCACCCAGGTGGCGCGTTTGCCGAGCAGCAGACCGACGTTCACCGGCGTGGTGCCACCACCCATGAGGCCCACCTGCACGATCGTGCCCTTGAGCGCCACGGCGTGCAGGTTCCGATCGACCTCGTCACCACCGATCACGTCGAGCACCGTGTCGAAACCCTGTGGTACTGCCTTCCTCGCGTCGCTCAACCAATCGTGTGGCGAGCGTTCGAACACGAGGTCGGCTCCGAGGTCGCGACAGGCCTGCGCCTTGCCGGCCGAACACGTGACGGCGATCCGCGCTCCGATCGCCTTGGCGATCTGGATCGCCGCCGTGCCCACGCCGCTGGCACCGGCGTGCACCAACGCCCATCGCCCGCTGGAGAGGCCCCCTTGCAGGACCAGCGCGTCCCACGCGGTGAGGAACACCTCGGGGATCGCTGCCGCGTGAACCAGATCGATGCCGCTCGGGACGGCAAGCAGTTGCCGTTCATGGGTGGCGATCTGCTCGGCGTAGGCACCACCGGCCTCGATGCCCATCACGCGGTCGCCGACCTTCCACATCGTCGCGCGTGCCCCGACCGCCCGCACAGTGCCCGCGAACTCGAGTCCGGGGATCTCCGGCTGGAGCTTGCGCGGATCGGGATACAGCCCCATGCGCTGGAGCAGATCGGCGCGGTTCAAGGCCGTCGCCGCCACGTCGACCACCACCTCGTCGGGGCCTGCCACAGGATCGGCGACCTCCTCGATCGTCAACACCTCGGGTCCACCATGGCTCTGCAAGACGACGGCGCGCATCGCCGCAGTCTCACACAGCGCTCCGGCGATCGCTCAGGCCACCGCGCTCGAGCTGCTCGCTGGCGTCACCCGTCTGCCGAGGACAGGATCCGAACCGAACCCGCCACTGGATCGATCTCCACCATCGAGCCATCGGGGATGTCGGTCAGCGCCCCGCGGGCGCCGATGATCGCGGGGATGCCCAGCTCTCGGGCGATCACTGCGGCGTGACTCATCGGTCCGCCGTCGGCGGTGATCACGCCACCGGCCAACGAGAGCACCAGGTTGTATGCAGGCGTGGTACCGGCGACGACGAGCACGTCACCCGGCTCGAGTCGGTCGAGTGCCTCTTCCGGCGAGGTGGCCACCCGTGCCCGGCCCCGCATGACCGTCGTTCCCACACCCGTGCCGGTCAACCCGCCTGCCGCGACCGACCCTGCGGCGGCACCGTCCATGCCCAGGTGGGCCATCACCGTCTGGACCATCGCCACCATCCGACCGAGGTTGGCCGGCAGCACATCCATCGGCGGGGTTGGTTCGTCAGGCCCGAGCACCGGCGGGGCTTCGGCGCTCTTCTGCGCCCTGCGAACGTCGGCGCGGTGCACGAGGTCGCCGTTGGAAGGCACGCCACCGAACAAGGCGTTGGTGAACTCATCGGGGCGCAGTTCGAACACGAGTTCACGCTGATCGAAGAGTCCCTGCACTGCCAACCGCCGACCGAGTTCGAGCAGGGCGACGCGGAGCAGGCCCACTGGCCACTCAGCGGTGGTGGGACCGTTGTCGTCACGCAGATCCATCGCCGCGCGGGCCTGGGCGAGCATCTCGTCGAAGCGGTCGCGATGGTCGGACGCGACCTCCAGGCGTACGCGTGCGATGCGCTCGGCGACCTCGACTGCCGAGTCGTGGACCTCGGCGTTCATGATGCTGGCCAGGACCAAGTCGGGTCGCTCCCCGAGCGCGATGCCATCGACGTCGTAGCGCGAGAACAGCACCGAGCCCCGGTGGCGAAGGTAGTCCTCGACCAGCGCATCGATCTCCGGAGAAATCGACCGGAGCTGATCGAGCGACGTCGGTGGTGGGCCTGCCGCCTCGACCAGCGCGCGGATCTCGCTCAGTGCGCGCATCGGCGCGCTCGTCGAGGGTGATGCTCCCTCCAACAGAGACAGCGCCTCAGAAGCGGACACACCCCACTCGATCGCATGGTGCAGATACTGGCCGAGCGGACCGAGGTCGTGACCGTGCAACCAGAAGTGGTGTTCCCAATTGACGAGACAGTGTCCGATGCAGCGGTGAACGTGGGCGAGCAGCGCTGCGTCGTCGAGCGCAGGCAGGTCCACGTCCTGCAGCGCGAGGTTCTGGGCAACGATGACGGCCTTGCCGCCGTGATGCCAGTCGTGGATCACCTGGTTCCACGGCTGCTCGGCGAGGACTCTGCCCGCAGCCTTGTTGCGTCGGCGCAGCTCGGGGTGAAGACGCATCGCCAGCTTGAGCACGAACGTCGGAGGGAGCGTTTCGGAGGGTTTGTCGGGTCGGAGGAGCGGTCGCAACCGTGAGTAGAACTGACCGTTCACGAAACGGACATCGAGCGTCTCGAGCGGGGTGCCGAACTCGGCGAACGTGCGGCGCATCCCGGCCGGCATTGCGACCGAGGCGATGTGCTGGATGATCGGAGTGGCCCCCGCAGGCATGTGCGACCGATCGCGCGCCCACTGGCCCGGACCTGGCGGATCCCAGACGAACTCCATCCCTGCCTCCTCGATCGCCATCGCACCTCTGCTGGCTGCGGACGACGTCGCCACCATACGTCGCGCAGCGAGATGCGCTGTCACGCCCTCACAAGTCGAGCACGTAGGCGATGCCTTCGACAGCGCCCCACGTCTCGTCGTGCTCTGGTGTGCGCACGAAGCCGAGTCGCGTGTACATGCGCTGCGCCGCTTTCATCACCGGGATCGTGTGGATGCGGATCCGGCGTCGGCCGAGGCGGCGTGCCTCGTCGATGCACCATTGCACCATCGCCTGTCCGACGCCGACGCCGTGCACCGCTGGATCGACGCCGAAGTAGCGGAAGCTGGCGGCATCGGGATCGTCGAACTCGTGGTGATGCGTACCGGAACCCGGCACGAACGTGAGGCATCCGACGAGGCGGCCGTCGAGCACGGCCACGATCACGTCGACCTCACCGGCCGGCTCGAGGCGAGCAGCGACGTCGCCGAGGTAGCGGTCGTACTCGTCGTCGGCGGGGTATTCGGGCAACGACCGGTAGGCCGCCTGGACGAGTGCCCCCGCTCGTGCGAGGTCGTCGTCGTGTGCAATCAGCCGGATCTCCATCACTCCACAACCTAGGCTCCGATGATGGACGAAACGCAGGAGACTCATCATCGCATCGCGACGATCGAGTAGTTGCGGCAGCACTACCGGCAACCGTCATCGCTGACGGTGAACAAGGAGCGGGCCGCGATCGATGCCGCGTCGCGGCAGTTCCTCGAACGTTGCCGCTTTGGCGTCGTTGGCACCTTCGACCCGGACGGCAATGCCGACACGTCGCCGCGCGGCGGTCCGAGCGGAAGGCGGCGATCGTGGTCGAGGTCGACACCACGTACGTGCATTGTGCGAAGGCCTTCATGCGTGGCGGCATGTGGGACCCGGATGCGTGGGCCGAGCTGGCCGGTGATCGTCAGCCCATCTTCGCCTGAAGGCGTACGTCGAGGGCATCGAGGAAGTCCTCCGTGCTCAGGTACGGCGCGTCCTTGCTGATCAGCAAGGAGAGATCCTTGGTCATCTCGCCTTGTTCGACGGCCTCGACGCATACTGCCTCGAGGGCTAGTGCAAATGCAACGACATCTGGCGTGCCGTCCATCTGACCGCGGTAGGTGAGGCCCTGCGTCCACGCATAGATCGATGCGATCGGGTTGGTGGAGGTCTTGTTGCCCTTCTGGTGCTCGCGATAGTGGCGCGTGACCGTGCCGTGAGCGGCCTCTGCCTAGACGGTCTTGCCATCCGGGGTCATGAGCACGCTGGTCATCAGGCCGAGCGAGCCATAGCCCTGGGCCACGGTGTCGCTCTGGACGTCGCCGTCGTAGTTCTTGCAGGCCCAGACATAGCCGCCTTCCCACTTCATCGCGGCCGCGACCATGTCGTCGATGAGGCGGTGCTCGTAGGTGAGACCTGCGGCGTCCATCTCGGTCTTGAACTCGTTCTGGTACACGTCTTCGAAGATGTCCTTGAACGAGCCGTCGTAGGCCTTCAGGATCGTGTTCTTCGTGCTCATGTACACCGGCATGTTGCGGTTGAGGCCGTAACGCAACGATGCCCGAGCGAAGTCGCGGATCGAGTCGTTGTAGTTGTACATGCCCATCACCACGCCACCGTCGTCGCCGTAGTCGGCGATCTTCATCTCGACGGGCTGGCTGCCGTCGGCAGGGGTGTAGGTCATCGTGACCGTGCCGGCGCCGGGCACCTTGAAGTCGGTTGCCTTGTACTGGTCGCCGTGAGCATGACGCCCGATGACGATCGGCTTGGTCCAGCCCGGCACGAGCCGCGGGATGTTGGAGATCACGATCGGCTCGCGGAAGATCACGCCGCCGAGGATGTTGCGGATGGTGCCATTGGGGCTCTTCCACATCTTCTTCAGG
>JANNQK010000165.1:0-5204 GCA_031400715.1 Actinomycetes bacterium | reverse complement strand
TGACGTCATGAGCTCACCGTAGCCACGCGGTACGAGCCGGCTCGACGCCGGTGAGCGAGGACTTCGGTCGCTCGTGGACATCAGGCGGGCGCCGCTGGTTCGCTGATCGTCGGGTGCCCGTGACGGCGGCTGCGACGGACGTCACGAGACGCCGATGACGCCCCAGTTGAGCGACGGGGGGCGCTGGTCCTATCGTGAAGAGCATCGGGGGTCAACGAGGGGTCGACGTCACGTTCCATGGTGTCCGGGGTTCCACCCCGTGCCACGGCGATGACATTGCGCGGTACGGCGGGAACACGTCGTGCGTCTCGGTGGCGATCCCCGACGCCGACCCGATCGTGTTCGATCTGGGTACCGGCCTGCGCTACTTCGGGGCCACCCAGCCGCACGATGGCAGCTTCCGAGGTTCCTGCCTGCTCACCCATCTCCACTGGGACCACACCCAGGGCCTGCCGTTCTTCACGCCGATGCTTCGACCCGGCGCGTCGTTCGATGTCTATGCACCCGCCCAGGAGGATGGTCGCTCGGTGGCCGAGGTGTTCCGCTCGACGATCCATCCGCCGTTGTTCCCGATCGGCATCGACCAGTTCCCGGGATCGTTCCGCTTTCACGACGTGGCCGACGAGGATTTCGACATCGGTCCGGTGCACGTCACCGCCCGACTCGTGCCACACGTCGGCAACACACTGGGGTACCGCATCGAGTGGAACGGCATCAGCGTGGCGTACATGAGCGATCACCAGCAACCGTACGACGGTTCGATGCGCGCCAGCGACGGGGCGCTGGAGCTCGCTCGCGGCGTCGATCTCCTGATTCACGACTCCCAGTACACCTCCGACGAATTCGAGATGAAGTTCAACTGGGGCCATTGCACGGTCGACTACGCGGTGTGGTTCGCGCACGAGGCCGGCGCCAAGCGGCTTGCGCTGTTCCATCACGACCCGACGCGCCATGACGACGCGATCGACGAGATTCGGGACTGTGCCGTGAAGGCCGGATCGATGCTCGACCTCGAGGTGATCGCGGCTCGCGAAGGCCTCACCATTCGGCTCGACTGACGCCGGCGCAGCGGTGCACGTCGTCGGGTTCTTGTCCGAGGTGGTGCTGGGGGTCGTGTTCGCCGTCGCCGGCGCGAGCAAGGTTGCACGCGGGCAGGACTGGCCGGCGCAGGCTGCCGAGCTGGGCGCGCCACGACTCTTGGCGATCGCAGTGCCGTGGTGGGAGATGGGTCTCGGAGGGCTGTTGATCGCCGGCTTGCTCGCGCCGTGGCCGGCGTTGGCTGCGCTCGTCACCCTGCTCGGGTTCACCGTGGCGATCGTGGTCCAGCTGAGACGCGGTCGTCATCCGCAGTGCGCGTGCTTCGGCGCGTGGAGCACCGCCCCTCTCGGTGTTCGGCACGTGGCACGCAACACCGTGTTCGCCGCGATCGCTGGCGTGGCGGCTGCCTTCGGATGACGGTCAGCTGCAGATGGCGAGGGCGAAGGTGAGCACGATCGCCTCGTCACGCCAGCGTTCGTAGCGACCGCTCGGGCCACCGTGGCCAGCGCCCATCTCGGTGCGCAACAACTGTGGAGCGTCGTCGGTGCGAAGCGCGCGCAGCTTTGCGCACCACTTCGCCGGTTCGTGATAGCTCACCCGGGGATCGTTGAGACCAGCCGAGATCAACAGGGCCGGGTAATCGCGAGCCACGGTGTTGTCGTAGGGCGAATAGCTGAGCATGTAGCTGGCGGCCGGTTCGTCGCGAGGATCGCCCCACTCCTCCCATTCGGTGATCGTGAGTGGCAGCGATGGGTCGCTCATGGTGGTGACCGCGTCGACGAACGGCACTTCGGCGATGATCGCTCGGAACAGTTCGGGACGCATCGTCATGCATGCACCCACCAGGAGACCGCCGGCGCTGCCGCCGCGCAGGGCGATCTTGTGGGGATGCGCCCACCCGAGGTCGCGCAGGTGCTCGACGCATGCGATGGTGTCGGTGAAGGTGTTCCGCTTCGCGAGCAGCTTGCCGTCGGTGTACCAACGCCGTCCGAGCTCGCCGCCGCCACGGGGATGCACGAGTGCCCATGTCCAGCCGCGATCGAGCATCGACAGCCGGGCCACGCTGAACCAGGGCGGCATCGAGGCCTCGTAGCTGCCGTAGCCGTACACGAAGCACGGCGCCGTTCCATCGGCGGTGCCGCCACGTCGCCGAACGATGTCGACGGGCACCTTGGTGCCGTCAGGCGCCGTGGCCCACTCTCGGCTGGCTTCGTAGTCGGCCAGGACGACGTTGGGTGTCGGTGTGCGCTTGAGCAACGTGTGCTCGCCGCTGGCGAGGTCGAGCTCGTAGATCGAGGCAGGTGTGGTGAACGATTGGTACGAGTAGCGCAGCGTCGTCGTGTTCCACTCGGGGTTGGCGTCGAGTTCGAGCTCGTGTGGCTCGGTGCCCACCTCCAACGCCTCGACGGCGCCGTCCCTGCCCATGATCCGCACGCGCTGCTGGGCCTGTGACCATTCGTGGATGACCAGGTGGTCGGCGAATGGCTCGACCGCGACGATGCGCTGGCCCGCCACGTGTGGGAGCGCTTCGGTCCAGTCGTTCGGCGCATCCAGGGGAGCGCTCATCACCCGGAAGTCCTCGGCGTCGAGGTTGGTGAGCACGACGAAACGGTCGCCCCAGTGGTCGACGGAGTACTCGATTCCCTCCGTCCTCGTCCGGACGATGGTGGGCGCGGCGGTCGGCTCGTCGGCCGCGAGCAACCACACCTCGCCCGTGGTCTTGCTCGACGCCTCGAACACGATCCACTCCTCGCTGCGGCACAGATCGACACCGAGGTAGAAGCGTTCGTCGGCCTCGTGGATCACGAGCACGTCGTCGGACTGGCTGGTTCCCAACTCGTGCCGCCACACCTCGAAGGGTCGCATCTGCTCGTCGGGCATCATGTAGAAGAAATGGCGGCCGTCGGCCGACCATGCGGCACCACCCCACGCCGACGTTCCTGTGAGCACGTCGGCCAGGTCGGTGCCCGAGGCGAGGTCGCGGAACTTCACGGTGTACATCTCGCTGCCGTCGACGTCGGCGCTCCATGCTGCGACCGAATGGTCGATCGAGAGCTCGAGCAGGCCCAGCGAGAAGTAGTCGTGACCCGCTGCCTCGACGTTCTCGTCGAGGACCGTCTCGGACTCGGCCGTGTCACGGCTCGATCCGCGACAGTGGATCGGGTAGTCGAGGCCCTCGACGGTGCGAGCGGTGTACCACCACCTGCCTTTGCGGACGGGTACGGCGGTGTCGGTCTCCTGGACTCGCGACTTGATCTCGTCGAACACCGCCTGCACCGTCGGCTCGTGGGGTGCGAACCAGGCCTGGGCGTACGCGTTCTCGGCTTCGAGGTAGGCGACCGTGTCGGGGTCGTCCCGGTCGCGAAGCCACGCCCACGGATCCGAGACGTCACCGGTGGGGCGGCTCCACGTGTGAGGCACCTGTTTCGCGATCGGGGGGACGGGGACTGCGGTGGTCGGCACGGCGTCGGGCACGGAGAGGAAGGGTAGCGAGGCGTTGCGAGGTGAGACAGCCGGAGGGACGGAACCTGCGATGCCGATGATCTCGTCGGTCTGAGGCGGTGTGGCGGTTGTCCGTCCGAGGTGCCGATCGCGCCATCGTTGGGTACTGTCGCCGCGCATGCGGGTGTGGATCGACCAAGACTTGTGCACCGGCGATGGGCTGTGCCTCGATCATGCCCCCGACGTCTTCGTCCAACTCGAAGACGGCATCGCATATGTGGCCGAAGACGGCACGGCCCTGAACGATCCGGGGAGTTCGGGCAGCCTGGCGTGGGTGCCGTCACGATCGGAGCAGTCGGTCATCGATGCAGCGTTGGCCTGCCCCGGCGAGTGCATTTTCATCGAGATGGATCGAGTCGGCGCCTCCCGATCTCGTGACAACGGTCTGCACTCCGCCGACGCAGTAGGCTGAGCGTGATGAAACGCACCAGCGTGGCGCACCTGAACTGCTCGATCGCGCAGGCCCTCGACGTGGTGGGTGAGTGGTGGACCCTGCTCGTGGTGCGCAACCTGATGTTCGGTCAGCGTCGTTTCGAGGCGATCCAGGGCGATCTCGGCATCGCTCGGAACATCCTGAGCGATCGTCTGGGGACCTTGGTGGACCACGGTGTGGTCGACCGGGTGAAGTACCAGGATCATCCCGAGCGGTTCGAGTACCGACTCACCGCCAAGGGCCGCGACCTGTTCCCGGTGATCGCCGCGCTGATGGCATGGGGCGACACGTGGGCGTCACCGATGGGAAAGCCGATCGACTTGATCCACGAGTGCGGTCACGTCGCCACGCCGACCGTGGTGTGCGATCACTGCGGAGGCCGGCTCGATCTCACCACGGTGAAGGCCAAGGTCGCCCGGCCGGCACCGGTCGAGACGTAGATCTGAGGGGTTCGTCTCCGTCCGTTGCATGATGAAACCAAGTGGTCTACCATCGCCCCATGAGCGATGACACTCGGTTCGATCAGAGCGACGAGGCCGCCGGGGCGATCGAGCCTCCGGAGTGGCACGCCAGTGCGTGCATCCTGTGTGAATGCAACTGCGGGATCGAGATCCGACTCGGCGGATCCACCGGGACGCGCTTCGAACGAATCCGCGGCGACAAGGCGCACCCTGCATCGCAGGGCTACACGTGCGAAAAGGCACTTCGCCTCGATCACTACCAGCATCAACCCCGACTCACCGCGCCGCTGCGGCGTCGTGACGACGGCACGTTCGAGGAGATCGACTGGGACACGGCGATCCGCGAGGTGGCCGAACGCTTTGCCGCAGTCCGCGACACCCATGGAGGCGAGTCGATCTTCTACTACGGAGGAGGCGGCCAGGGGAATCATCTGGGAGGTGCGTACAGCGGTGCCACGCTGCGGGCCCTCGGTGGCCGCTACCGAGCGAACGCGCTCTCCCAGGAGAAAACCGGTGAGTTCTGGGTGAACGGCAAGATGTTCGGCGGAGGCGTGCGCGCCGACTTCGAGCACACCGAGGTTGCGATGTTCGTCGGGAAGAACCCGTGGCAGAGCCACGGCATCGCCCGCGCCCGAACGGTGCTGAAGGAAATCGCCAACGATCCCGCGCGATCGATGATCGTGATCGATCCGAAGCGGAGCGAGACCGCCGAGTTGGCCGACTTCCATCTCCAGGTGAAGCCGGGTACCGACGCATCGTGCTTGGCGGCC
>JANNQK010000164.1:0-13488 GCA_031400715.1 Actinomycetes bacterium | reverse complement strand
GCCACGCCGATCGCGGCGTTGATGGCGATGAAGTGGCTGAACATCACCGAGTCGCGCGTGCGCGACCGGAGCGCGGCGGCCACGCCGTCGCGGAACGACGTGTAGCGCGGCCCGAGCTCGGCCCAGGTGCCCTGCATCGCGGTGCGCAACCAATCGACTCTGTCGGCCATCACCACGCCTTCGGGCGAGGGGATCTCGGCGATGCGCGGTTCGATCATCAAGGGCAACCTCCACGCCGACAACAGCGGTGCGGCCGTCTCCTGGCAGCGCCGAAGCGGGCTCGTCTCCACGTGCAGTGGGCCCAGAGGCGCCAACAGGGCGCCGACGTCGATCGACTGTTGTTTGCCCAGGTCGTCGAGGCCCGGATCCGGGTCGACGTCCCACCCGGCAGACGCCCGTCCGTGACGCACCAAGTACAGGCGCGTCACTCGAACAACCACCCAGCGCGCATCCCGGTCGGAGCACCCTTCTTGATGAACCACTCGGTGCCGAACGCCATGGCGAAGACGTGTTCCTCCATCGACATGAAGAAGCTCGAGTCTCCGATCTGACTCGCATGACAGGCGATCGACGCTCGCTTGCGCTGCACCCAGTCGCCGACGTCGACCGCGTGCGTGATCTCGGCTTCGGTCGACCCGAACGGGTTGCCGTCGTCGCTCGGCCCGTTGGGGTCGAAGTCGGGCTGATCGTCCGTAGATATCTCGCTCATCATCCGCACGATCGCGTCGCGGTTCATGGTCGATTCGAACACCGTCGGCGTTCCGGCCAACTCGGCCGCCCGATGACCGACATGATGCACCTTGATGTGATCCGGATGGCCGTAGCCGCCGTGCCAGTCGTAGGTGGTGAGCACATCGGCGGCCTCCTCGCGCAAGATGGCGGCAAGGCGCTCGGCGGCCTCGTCGAGCGGCGCCTGGTGAAAGGACTCCTCGTGCTCGTTCTGATCCCAACCGGTCATGCCGCTGTCGGCGTAGTCGAGCCACGCGACTCGATGGATGCCGAGCACCTCGGCGGAACGGGAGGTCTCGGTGCGGCGCCGGTCCATGAGGGTCTCCCCAGGTGCCAGATCCTCGGGAACCTCGCCGTGGTCACCGTTGGTCGCCACGACGAGCACCACCCGGTGCCCCTCGGCGACAGCCCGAGCCATCGACCCGCCCGTCGCGATCGCTTCGTCGTCGGGATGAGCGTGGAAACACACCAGCGTGCCCATCAGGCGTCCACCACTGCCCTCGAGGCCAGGAGCGCATCGATGCGTTCGGCGGCGAGACCCCAGTCGGCGAGGATCTCTCGACTGTGCTGGCCCGGGTGCGCCGGCGCGCTCTTGACTTCGGGGATCGTGCGCGAGAACCGCGGTGCGGGCGCCGGCTGCTTCACGCCCGCGACATCGATGAACGTGTCGCGGGCAACGTTGTGTGGATGCTCCGCGGCTTCGCTCATCGTGAGCACCGGAGCGAAGCACACATCGGTGGCCTCCATGATCTCGCACCACTCGGCACGGGTCTTCGTCGCGAACACCATGTGCAGTCGCGCCTTCAGATGCGGCCAGAGGTCCTTGTCCATCTGCCGGGCGAACTCGGGATCGTCGCTGAGGCCCGTGAGCCGCATCAGTTCGGCGTAGAACTGCGGTTCGATCGAACCCAGCGAGATGTACTGACCGTCCTGACAGCGATACACGTCGTAGAAATGAGCGCCGGTGTCGAGCAGGTTCGTGCCCCGCTTGTCCTCGTCGAAGGCCCCGACGTTCTTGAACGCCCAGAACATGCTCATCAGCACCGCCGCGCCATCGACCATCGCGGTGTCGACCACCTGACCCTGTCCGCTGCGCTGCGCCTCCAGCAGCGCGCACACGACCCCGTAGGCCAGGAACATGCCACCGCCGCCGAAGTCGCCCACCATGTTCAGCGGTGGCACCGGCGCCTCGCCCGCACGACCGAAGTGGGCGAGTGCGCCGGCGAGCGCGATGTAGTTGATGTCGTGGCCGGCGGCCTGGGCGTACATGCCCTCCTGACCCCATCCGGTCATCCGCCCGAACACGAGCTTCGGGTTTCGGGCCAGGCACACGTCGGGGCCGATGCCCAGGCGCTCCATCACTCCAGGGCGGAAGCCCTCGACCAGCGCATCTGCCCCCGCCACCAGGTCGAGCAGCGTGGCGACTCCATCGGGATGCTTCAGGTCGATCGCGATGTTGCGGCGTCCGCGCAGCATGACATCGAAGTGGGGCGTGTCGGGCGCGGGACCGCGCACCGACTGCGCCCGTTCGACCCGGATGACCTCGGCACCCATGTCGGCGAGCAGCATCGCTGCGAACGGGCCAGGCCCGATGCCTGCGAGTTCGATGATCCGATATCCGGTGAGAGGTCCAGCCATGGCTGCGTTTCTAGTCGGCGCGCGACCAGCCGGCGGCACCGAGTGCGTTTGCGGGATGTGGCGCAGGGGTGGCGCTGGGGTCAGGCGGAGCGGGTGAGCGTGGCGACGGCGTCGACCACCACGGGCCACAGCGGCTCGGGGATGTCGTGGCCCATGTCGGCCAGGTACAGCAGGTGCGCGCCAAAGATCGCGTCGGCGGTCGCGAAGCCGCCGCTGGGGGTGATGAGCGTGTCGTCGCGGCCGTGGATCACCAGGGCCGGCACGTCGAGTTGCGCGAGGCGCTCGGTGCGGTCTCCTGTGGCGAAGATGGCCGCCAGTTGCCGCGGACCGCCGTCGGAGTAGCTCGACCGATCGTACGAGATTGCTGCCAGTTCCTTCGTGCGCGCCTCGCTGCGGTGCTTCTTCGAATGCCACACCATCCACTTCGGTGAGGCCTCGATGTACTCGTCACGATTGGTGGCCGGCGGCGAGAGCAACACGCCGAGCACCTCGGGTGCCGCTTGTCCCACGTTCGGGTCGCCGGTGGTGCTCATCACCGAGATCAGGGTGCGCACACGAGCGGGGTGTTCGATCGCCATCATCTGCGCGATCATCCCGCCCATCGAGGCGCCCATGATGTGTGCCCGCTCGACGCCGAGGTGATCGAGCAGCCCGATCCCGTCGGCTGCCATGTCGCTGAGGGTGTACGGCACCGGCGGCACGTCGCCGCCGGTGAGGGCCGCAGTCAAGACGGCGTCGGAGTCGACGGTGACGCCGTCGATCTTCGAGCTGAGACCGCAATCGCGGTTGTCGAAGCGCACCACATGCAGGCCCGTGTCGGCCATCAGCTGACAGAACTTCTCGTCCCACTGGATCATCTGTGCGGTGAATCCCATCACCAGCAGCAGTGTGGGGTCGTCGGGCGAACCGAACGTGTCGTACTCGAGTTCCATTCCGGTGGCGACGAGGGCGCGTGGCATCAGCGCAGGCTACCGTCAACGTCCATGACCGTGTTCGGAGTGCACGCCGGCCTGCAGCACACCACGGCGGACGAGCTCCGCACGGTGTGGCGCCGCATCGAAGACCTTGGGTATGGCTGGATCTCGATCTGGGATCACTTCTATGGCGCCACGGGGCGGCCCGACGACGCTGCGTGCCTCGAGGCGGTGGCGATGCACGCTGCGCTCGCGTGCAGCACCACCAAGGTGCGCTGCGGTTCCTTGGTGTACTCGATCGGCTATCGCCATCCGGCGGTGCTGGCCAAGGCCATCACCACGATCGACCAGCTGTCGGGAGGCCGCGCCGACATGGGGATCGGCGCCGGCTGGGCCCAGGTGGAGTACCAGGTGTACGGCATCCCGTTCCCCGATGTGAAGACCCGGATGGATCAACTCGAAGAGGGCATCCAGTGCCTGCGCGGATTGCTGCACGACGACGTCACGACGTTCAGCGGCGACCACTTCACACTCACCGAGGCGCGCAACGAGCCGCGTCCGCTGCAGGACAAGCTGCCGATCTGGATCGGCGGCGGGGGCGAGAAGCGAACGCTGAAGATCGCCGCGCGGCACGCCGACGGCTGGAACGTGCCGTTCATCTCGCCCGAGGAGTTCGCCCGCAAGAACGCTGTGCTCGACCAGCACTGTGCGAATGCCGAGCGCGATCCGAGAGGGATCAAGCGCGCGATCAACACCGGCCTCGCCTTCACCGAGGCGAGCCTGCAGCAGCAGTTCGGCGCGATCGCCGAGTTCGTCCGACCCGGCGTGCTCACCGGTAGCGACGATCAGGTGCTCGACACGATCGGTCGCTACGTCGAGGCAGGCGCCGACCAGGTGAACATCGCACTGCGCGCTCCGTTCGACCTCGAGGCGATCGAACGGCTCAGCGTCGCACTGGGCCTGTCGTGACGATGCGCATCGCCCGGGCACCCGGTCGAGTGAACCTCATCGGCGATCACACGGACTACACGGGCGGTCTGGTGTTCCCGATGGCGATCGATCGCTGGACCGACATCCGATTCGAACCCGCCGATCGCGTCGAGCTCACGTCGGCCGACGACGCCGCGCCGGTGTCGCTCCCTCTCCGCGTCGACGACCCGGCCTCCGTCTCTCCCCCGTGGGGCAAGTACGTCGCCGGCGTCGTGTCGGAGATGTCACCGACGTCGGGGATCCGCGGGCATGTCACCACCACCATCCCCATCGGCGGCGGTATGTCGAGCAGCCACGCGCTCGAAGTGGCGGTCGCTCTGGCATTGGGGTTCCAGGGCAACGTGGTGGAGTTGGCGCAGCTCACCCAACGGGCCGAGAACCGGGCGAGTGGGGTACCCACCGGGATCATGGACCAGTTCAGCATCGCCGGCGGCGTCGCCGGCCATGCCTTGCTGATGGACTGTGGCGCGCTGACCATCACCCCGGTGCCCATGCCCGACGATGTCGACGTGGTCGTGCAGTTCATCGCCCACCGCACGCTCGTCGGTTCTGCATACGCCGACCGCGTGGCCGAGTGCGCCAGCGCCGAAGCCGTGATCGGTCCGCTCCGCACCGCGACGTCTGCCGCTGCTGCGTCGATCGACGATCCGCTCGTGCGCAGGCGGGCGATGCACGTGGTGGCTGAGAACCAGCGTGTGCGCGACTTCGCCGACGCGCTCCGCTCCCACGACCTCGCGGGCGCCGGCAGCCTGATGCTGGCCAGCCATGCCAGCCTGCGCGACCTCTACGAGACGTCCACTCCTCAGATGGATGCTGCGGTCGCTCACATGGCATCGCGTCCCGGCGTGCACGGCGTCCGGATGACGGGCGGCGGATTCGGCGGATGCATCGTCGCCCTCACCGAACCCGGAGCGATGGACGAGGGGTGGAAGGTGACCGCGGTCGACGGGGCTGCGCTCCTCGACCCGCAAGGAGATCGGTTCGACACCGATCAGTCAGGAGCCCACACATGAACCAACTCGAGGTCCTGGCCACCGGGTTGCGCTTCGGCGAGGGACCGCGGTGGCACAGCGGCACGCTGTGGTTCAGCGACATGTACGACCATGCGGTGAAGACCGTCGACCTCACCGGCAACGTGGTGGTGAAGGTGGAGGTGCCGGGCCAGCCGAGCGGCCTGGGGTGGCTGCCGAACGGCGATCTGCTGGTCGTGTTGATGCAGGAGCGCCAGGTGCTCCGCCTCGATCACGACCGGTTCGTCATCCATGCAGATCTCAACAGCGTGGCCACTTGGCACTGCAACGACATGGTCGTCGATGCAGACGGTCGCGCCTACGTGGGCAACTTCGGGTTCGATCTGCACTCGGCCGAGACGGCAGGCGATTTCACCACAGCAGTGCCGGCCACGCTCGCCCTCGTCCAGCCCAACGGCTCGGTGAGCGTGGCAGCAGATGATCTGATGTTCCCGAACGGCACCGTGATCACGCCCGACGGCCGCACCCTGATCGTGGCCGAGTCGATGGGCCGTCGGCTCACCGCCTTCGATCGAGCAACAGACGGCAGGCTGAGCAACCGCCGGGTCTGGGCCGATCTCGGTCGCCGGATTCCCGATGGCATCTGCCTCGACGCCGAGGGGTGCATCTGGGTGGCCGACGCTGCAGCACCCGAGTGCCTTCGAGTGGCCGAGGGCGGCCGGGTGCTCGAGGTGCTCGCGACCGATCACCATGCGTTCGCGTGCATGTTGGGCGGACCCGAGGGGCGACACCTGTTCGTGCTCACCTCGCTCCACTCACATCCCGATCGATGCCTGGCCAGCCGGGATGCACAGGTGCTGGTCACGACGGTGGGCGTGCCACACGCAGGACGGCCCTGAGCCGCTCGAGGGCGCCGTTCGTGCGCGTTCCCCACCAGAAGAGGTCGCGACCGTCGAGCAGCACCGGCGTTGCTCCGGGGACCCCGGCGACGATCTCGGCCACGTGGCGCTCGGCGAACGGGTAGGGCTCCGACGGCAGCACCACGAAGGTCGGCGACAACTGCGCCACGTGCTCCAGCGTGATCTCGGGGTAGGTGCTCTCCGAGTCGGCCAACACGTTCGTCACGCCGACGCGACGCAGCATCGCCGACCCGTAGGTCGCGCTCGCCGTGCCCATCCACGGGCGGCGCCAGATCAGCACGACCGCCGACGCCCACGCCGAGTCGTCCACGTCGAGCAACGGGGCACAGCTCGACAGATCGATCTCGTGGCCCACTGCAGAGGCGAGGTCGGTCAGCATCGGCGTCACCCCGTCGACGTCGACGACATGGGTCACGTGGACGTGGACTCCGGCAGCGACGAGCGCGTCGGCGTCCTCGCGACGGTTCTCCTCGCGATCCATCACCACCACGTCCGGCGCCAGCGCCACGATCGCGGCGAGGTCGGGATCCTTCGTACCTCCGACGTGCACCATGGACGGCTGCTCGCAGAAGCGGGTGCACGCGGCAACCGGAACACCCCAGTCGAGGAGCGTCTCGGTGACCGATGGAACCAGACTGACGATCCTCATGCTGGGTCGAACGTCGGGTTGAGCTGGGCGGTTCAGCCGAGCAACCTGCGCTTCTGCGCCTCGAACTCCTCGGGCGACAGGGTGCCCCGCTGGAGCATGCCCTCCAGCCGTTCCAGTTCTTCGGCGACACTCGTACCGCCATCGTTGCGGCTGTAGCTGCCACGGCGTTCGGCGGCCAACTCCATCTGCGAGTGGATCATCCGTTGCACCTGATCGGGATGCTTGATGTCGGCGAACCGGCTCTGGCCGTCCTCTCCACCGGATTCGATCAGCAGATCGCCGGCACCGAGCACCCGCTCGAACACCGACTGATTGAAGTTGACGTTGTTCACTCGCTCGAGCGGGATCTCGATGCCGCTCTTGGCCAGCACCCCGGTTCGGAAGATGAGTCGATGTGAGGTGATGACGAAGTGGGTGGTCATCCACTTCAGGTAGCGAGCGATCAGCCAGAGCGCGGTACCCACCAGTGCGGCGATGGCGACGTACGACAGGAACGTCTCGAGCGCGTCGCTGTCGAAGTTCTTCGGGATCGCCCAGATGCCGAAGACGATCGCCGCCACCAAGGACGCAGCGGGACCGGCGAAGTACCACCAATGCGGGTGCAGGTCGAGCGCGATGGTCTCGTTCGCGTTCAGGTTCTTCTGGGAGAACGTCATGCGCGGAGCGTAGCCCTATCGTGGCGCGGTGGTCGATGACACCCCCACCGACGACGCGCTCACCCCCGAGCAGCGGTCGGCGCAGCAGATGGCCACCGTTCTGCGCGGGCTCGATGCCGAACAGCACGTCGCCGTCACCACTCCCGCGTCGCCCTTGGCCATCGTGGCGGCGGCCGGATCGGGCAAGACGATGGTGCTGACCCGCCGGATCGCCCGCCGACTCCTCGACGGATCGGCCGACGCCCGCCACGTGCTCGCACTCACCTTCACCCGTGACGCTGCGGGCGAGTTGCGCCGGCGCCTCAGGCGACTCGAGATCCGCGAACCGATCGAGACCGGCACGTTCCACGCGGTGGCGTTGCGCGTCCTGCGCGACCGCGCGATGGCCTCGGGAGCGGCCGCGCCCGTGGTCGCCAACGATCGCGGTCGCCTGATCCGCGAGGTGCTCACCGAAACGCGCGTGCGATGCGAACCGGGTGGCGCCCTGGCCGACATCGACTGGGCCCGGGCCCGCCTCATCCCACCTGGCGAGTTCGCCGCGGCAACCCGTGCAGCCCGACGGCGACCGGCGCTCCAGGGCGACACCTACACCCTCGTCCACGAGCGGTACGTCGCATTGAAGAAGCGACGTGGGGTCATCGACTTCGACGACCTCCTCGCCGACCTGCTCGATCAGATGCGACGCGATCCGACGTTCGGTGACGTGGTCCGCTGGCGGTTCCGGCATCTCTTCGTCGACGAGGCCCAGGACCTCAACCCGCTCCAGTTCGCGCTGCTCGAACAGATTCGCGGCGGCCGCCCCGACATCTGCCTTGTCGGAGACCACCGTCAGGCCATCTACGGCTGGAACGGCGCCGACCCGTCGACGCTGTTGGAGGTGGAGCGCTACTACCCAGGGGTCACGGTGGTCTCGCTCACCGGCAACTATCGCTGCTCCCCTCAGATCGTGAGCGCCGGGTCGGCCGCGCTCACGGCCGCCGACATCCACGACGACACCGAGTCGCGACGCCCCGACGCCCGGGCGATCTCGATCGTCGCCGCAGGCGACGAACGCGACGAAGCGCGTCGGGTGGCGATGACGGTTCGCGACATGGTGCAGCGGTACGGGCTCAAGCACGTCGCCGTGCTGGCCCGAACGAACGACCAGCTCGACCTGTTGGGGCGGGCGATCGCGAGCGCAGGCATGCCGACGGCGCGAGCGGTGGGCGCGAGCATCCTCGATCGCACGATCATGGAGGCATCGCGTACCCAGAACCGGGAGCAACTGGCCGCCTGGGCCGAGTCGGTCTGGACTTCCGACGAGGTGACCCCGATCCGTGCCCGCGTGGCCGAGGAGGTCGACCGCTTCCTCACGTCGAACGAACCCGGCGGTTTCCGTACCTGGGTCGAGCTGCGCCAGCCCTTCGACGACCTCGAACCCGACGATGACGGCGCCGTGGCGTTGCTCACGTTCCACGCTGCCAAGGGCCGCGAGTGGGATGCCGTCGTGGTCACCGGCGTCGAGGTCGGCCTTGTGCCGCACGGTTCGTCGTCGACGCCCGTTCAGCGCACCGAGGAGGCCCGCCTGCTCTACGTCGCACTCACTCGCGCCGCGACCGAGCTCGTGATCACGTGGGCTGCGCAACGACGCGACAACACCACCGGGGCGAGCCCGTGGCTCGAGGCGGTGGAGGCCACGGTCGACCACCAGCAGCCGCAGCCGCCTCCGGCCATGTTGCGTCGTGCGGCGCGGCCGATCGATCCACTCGACGCCCTTCGTTCGTGGCGAGATGGTGTGGCGCGCGCCGCTGGCGTGTCGGCACAGGCGGTGTGCAGCGATCAGACGCTGCGCTCGATCCTCGCCGACCCACCCGCCGATGTGGTTGCCGTGGCCAAGCGGCTCGGCCTCGGGGTGAGCGCGGCCGAGCGGTTGGCGCCGAAGCTGCTCGCGTTGTGCTCGCCGGCCGGCGCCGGTCGCGGGCCCGAACCGGCATCGGCCTGAAGAGGTTCCGCCGACGATTCAGTCGAGCAGGTCGACGACGACCGGTGCGTGGTCGGACGGGGACGTGCCCTTGCGTGCGTTGCGATCGACGATCGACCACGACGCTCGTTCGGCGACAGCTCGCGTCCCCAGCAGCAGATCGATGCGCAGGCCACGACCCTGATGGAAGTCGCCCGCCCGGTAGTCCCACCAGCTGTACAGGCGGTCGTGCGGCCAGTGCTGTCGGAACACGTCGACCAGACCCCACGCCTCGAGATCGGCGAGCAGATCTCGTTCCGCCTGGCTGGTGTGTGTGGCATCGACGAACTTCGACGGGTCGTACACATCTCGGTCGTCTGGGGCGATGTTGAAGTCGCCGGTCACGACCAGCGCCTCATCGGGACTGCCCACAGCGTCGAGATGCCGCTTCAGCTGGGCGAGCCAGCGAAGCTTGTACTGGTAGTGGTCGTTGTCGAGCGAACGGCCGTTGGGCACGTAGACGCTCGTGCAGCGGACCCCGCCACAACGAGCAGTGATCAGCCGAGCGTCGGGATCGGGATCGCCCGAGCCCGGCGCGAAGTTCGCCACCACATCGTCGATGCCCACCTTCGACAAGATGGCGACCCCGTTCCACTGTCCCTGGCCGTGGTGCACCGACTCGTAGCCGAGGCCCTGGAACGTCAGCGCCGGGAAGGCATCGTCGCTGAGTTTGGTCTCCTGCATGCACAGCACGTCGGGCTGCACCTCGGCGAGCCATTCCTCCACTCGGGGCAGACGGACCTTGAGCGAGTTGACGTTCCACGTGGCGATGCGCACCCCACGACCGTAGCTGCCGCTCGTGAGATCTGCAGCGGTGGCCCTGGCTCAGATGACTCGATGCCGGGGGTCAGCGGTGGCGACGGGCTCGCGGCGCCGGAGCGCTGGCTGCTTCCGGTGGTGCCGACGCACCCGCCGGTGCACCAGCCGATGCACCAGCCGACGCGGCGCGAGGCGCCTGTGCGCCGGGCTTCGGGGTCGCCCCCGCCTTCGCCGCTTTCGCCGGTGCTGTTGCCTTCGCCGGTGCTGCGGTCTTCGCCGGTACTGCGGTCTTCGCCGGTGCTGCGGTCTTCGCCGGTGCTGCGGTCCTCGCCGGTGCTGCGGTCCTCGCCGGTGCTGCGGTCCTCGCCGGTGCTGCGGTCCTCGCCGGTGCTGCGGCTGTGGCCTTGACCGTTCGTGCTGTCTTGGTGGCCACCGGGGCCGGGACGGTGGGAGCGATCGCCTTGGTGCCCCGTGTCGCCTTCTTGCCTGGCGCCACCGTCATGACCGGCGAGGCCTTCTGGGCTGGCCCGGCAGTCTTGGTTGGCGGGGCCTTCTTGGCTGGTCCGACCTTCTTCACCGGCAGTGCTTTCTCGGTGACCGCAGGAGCAGCGGGTGACACCGCGACCGGGGTGTTCGCCTTCGAGACTCGAGACCGCTTCGCCGGGCCGGCAGCCGCCACGTTGGACGGCGCCTCGGCCACTGGTGGGGTCGCGGCCTTTCGGCTCGGGCGGCGGCCCTTCGTCGGCGTGCGGACACTCGAATCGTCGGCCACGGCCGCCGCAGACACCTCGGTCGTGGATGCCACGACTGTCGTCTCGGGCAGCGAGGTCGTGGGCGCTCGCTTCCCGCGCTTCGGCGCTCGGCTCGCGACCGCGGGCGGCAGCGTTGCCGTGGCCATCGCAGCCGTGGCGAGATCGATGCTGCGGCGTGCCGGGGCGAAGCTCTCCACCACGAGCGTCACGGCATCGCCGATCTTCATGAACTCGCGGGCGCTGCGCGGCGCTGGATCGCTCATCAGCCGCAGCGGCACGTAGCCCTTCACATCGCCCACGCGCACGTACGCGCCATGGGAGGAGTAGTTCTCGACCACCGCGTTCACGCTGCTGCCGAGTGGATGGTGCTCGACGAACGACAGGAACGCCATCAGGTCGTTCACCTGCTGTCCTGCCTTCGGCGCCGCGGTCGCTGCGTGCTGACGTTCTGCTGCGGCCGCAGGAGCTGCGGCCCGCGCCGTGTGGTGCGGAGTCTGGACGGGCTGTTCGCGTGTGCCGACGCGCGCTCCGGGCGGTGGGGCCTTCGGCACCGGCATGGGCTTGCTGGCCTCGGCCGATCCGATCCGAGCGACACCGCGCTTGTCTGCCCTGTCTGCCCTGTCTGCCCTGTCTGCCCTGTCTGCCCTGTCGACGCGCTCGGAGCCACCCGACTTCTTGCGCTTGGCCTCTTTCACCGCGCTCCGGCTCACGGGACCGCGCACCGGGATGCGCGGGACGAAGACCCATCCGATGTGCGGCACCGGCTTGCCCCCGATGAGACGGCCTTCGTCGAACAGCCAGTCGTACTGACCGTGGAACTCCTGGAAGGAGTCGTTGGTGAGGATGGTCGCGCCGACCTTGTTGGCGATGGACAGCACGAACGCGTCGCCACGACCGACGGCGCCCGCCGGCGGAGCGACGAGTTCGTTGTTGGCGATCGCTTCGTCGAACTCGCTCACCTCCTTGCCGTCGATGCGATGACCGAAGGTGGCATCGACGACCACGGTGATGAGGGCATCGGGTTGCTCCTCCATGAACGCCATCACCGCCTCGTTCAGTTGGGCGAGGCTCGGTATCGACCGACCCTCCGTGGCGATGTTGGATCCGTCAACGACGACGTGGTGAGGCATAACACGCCCAGTCAACCACGCCCGAGGGCCGTACCACCGGATCCCGTCGGGCTCGGACACCAGGTTGCGACACCTCATCACGACCGTCGCTACCATCGCCATCATGTCCGACCTCACCGGCCCGCTCGATGCTCCCGCTGCCCAGCCCGAGATCGAGGCCGGGGTCAAGGCCGAGATCAGGGCTGTGCTGTGGGATTTCGGCGGTGTGATCCTGTCGAGCCCGTTCGAGGCCTTCAACCACTACGAGCAGCAGCACCACCTCCCTCCCGACTTCATCCGCGGGGTGAACGCGACCGATCCGCACACCAACGCGTGGGCACACCTCGAACGCAGCGACATCACACCGGCCGAGTTCGACGCAGCCTTCGCAGCCGAGAGCGAGGCCCTCGGTCACCGCGTGCCCGGTGCCGACGTGCTGGCGCTGCTGTCCGGCGAGGTGCGCCCTGCGATGGTGCGCGCTCTCGACCGGGTGATCGAGGCCGGCTATCGCACCGCGTGCCTGACCAACAACGTGACCGGCGAGCACGCGTCACGCGAACGATCCGAGACGATCAGCGCGATCATGGCTCGGTTCGACCATGTGGTCGAGAGCAGCAAGGTGGGGGTGCGCAAGCCCGAGCCGCGCTTCTACGAGATCGCCTGCGAGCTGCTCGAGGTGACACCGCACCAGTGCGTGTTCCTCGACGACTTGGGCATCAACCTCAAACCGGCTGCGGCGATGGGCATGCGCACGATCAAGGTGATCGATCCGACCGACGCGCTCGCATTGCTGTCGAGCATCCTCGAGCTCGACCTGGCCTGATCTGATCTGGCCTGACCTGGCCTGATCTGGCCTGATCCGGGGTCAGAAACCTTGGAAGGTGTCGTCCATCAGGTCGGCCAGTTCTTGGTCGTGGATCGCTTTCGAGCCTGTCGCGGGGCTGCCGCTTTCGACGCGAGCAACGTGACGGAGGTCGTAGCCACGCTCTTTCACTCGCCATGTGCGGTGCTCGACGAAGCTCCACGGACCCATGTTCTCGGGCTCTTCCTGCAGCCAGACGAGGTCGTGCGCGTTGGGGTACCGCTCGAGCACGGCGAGCATCTGCTCGGCAGGGAACGGGTAGAGCTGTTCGACACGGACGATCGCGACCGGCGCCTGGCGCTTGGCGCGCTCACCGAACGCGTCCCACGCGACCTTGCCCGAGCAGAAGACGATGCGCTGCACTGCGGCCGGATCGGTCACCCCCGGATCGTCGAGCACTTCCTCGAAGGAACCCGTGGTGAACGCGTCGATGTGGCTCATCACGTCTTTCGACCGAAGCGGCGACTTGGGTGCGAAGACCACCAACGGCTTGCGCACCGCGCGGCGCACCTGCCGGCGCAGCAGGTGGAAGTACTGGGC